>NZ_JAQPZP010000002.1:0-390626 GCF_037619215.1 Leucobacter sp. USCH14
GTGCACACTATTGAGTTCTCAAAGACCAGACACCACCCGTCACCCCCAACCAAGAGAGCTCCGAACAGCAACCTGTCATCAACCGCTGGGAGCAATACGCGCTCCAGCTGGACCACCCTCGGGGTGTCCACCTCGCGGTGAGATCGAGTCTCTTACTTTACACGCTCCTGCAAGACTTTCGCAAGTCTTGCTCTCGGGCATTTCGTGAGAGCCGATGTCCGATTCGAATCTCGGCCGCTTTCGCGCCGTTCTCCGTTTCGCTGACAAGGGAATACATTACGGGGGATCCCGACCCCGAGCAACTGGAGCGCACATCCCGGGCGTGTCTGACGCCGCACGTTGAATAGCCGCGGGAACAGACCGCGGAACAGCCGCACGGCGCGCGGAACGTCGCCCTGGAGCGGAAACACCACAGGCCCTGAACTCATCACTGTGTCGATGAGTTCAGGGCCTGTCTCTGGTGGCGGGTGAGGGATTCGAACCCCCGTAGGCAGTGCCAGCTGATTTACAGTCAGCCCCCTTTGGCCGCTCGGGTAACCCGCCGTCGATCACGTGAACGCGACCAGGAACCAACCCTAGCGGCTCGGCTGCTCGAACGGAAATCGGATGCGCAGCGCCCAGCGCTCGGTCATGCGGCGCCGTCGTGACAGTATCGGTGCATGACTGATCTCCCCGACGGGCTGGTGCTGCGCTCGTCACACGTCTCCGACATGCCCGCTTCGACGCTGTATCAGCTGGCCGCGCTGCGCCAAGCGGTCTTCGTCGTGGAGCAGAACTGCGTGTACCTCGATCTCGATGGGCGTGATCTCGAAGCGGGATCGATGCAGATCTGGGCGGAGGATTCCAGCGGAATGATCGCGGCGACGGTGCGCATACTCCAGGAGGAGGCTGGAGACCCGCGGGGGCGCAGCATCGGTCGTGTCGTCACCGCGCCGATGTGGCGCGGGCGCGGCGTCGCGGCAGTGCTTCTGGAAGCCGCCATCGAGCAGTGCGCCGGGCATCCGATCGCCCTGCACGCGCAATCCCATCTCGTCGACTGGTATGCGCGATTCGGTTTCACCCCCAGCGGCGCCGAGTATCTCGAGGACGGCATTCCGCACACGCCGATGCGACTCGGATAGCTCCTCAGGGGTCGATCGCGTCATCGAGCCCGGGCACCGTGATGGCGAGTCCGTGCCGATGCGCTCGTGCAGAGATCGCCTGCTCTCGCACGAGGGAGAGCAGTTCGACGGGGCCGGCCATCGTCACGGGCTCCGACCAGATGGCGACGCGATCCTGATGGCCCAGCCACTCGGCGGCGCGCACCCGATCGCCGTCGATGAGCCTCACCCGCATCGCTCGTGTGCCGTCGGCCGCGACCGGGCCCGACACCGCCAGCCGCTCGAGCCAGGCGTCGTCTTGCTCGAGTGACACCTCGATGTCGCTGCGCTCCAGGAACCCGGTGAATTCGGTCGGGAGCACTTCGCCGGTCGAAATCGTGACTGGCGTGCGAGTGAGGAGTGCGGCCGCGATCACGCGCGCCAACGACACGACCGCCCCGCCCTCGGCGAGGCGTACGTGCGTCGCCACGGGGCGGTGCCTGACAACGTTGCGCTCGACGCCGAGCCCGATGGCGTCGCGATCGACGCCGAACGACGTGCGCCAGGTGAACGCATCGGCGAGTGCAGCGCGCCTGAGCTCGTCGAACGCCTGGTACTGCAGCACCGGTTGCAGTGCTTCGATGAGCATGCGCACCTCCGGTTCGAGCCCGCGCAGATGGAGGGTCTCGCTCCGACTCCCCTCGCGGAGCCGCCAGGAACCGAGCGCGATGAGACGGTTGGGGCCTCCGGCGAGTCCGGAGAGTCCCATGCCCGCATCGTTCCACCCGCCACCGGGCTGACGTTCGACCCGGGTGCGCGTCGTCGCCCGGTTGACCGACACCGCAGCGGCCTCGATGCCGTCGAGCCAGGCGGCGATCTCGTCGCCATCGTTCGAGTGGATCGCCGCCACTGCGCCGGTGTTCGCCCCGTTCTGCAGCGTCAACGCTTCGCGGAGCGAATGCACGGTCGTGATGCCGATCACCGGAACCGTCCGCGCATCATCCCAGAACGTCGACCGAGCTGAGACCCCGGCGCGAACACCGGGACTCCAGACGCGCTCCTCCGAGTCGAGTGCCTCGGGTCGCACCACCCACTCCTCGCCTCGTGCCAGTTCAGTCAGGGCACGTCGCTCCGATGCATCGGGAGCGCGATGCAGGGGTCCGACGTTCAGGGCCAGCACGTCGGCATCATCTGCACGAGCGCTGTCGCCCGCGCGGAGCGCGCGCACCGCATCCGCGAGACCCTCTCGAAAACGCCGGGAACGGGCCACGCTTCCGAGCAGGATCACGCCCCGGGCCGCACGCAGGTCACCGCCGGAGCGGCCGAACGCCGAAGCGGCCACATCGGCGATCGCGCGGTCGAGATCTGCGGAGGGCGTGACGAGCACGAAGCCGCGGGCGCGAAAGCGCCCCTCGACGCGAAGATCGGGGCGACGGCGCGCGAGTTCGATCGCGTCGTCGCGCGATCCGATCACGATCGCGCGATCCACACTGCGATGCGCGGCGAGCTCGGCGACGGTGCGACCGACGACGGCCGCTTCGAGCCGCACGACTCCGGGGGTGAGCCCACCGACCTCGCACTCCTCCACCACGGCGGCGGCCGATGCGTGGAGACGTTGCGGAACGATCCAGAGCACCCCGCTCCCGGCGGCGAGCGCCGCGAAGACGGCTTCTGCCTGCACGGCGAGCGGTGTCGGCGCATCGGCTGCAACGAGGACCAGTGGCTCGGGAACGAACGTCGCGCCCCTCACCGCACCAAGGGCTTCGGCCAGCTGCCCGCTGTAGCGCGCCGCATCGACGAGGTCGTCCACCTCGGCATCGAGCTCGGCTATGGGAGCGCCCGTTTCAGTGGCGAGCAGCTGTATGAGCCGGTCGCGCGCAGCGACGAGCGCGAGCGCGGACCGGCGCAACCGTGAGGCTCGCGTGCGGAACGGCTGCGCCGACCACGCTTCGGCGCGCGACCTGGCCTCGTCGGCGACGTGCTCGGGATCCAGATCCGCTGGGGAGAGCGCGATGGTGTCGTTCGCCGCGTCATGATGTCCCGCTTCGGCACGGGCTTCCTTGAACAGTTCGCGGGCCCACTCGCGGTTCGCCGCAACTGTCGCATCGGTGCCCGGTTCGTTCGCGAAGCCCGACTCGGAGACCGCGGGGATCGCGCGCGGCGGTGCGACGGCTTCGAGGGTGAACTCCCCGGTCGATCCCCTCGTCAGCCCGAGCACCGCCGCAGTGAGACCGCCGGTCTCGAATCGCGCCGGCTCGTCGGGAGCCCGGTAGAAGAGCGCGCTGTCGCGCTCGGAGGGATCCCATTCCCGCGCACGGTTCTGAGTTCGATGCGAGCTCGGCGCCGGTTCACCGGCACGCGCGAGCGCCGCTCCGAACTCCGCGAATGCGTGGGTCAGCGCATTCGCCTGATCGTGCACGGCTCCGTCATCCGGTGCTTCGCTGCGGGCGATGAGCGTTTCGAGCCGCGATATCCCGGAATCAGGATCGGCGGCCTCGGCCGCGATCCCGACCAGAAGATCGACGGCACCGCCGAACTCCTTCGGCGAGACGACGGGAACTGAGACACGTACGTCGGTGATCGTCTCTCGAAGCACTGCCGCGAGGCCAGGAGCGATGCCGCTGCGGAGTTGCACCGCGCTCAATTCGAGCGAACCGATCTCCTCGGCCAGCGCGACCGCTGAGGAGAGCACGAACACGTCCTCGGTGGCGAGTACCGGCCGCAGCACCGCCGCGCGCGCCGGGTGCAGGGCGAGCTCCACGAGCCGGAGAAGCTGCGCGAGCACATCCGTACGGTCTTCGAGCACCGGCACCGGGAGCCCAGATTCGATCGAGGCGATCCGCTCGATGCCCGCTGCCCCGCCCACTCCGATGACGACCTCGGCCGGTGCGCCGCCTTCCGCGACCCGTCGCTGCGCCCACCGACTCAACCGGCCGTAGAACTCGCGCGACTCGGGCAGTTCCGCGAGCAGCTGGACGCTGATCCGCGCCCGGTCGAGCGCGGGATCGACGAGTGCCCGCACTGCGACCTCGGGAAGCATCCGCGCCCATCTCACGTCGCGGGCGGAGAGATGAATCGTGGTTCCGTGCTGAACCGAAGCGCGCAGCAGCGGCTCGAGTGCGGCCGCTGCGCGCTCGACGTCGTCGTCGAACGTCCAGTCCGTGCCGCCCGGGGCGATGCGCTGCAGGTCGACCACGAGATGGGTCACCGTCGGGTGAGCCGCCAGCGCGACGAGTCGCTCCACTTCCCGCACCGCACCGGCTGGGCCATGCACTCCGTTGCCGAGCGGCCGGGTGACCGGCTTCACCCCCAGGTCGGTATAGCGCCGATGCGCATCGGCGAGGGCGGAGCCGGCGGTCGACCCGAGCCAACCGGAAGCGGGGGCGCTGCTCGAGGAACCCGGCAGTCGGGTAGCGAGCACGAGTCCGGACACGCGATCCCGCAACCACCGCCTGGCGACCGGCATCACGGCCCAGGGGAGGCCGAGCGAAGTCGCCCCGCCCGCGCGCACCGCGAAGCGATCACGAGCCGGCAGCGAGTCGGGCACGTCCTGCGAAACGGCGTGCAGACCGAGCGCCGAGGCGAAGGCGTCCTCCGTTCCGGCCACGAGTTCGAGCAGCCGTCGAGTGAACTCGAAGCTCTCGGGGTCGCGGCGCAGCCCTTCGAGCAGGTGCGCGGAGCCGCGCGGCTCCACCGCATCGTCGGGCGCGCGATCACCGAGTGCCCGGATCCACCCGCGCACGAGCCCCTCGGCGCGCTCGGACACGGCGCCCCACACCGACGCCGGGGCGATGGGTTCAGCTGCCATGACCCCACTGTAAGAGGGTCTCGAGCGTTTGGGGTGAGCGCGCGCCGTACAACGGCGGCCTCTAGGCGAGCAGAGCCCGATCGTCGAGCTGCGCGCCCTTGATCTTCGCGAACTCCTCGAGGAGGCGCGGCACCGTGAGCTGTCGCTTCTCCTCGGCGGACGCTTCGAACACGATGTCGCCCTCGTGCATCATGATGAGACGGTTGCCGAGGCGCAGCGCCTGCTCCATGTTGTGCGTGACCATCAGCGTGGTGAGCGACCCCTGCGCCACGATGCGGTCGGTGAGCTCGGTGACGAGCGCGGCGCGCTGCGGGTCGAGTGCAGCCGTGTGCTCGTCGAGCAGCAGGATGCGAGGGCGGGTGAATCCGGCCATGAGCAGCGACAGCGCCTGACGCTGACCTCCGGAGAGCAGGCCGACCTTGGCCGTGAGCCGGTGCTCGAGGCCGAGCTCGAGGGAGGTGAGCTCTTCGCGGAAACGATCTCGCAGGGTGCGGCTGAGCGCGAGCCCGAGTCCGCGGCTCCTCCCCCGGCGCTCGGCGAGCGCGAGGTTCTGCTCGATGGTGAGGTCGGGAGCCGTGCCCGCCATCGGATCCTGGAATACTCGACCGATGTACTTCGCACGCTGGTACTCCCGCAGCTTGTTGACGCGCTGGCCGTCGATCTCGATGCTGCCGGAATCGACGGTGTACCGACCGGAGATGGCGTTGAGCAGCGTCGATTTGCCCGCGCCGTTGGAGCCGATGACGGTGACGAAGTCTCCCTCTTCGAGGCGCAGGCTGAGGCCCCCGAGGGCGCATCGTTCGTTGACGGTGCCGGGGAAGAAGGTCTTCTCGATGCGATCGATGGTGAGCATGCGGCTACCTTCCGGCGAGGGTGTCGGGTTCCGGCGATGATGCGGAGGTCGGCGAGGCGGCGGCCGCACCAGCGCGAGCGCCCGACCCGTCGGCGCCCGCGGCTCCTGCGGCGGGCGTGTCTGCCGAGGCCGGTGCCGTCACGTCTTCGAGCACCACGCGGCCGTCTTTCCGGCGAAGCATCGGAATCCTCCGCAGGAACCCCCACCTCGGGAGCAGCAGCGCCGCGATGACGAGCACCGCAGTGATGAGCTTCATGTCGTTCGGATCGAGCCCGGCGCGCAGCGCGAAGAAGATGATGAGTCGGTAGATCACCGCGCCGAGCACCACGGCGAGACTCGCGAGCCAGATGAAGCGCTGACCGAAGATGGCCTGGCCGAGAATCACGGACGCCAGGCCGACGAGGATCAGCCCGACACCCATGCTGATGTCGGCGAATCCCTGGTACTGAGCCACGAGCGCTCCGCACAGACCGACGAATCCGTTCGAGATCGCGAGGGTGAGGATGGTCGTGCGGTCGGTGTTCACGCCGAAGCTGCGGATCATCGGACCGTTGTCGCCCGTCGCCTGAATGGCGAGGCCCAGGTTCGTGGAGAGGAACCAGTCGACGATGAACTTGAGCGCCAGCACGGCGACGAGAATGATTGCGACGCCGCCCCAGGTGCCGAGAAGGTCGCCGTCGCGCAGCGGCGTGAAGACCGTATCGGCTCGCAGCAGGGGGAGGTTGGCCGCGACTGCGGTGCCCTCTTTCGCCGTGCCCATGATCCGCAGATTGATCGACCACAGGGCGATCATCGTCAGGATCCCGGAGAGGAGCCCGTCGATGCGGCCCTTCGTGTGGAGCAGGCCGGTGATGATGCCTGCCACGATCCCCGCCCCGCCGCCCGCGAGGGTGGCGAGGACGGGGTTGTGCCCATTCGTGATCAACGCGGCTGCGACCGCCGCACCGGTGGTAAAGCTGCCGTCGACCGTGAGATCCGGGAAGTTGAGCACTCGGAACGTCAGGTAGACGCCCAGAGCCATCACTCCGTAGATGAGGCCGAGTTCAAGCGCGCCGATCATGCGATGGTCATCCTGTTCGTGTCATGTAGTCGCGAAACCGCGTGGGCAAGGGGCCCGTTTACTCGACGGTTTCCGCCTGATCGAGAATATCCTTCGGAATCTCGACCCCCATGCGCTCTGCGGCGCCGGGGTTGACCACGTAGGTGAAGCTCTTCGAGGTCTCGACGGGCAGCTCGGCCGGGTCGGCGCCGTCTTCCAGGATCTTGATGGCCATCTCGCCGGTCTGGTGACCCAGGTCGACGTAGTCGATTCCGAGCGTCGCGACGGCACCGCCCTCGACGGTTCCGGCCTCGGCGCCGATGACCGGAATCTGCTTCTCCTCCGCGACCTGCACGAGCGACGCGATGCCCGAGACGACGAGGTTGTCGGTCGGCACGTAGATCGCGTCGACGTCGCCGAGCGCCTCGGTCGCCTGCGCGATGTCGTTCGCGGTGGTGACGGTCTTCGTGACGATCTCGAGGTCGAGCTCGCCGGCAGCCTCCTCGGCGGCCTCGACCTGCACTTCGGAGTTCACCTCGCCCGACGCGTAGACGATGCCGACCTTCTTCGCGTCGGGCACGATCTCCTGCAGCATCTTCAGCTGCTCGTCGAGCGGCGCGAGGTCGCTCGTTCCCGTGACGTTGCCTCCGGGAGTCTCGTTCGAATCGACGAGCTCCGCCGAGACGGCGTCGGTCACCGCTGTGAAGAGGATCGGCTTGTCCGTGATCGCCTGCGCCGCGGCCTGCGCGGCCGGCGTAGCCACGGCCAGCACCAGATCGTTGTCCGACGTCGCGAAGCCCTGCGCGATGGTGACGGCGGTCGCCTGCTCCGCGTTCGCGTTCTGCTCATCGAAGTTGACCGTCTCGCCCTCGACGTAGCCCGCATCGATGAAGGCCTGCTTGAAGCCCTCGGTCGCCGAGTCGAGCGCGGGGTGCTGCACGAACTGGCTGATCCCGATGTTGTAGGTCTCGGTCGAGCCGCCCTCCCCCGACGAGTCGGATGAGGAGCAGGCGCTGAGCGTGAGTGCGGCCGCTGCGGTGACGCCGGCGATGGCGAAGGCGCGGCGGCGGAACGAGGTCTGTCGCATGGGTATCGGATCCTTTGCAGGGGAGTCGCCGGGTCAGTGCTACGGCGAACTGAGCGGGTCGGCGGGAGGCCCCGCCGCTTCAAGCATCGTAGACCGCCATCCCCCCGCGGGAGCAACTCGGAGCCGGCTTCGTGACCGAGGCGTTGTAATTCCTGACCGATCGGTCGGTCAGTCCACTTGTCCGAACTCACCCGTGGCGACGATGATCGCCCGCGCCAGCACAGCGTCCCGCATCGTGAACGCGAGTACCGCCGGCGTCGCGTCCGGATCGACATCGACGTGTTCGACGTCGAGCGCGTGCACGACGAACCAGTAGTGGTGCACTCCCGTGCCGCTCGGCGGCGCAGCGCCGGTGAACGCCGGCTCGCGCCGCTCGTTCGGCAGGGTGAGCGCCCCGTCGGGCAGCAGCTCGCTTCCCGGCGTGCCCGCGAGCGCACCGGCACCCGCGGGGAGCTCGCGCGTACCGGCGGGGAGGTTTGCGACGGCCCAGTGCCAGAACCCCGATCCCGTGGGAGCGTCGGGGTCGAAGCAGGTGACCGCGAAGCTCTTCGTGCCCTCCGGGAAGCCCTCCCAGCTCAGCTGCGGCGAGCGGTTCGACCCGCCGGCCGCCGCGGAGAACTGCTCCGCGGGGAGCGGCTCGCCATCCTGGATATCGCTGCTGCGCAGTGCGAACGCCGGCACCTGTCGCATGCGCGCGTACGGATCGATGTCGCCGCGACTCGGATTCCTGTTCGTCATGGCACCCCCTCGTGTTCTGACCTCCAGACTACGGTCGGCGGGCCGCCGCTCCAACAGTCGTCGCGAAGCCGCCTTCCTCCTCGGATACCCGCGAACCCGCTCGATATACTGGTTCTCGGCATCGGCGCACTCTGCTCCCGACGAACAGCGCCCGACGAATCGGAGTGATCATGGCAACGACCACAGGGTCAGATCGAGCACGCGCGACGCTCGCCTACCTGCGTCGCAAGATCACGACCGGGGAATGGCCCGTCGGCGGCCGCATTCCCATCGAACCGGAGCTCGCCGAGCAGACCGGGGTGGGTCGTTCCACGGTTCGCGAGGCCGTGCGCTCGCTCGCCAGCATCGGCATGCTCGAGACGCTGCCGGGTCGCGGCACCTTCGTGCGGTCCGCCGCTCCGACGAGCACGCTGCTCAACGAGTTCCTCACAGATTTCACCCTCGAGGAGATCCTCAGCTACCGCCGCGCTCTCGAGATCGAAGCGGCGCAGCAGGCCGCCCTGCACCGCACCGATGAAGACATCGCGGCGCTCGAGCAGGCCGCGATCGAAGAGGTCGGCTGCACGCGCTGCCCCGTGCTCGGATTCGCGGGCGACGCCGATACGGCCTTCGACAGCCGGTTTCATCGGCTCGTGTTCGACGCGGCGAAGAACCGCTTGCTCGCGGCGTTGTACGCCGGGATCAACGATCGTCTGCGCACGCCCGAGCACCGCGGTCGTCTCGCGAACGTGGCGACCGGCGCGGAGATGGAGCGCGACCACGCGCGCGTGCTCGATGCGATTCGCCGTCGCGACTTCATCGATGCCGTGCATGCGATGGTGAACCACGTCGACCACGACGTGGTGATCGTCAACGACCAGCACGAGGTGATCCCGCCGCTGGTTCGCACGCCCGAACAGCAGCAGCGCATCGATGAGGCCCAGATGGCCCAGGATCACGTGCTCGCGCAGGCGGAAGCCCGGGCGCGGGCCTGACTCGTCCCGTGTCCACCGGCTTCGACCGCAGCGGGGCGCCGCGCGCCGTCGTGCGAACGGCCGCGGGCGCGGTTCGCGGCTCGTGGGAGCCGCTCGATCCCGATGCTGCGGAGAGTCGCCGTGCCGCCGTGTTCCGCGGCATTCCCTACGCTGCGGCGCCGATCGGCGCCCTGAGGTTCGCTGCTCCGAAGCGCGTCGAGACGTGGGAGGGCGTTCGCGAGGCGACGGCCTTCGGCCCCACGCCTCAGCGCGGCGATACGGGCATCACCCTGATCCCCGAGCATTCGGTGCCCGGGGACGACACCCTGAACGTGAACGTGTGGACGCCCGATCCCGGTACGTCGGCTCGGCTGCCCGTCGTCGTCTGGATCCACGGCGGCGGGTTCATCTCGGGCTCGCCGGCGAGCCCCTGGTACGACGGACGCGCGTTCGCCCGGGACGGCCTCGTGCTCGTCACCATCTCGTATCGCCTCGGCTTCACCGGCTTCGGTTGGATCGACGGCGCCCCTGCGAATCGAGGAGTGCTCGATTGGGTGAGCGCCCTGGAGTGGGTGCAGCAGAACATCTCCGCGTTCGGGGGCGATCCGGATCGCGTCACGGTCGCCGGCCAATCCGCCGGGGGCGGCGCGGTGCTCACGCTGCTCGGCGTTCCGGCCGCGCGCGGGCTGTTCAGAGCCGGCTACGCGATGTCCGCAGCGGTCGCCGCGCCCTCGATCGAGCCCGCCGCAGCGCGAACCCGGCATCTCGCCCGGATCGCCGGAGTGTCACCCGAAATCACCGGCATTTCCGCGCTGTCGGAGGCGCGGATCCTCGAGCTGCAGCGCAGGATCACCGCGCCCGCCGCTCCGCGTCTGCTCCGTGACGTGCACGGGATGCTGCGCGACGGGCTGATGATCGGCCCGTTGACTGATGGGGATGTGGTTCCGTCCGAGACGCTGCAGGGCGCGTCCCGCGGCGTCAACGCGCACGTGCCGCTGGTGATGAGCACTGCAGACGACGAGCTCATGGGCATGTTCACGCCTCGGCCGATCCTCGACCGTGCTCCGCGTCGCGCCGTGCTGCGCGCTCTCGGAGCCTCCGCTCCCGAGGTCGATCACTGGTTGGCGACCCCGGAGATTCGCGGCACGGCGAGCAGCGTCGCGCTCGTCGGGCGGTACGCGACGGACGCCGTGTTCCGCTCGTGGGTGCCGCGCATCACTCGTGCGCGCGCCGCGTCCGAACGAGCGGGAGACACCTGGACGTCCCGGTTCTCCTGGCACGCCCCCGAGTCGCAGGCCGGGGCTCCGCACTTCGCGGGCCACTGCAGCGACGTCCCGTTCGTCTTCGACCGCCTCGACGCTCCGGGCGTCGAGCGGGTATCGGGTGGGGCGCCGCCGCAGGAGCTCGCGGATGCCGTGCACGGAGCGCTCGTGAGGTTCGCGCGCGACGGCGCTCCCGGATGGCCTCGCGACGAAGCGGGAACGGGCCCCACGCGCGTCTTCGATCTCCCCGTGCGCGATGAGCACGACGCGTACGCCTCGGCGGCGGCTCTGCTCAAGGAGGAGGGTGCTGACGCGAGCACCGACGCCTAGTCCGTCGCCTCCGCGCCCTCGGCCAGTGCGGTATCGGCATGGACTCGGAGCGCCTCCCGCACGAACTCGGCGCCCGCCTGCCCGCCGTAGTTCGCGGCGAATCGCTGGTCGGCGACGTACAGCTCGCCGAGGCCGCGGACGTAGCCCGCAATGTCTCCATCCGGGTCCGCCGCGGGTGTGCCGGGAACATCGCGCAACCAGTCGACGTGACGCGCTGCGAGCCCCTGCGCTTCAGCGCCCGCCGGATCGCAGCCGCGCTCGGCGGCGGCTGCCCACGCCGCCCCCAGCTCCGCAGTGCGCTTCTGCCATGCCGTGCGCGAGCCGGCGTCGAGCCCGTTCCACCATCGGTCGCTCTCCGCGTACGCGCGTGCGCCCCAGCGCTTCTCCACCTCCTCGCGGTGCCTCGCATGATCGAATCCGTCGAAAATGTTCTCCGACATCAGTGCTCCTCTCGTCGTAGATGTCTCGGTCGTGTCCTGCAGAGCCGCGATCGTGCGCTCCACGGCGGCGATCTGCCGAGCAAGGCGTTCGCGCTCCCCGTGCAGGATCGCGAGGTGCGTCTGCAGGATCTCGGCTTCGTCGCTCGGCGCATCGCGATCCGGATCGGCTTCGGCACCGCCGTGCGCGTCCTGCGCCGCCAGCACCCGAGCGATCGCGTCGAGCCCCAGGCCGAGCTCCCGCAGCAGGAGAATGCGCTGCAACCGCAGCAGTGCGCGGTCGTCATAGTAGCGGTATCCGTTCGCGCCGACGAGCGTCGGCGGCAGCAGGCCCACGCGGTCGTAGTGCCGCAGCGTGCGGGACGTCGTGCCCGCGGCGCGCGCCACCGCCTGCACGCTGTGCAGCACTGGTTCGGTCGTGTTCATCGTGGTGCCCTCCGTGTTCACGTGCCACGGTAAGGGTTGACGCTGCGTCAACGTCAAGCGATCGCAGCGGGCCTCTGCGAGCGCATTCGGCGCGTAGCATTGTCGGGTGAGCGAGCCCAAGATTCTGCTGTACTACGTCTTCGCGCCCGTGGCCGACCCCGAGGCGGTTCGCCTGTGGCAGCGGGAGCTCTGCGAGTCACTGGGTCTGCGCGGACGCATCATCGTCTCGCCGCACGGCATCAACGGCACGGTCGGCGGCGAGCTCGACGCGTGCAAGCAGTACCTGCGGCGCACGCGCGAGTACCCGCCGTTCGCGGCGCTCGAACCCAAGTGGAGCGAGGGCACTGCGCTCGTCGACGCGCCCGAGGAGCGGCTGCACGGCGTCGAGCGAGGGGCGCGGTGGCAGCGCATCACCGATTTCCCGCGCCTCAGCGTGAAGGTGCGCGATGAGCTGGTCGCGTTCGGCATTCCGAACGAGACTCGAGTCGACAGCGACGGGGTGGTGGGCGGAGGCGTTCACCTCTCACCCCAGGAGGTGAACGACCTCGTGGCCGAGCGCGGCGACGAGGTGGTCTTCTTCGACGGGCGCAATGCGTGGGAGGCCGAGATCGGTCGCTTCAGGGGTGCTGTTGTGCCCGACACCCGCACGACGCACGACTTCATCGCGCAGATCGACGCGGGCGACTTCGACGAGCTCAAGGGCCGGCCGGTGGTCACCTACTGCACCGGCGGCATTCGCTGCGAGATCCTCTCGGCGGCCATGCGGGATCGCGGGTTCGGCGAGGTGTACCAGGTCGACGGCGGCATCGTGAAGTACGGTGAGGCGTTCGGCAATGACGGGCTCTGGGAGGGGTCGCTCGCCGTGTTCGACGGCCGCGAGGCGCTCGACTTCGCGCCGGGCGCCGCCGTCATCGGCTCGTGCCGCGTGTGCGGCGCCCCCTCGAATCGCGTGACGAACTGCGTCGACCCCTCGTGCAAGCACCGCTTCGTGGTGTGCGACGAGCACGCGGGCGCCCCGTGCGCGGAGCACGCCGCGGCGGCCTGAGCTCGCCCTCCCGCCGCGCCGTCGCCTCCCCGCCCAAACCTGCGAGCGGGGTCACTTTCGGTGCGTGTCGGGTGCGCGACACGCACCAGAAGTGACCCCGCTCCGGAGAAGGGAGGGGAAGGGGCACGGCGGAGCAGGACAGAGCGGGGCGGCGGCGTCAGGCGGACGGAAGGCGGGGGATCGCCGAGATCAGGCGCTGCGTATACGCCTCCCGCGGCGCCGCGAGCAGGCCGCCCGTCGAACCCGTCTCGACCACGCGCCCGCCCTCGAGCACCACGGTGCGGTCGCACGTCGCAGCCACCGCGCCGAGATCGTGCGAGACCATGATGAACGACAGGTCGTGGTCGGCGCGCAGCTGGTTGATCAGTTCGATCACCTGGGTGCGTGTACTGACATCGAGCGCGCTCACCGGCTCGTCCGCGACGAGCACCCGCGGGCGCACGACCGTCGCGCGGGCGATGGCGATCCGCTGGCGCTGACCGCCGGAGAACTCGTGCGGGTATCGGCGGGAGACATCGGCCGGCAGTCCGACCGACTCCAGCGCCGCTCGCACGCGCTCGAGCGCCTCCGCGCCCCGGGCGAGGCCCAGCGATTCGAGCGGCTCGGCCACGATGCGGTCGATGCGCTGCCGCGGGTCGAGCGAGGAGTACGGGTCTTGGAATACGGCCTGCACACTGCTCCGGAACCGTCGCATGAGCGCACGATCGCGCAGCACCAGCGGGGCGCCGTCGAAGCGGATCTCACCGCGCCCCGGTGCCGCGAGGCCGAGCAGCAGCGAGAGCAGCGTCGACTTCCCGGCCCCCGACTCCCCGACGATGCCGACCGAACCGCCGGCCTCCACCGCGAGGTCGATGCCGGTGAGGATCCGTCGCTTGCCGTAGGAGAAGTCGACGCCCCTGGCCTCGAGTACCGTCATCGCGCGCCCTCCGGTCCGCTTGCCCCGTCGAGTGCCGCGTCGAGCACCCGCGCGTGCGCGACGAGCTGAGCCGTGTACGGGTGCTGCGGCGCTCGGAGCATCTCCCGCACCGCACCCTCCTCCACGACGGCGCCGTGCTGCAGTACGAGCACCCGGTCGGTCATGCGCGCCACGACGGCGAGGTCGTGGCTCACGAAGAGCAGGCCCATGTCGCGCTCGGCGACGAGCCGGTCGAGCAGATCGAGCACCTCGGATTGCACGGTGACGTCGAGCGCGGTCGTCGGCTCGTCGGCGATGAGGAGCCGCGGGCGAGCCGCAAGCGCGATCGCGATCGCGACCCGCTGGCGCTGGCCACCGGAGAGCTCGTGCGGGTAGGCGCGGGCGAAGCGCTGCTCGTCGAGTCGCACCTCGGCGAGCGCATCCGAGACGGCGCGATCGAGCACGCTTCCGCGGAGCCCGAGGTGACGGCGGATCGGCTCCGCGATCTGCCGGCCCACGCGCATGAGCGGATCGAGGGCGGTGAGCGGCTCCTGGAAGACGACTCCGGCCACCGGGCCGCGGAGCGGGCGCAGCACCTGCTCATCGGCACCCACCGTCTCGACGCCGGCGAGTCGCACCGATCCCGATGCGCGAAGGCTCTCGGGAAGGAGGCCGGTGACGGCCAGGGAGGTCAGCGATTTGCCCGATCCGGACTCGCCGATCAGGCCGACGCGCTCACCCGCCGCGACTTCGAGATCGGTGGCGTTCACGAGCACGGTCTCCCCCGAACGCACGGAGAGTGCGTTCATGCTCAGCAGCGGTTCGGTCATGAGCGCCTCCCCCGTCGAGTCGGGTCGACCGCATCGCGCAGACCGTCGGCGACGAAGTTCACCCCGAGCACCAGCACGACCAGCGCGATGCCGGGAGCGATGGCGCCGATGGGCGCCGTGAGCACCGTGCCCTGTGCTTCTTGGAGCAGACGCCCCCACGAGGCGTTGGGCGGCGGCGCCCCGAGACCGAGATACGAGAGGCTCGCCTCCGCGAGCACCGCGGCACCGAACTGGAGCGCGAGGGTCACCGCGAGCGTCGGCGCCATGTTCGGCAGCAGGTGGCGTCGAATGATGCCGAGCGTGCGCGTGCCGCTCGTGCGCGCCGCGATCACGTACTGCGATCCGACCGCGCGCTTGGCGAGGATCCGCGAGACGCGCGCGACGATCGCCGACATGGCGAGACCGATCGCGAGGATCGCGGAGCCGAGGGACGGCGGCTGCAGTGCCACGATCAGCATCGCGGTGAGCAGGACGGGGAACGCGATCGCGACATCGATGAACGCCGAGATCGCATCGTCGAACCAGGGAGCCGCGAGCGCTGCGATCAAACCGATGGCGATGCCGAGCACGGCGGCGATCGCGACGGACCCCGCACCCACCATCAGCGCGATGCGCGCGCCGACCATCAGCTGGCTCAGCAGGTCTCGGCCGAGCTTGTCGGTTCCGAGCAGGTGCTCGGCACTCGGAGCCGAGAGCCGGCCGCCGGTCGTGTCGTCGAGCGAGTAGGGCAGCCAGACCAGTGACACCAGCGCCATGAGCACCACGATGCCGACGAGCACGAGGCCCGCGACGAGCGTCGCACTGCGCCGCGCGCTCATGCCGCCACCCCCACGGTGCGGCGGAGACGCGGGTCGACGATGCGCTGCGCCACATCAGCGGCGAACCCGACGAGCAGCACCAGCAGAGTGGTCACCACGAGCACACCCTGAATGGCGGTGAAATCGTGCCGCGCGATGCCGTCGACCAGGTAGCTGCCGAGACCGGGAAGCGCGAACACGCTCTCCACGACCACGGCGCCGAGCAGCGTCGAGGCCAGTTCGATCCCGAGCACCGAGATGACCGGCACCGAGCCGTTGCGCAGACCGTGCCGCCAGAGCGCCTCCGCGAAGCCCGATCCGTGGGCGCGCGCCGTGCGCAGATAGTCGCTGCCGAGCACGTCGAGCGTCGCCGAACGCACATAGCGGGTCAGGGACGCTCCCATCACGCAGGCGATGGCGATGGCGGGGAGCGCGAGCGACGAGATCGCGCCCGCTGGATCACCCCAGTCGTCGATCGGGAATCCGCCGGTCGGGAACCACCCCAGCAGCAGGCCGAAGACCCAGACGAGGATGATGCCGACCCAGAACACGGGCACCGCGATGCCGAGCTGCGCCACACCCGAGAGCACGACGCCGTACCAGCGATCCGCCCGCACCGCCGCAGTGACGCCGCCGAGGAGCGAACCCACGACGGCCAGGAGGAAGGCGAACACCGTGAGCGGAAGGGTGACGATCAACCGAGCGGAGATCTCATCGCCCACAGAAGCACCCGTGATGAGCGACTCGCCGAGATCGAATCGGAGCATCTGCGCCACCCAGTCGCCGAACTGGACCAGGATCGGCTGATCGGACCCCACCTGGGCGCGTGCCGCTGCGATCTGCTCCGGCGTCGCGTTCACCGAGAGCAGCGCGTTCGCGGGGTCGCCCGGAAGCAGGCGGAGCAGCACGAAGATGAGCACCATTGCGATGGCGAACGACCCGATGAGCAGCAGGCCGCGCCGGATCACGTACCCGAGCATCGCCCCTCCCCTGCGGTGTGCGCACGCGCATTCGCACTGCGCGGCGTCGAACATTCATGCGTGTCGGCGCCGAGACGGATCCCGGCGCCGACAGCACTACTCCTTGACGATGTTATAGGCGAAGAACTGCGAGTTCAGACCGTTCACCGGGTAGCCGGTCACCGTGTCGGCGGCGACGACGATCTGCGGATAGAGGTACAACCACGCGCTCGCGGCGTCGCCTGCGATCTGACGGTTCGCCTGCTTGAGCAGTTCGGTCTGCTCCTCCTCGGTCTCGGCCTGCTCGGCCTCCGCGATCCACTGGGCGACCTCGGCGTTGTCGTATCCCCAGTAGAAGTCGGGATTGCCGTACCAGACGACATCGCGATCATTGACGTGCTCCTGCAGCGTCGCCTCGAAGTCGTGCTCCTGGAACACCTTCGTGTACCACTCGTCGGCGCTGATCGTATTGATGTTGACGGTCACGCCCACCTTCTTGAGCTCCGACTGCACGAACTCGGCGACGGCCGGATGCGGGTCGTAACTCGGAGTGTCGAGGGTGAACTCGAACCCGTCGCCGACCCCGGCCTCCTCGAGCAGCGTCTTCGTGCGCTCGGGATCGTACGGGTTGAGGTCGTTCAGGTCTTCGTACCACGGGTCCGTCGGCGGCACCATCGAACCGATCACGGTGCCGTAGTCGCCCCAAATCGCGTTCAGCAGCTTCTCTCGGTCGATCGCCGAGTACACGGCCTGGCGCACCTTCGCGTCGTCGAACGGCGCGACCCGGTCGTTGAACGCGAGCAGTTCCTTCGTCGTCGACTGCCCATCGGTGATGGTGAACTGGCCCGAGTCTTCGAACTGCGGCAGCGAATCCGGATTCTGCACGCTCGTGATGAGGTCGATGCGTCCGCTCTGCAGCGCCGTGTCCTCCGCCGTCGCGTCCGTGAAGTAGGTGTAGACGACCTCGGCGTTCTTCGCGGCGTCGCCCCAGTAGTCGTCCCAGCGCTCGAGCGTCAGGGTGCTGCCGCGCTTCCATTCGCCGAGCGTGTACGGGCCGGTGCCGTCCTCCGAGTTCTCGAGGTCGGTCGCCTCCGCGTTCACGATCCAGATGTAGGTGAGCAGGTACGGGAAGGAGATCGAGCGCTGGTTCAGCGTGAAGACCACGGTCTGATCGTCGGGAGTCGCGATGTCGGAGATAACCTCCATGCTCGACTTCCGCGCCGACTGCGATTCGGGCGCGATGACGCGCTCGACGCTCGACTTCACGTCGGCCGAGGTGAGCGCCTTGCCCGAGTGGAACGTCACGTCGTCGCGCAGGGTGAAGGTGTACGTCAGACCGTCGTCGCTCACCTCGTAGCCGGTGGCGAGCAGCGGCTCCGTGGTGCCGTCGTCGTTGAGGCGGTAGAGCGCCTCGTACACGTTGCCGGTGAGCGCTTCGGTCACGCCCTGGCCGCCGCCGGCGGTATTGCTGAGGTTGACGGGTTCGTAGAGCGATCCGATGCGGATCGTGGCGTCCTCGCCGCCCGCCGAGGCGCTGCCGTTGGAGGCGCACCCCGCGAGCGCCAGGGCGGTGACGGCGAGCGCACCGATCGCGGCGAGCGCTGAGTTCTTCAGGGAGGGCATGGTCTTCCTTCGCGTGATGGGTGAGGCCTCGGGCGTGCTGCCGTCAGACGGTGTAGATGTCGAAACCGCCGGTGAATCGCGGCAGGCGCTCGCCCGCGTGCACGGGCCAGGGCAGTCGGTTCTGAGCGGGCGGCATCGGGCAGTTGTACTGCGCGGAGAAGCCGCACGGCGGCACGAAGGCGCGGTTGAAGTCGAGGCGCACACGACCGGCTTCACCGAACTGCGCGGCCTCGCGCTCCACGAACAGGAAGCGGCCCGATCCGTACGTTCCCGTCGCGTCGTCGCGCCCGTTCGTGGGGTCGCCGAAGACGAGCAGCAACTGCCCAGCGTCGTCGAACGCGGCGAGGGTGAAGCGCTGCCCGTCGCGTTCGAACGTGATGTCGCCCGGCACCACGAGGTCGCGGCTGCCGCCGGCGTCGCGGATGTGCTCGAAGGGCACGGTGCGATCCGCCGAGACCGGCGTGAACTCGGCCTCGATGATCCAATTCGGGTCGAACGGGAAGGTCTCGATCTCGGCGAATGCCCCGATGGCGGGCGCGTTCGCGTCCCAGACCCGGAGTCCGTACTCTGCGCGGCCGCTCGTGATGTTCCTCCGCTCGACCGGTGTCACGGCGACCCCCTCCGGCGCTGCCTCGCGCTCGACGGCGACCCGCCGATCCGCTTCCTCCGCATCGACATCACCCGCGAACCAGCGCGTTTCGACCAGACTCAGGTTGCCGGTGGGAGCGGTCACCGACGCGTGTCGGCCCGCCCGCCAGGCGTCGTGCGCCGACTCGGGCGTCTGCACCGCGGCCGGCTGAGAAGCTGCATTCATCGGGACTCTCCTTCTGCGCTCGACGCGCTCGCGCTCGCGCTTGGATCCGCGCCGCGAAACGAAGCTGCACGAATGCGACGCATTCACAATCTGCAAGTATCCCGCATTCGAACTCCGCGCGCGAACCCTCCTGCAGTCGAACGACACGGAGTCCGCCGGTATTCCTGATGCGCCGATCCCCGCCTACGCGCACGGACCCCTGGCAAGCCCTGTTCGCTGCTGGCATGGGCATGCCCTGATTCCGCAGCGCGGTGCTCTACGATTCCCGCATGGCCAGACCTTCACGACGCGAGCGCATGATCGCTCGCATCACCCAACCGCGCACGAGCGCGACCGGCGAACCCCGCCCGATCGTCGAGCGCTCGCTCGACGGGCTGCTCGCGGTGCAGCGCCCACCCGTGCTCGCCCACCTCCGACGGATCCGGAAGAAGTACCCGCACGCGACCCCCGAGCAGATCATCCATGTGCTCGAAACGCGCTACATCGCGACGGTTACCGCGGGCGGAGCCGGTGTCGGAGCCGCCGCGGTGATTCCTTCGGTGGGCACCGGGATCGCACTCGGGCTCGCCGGCGCCGAAACGCTCGGCTTCGTCGAGGCGACGGCGCTGTTCGCGCACTCGGTCGCAGAAGTGCACGGCATCACGATGACGGACCGCGAGCGCACCCGAGCCCTGGTGCTCGCACTCATGCTCGGCAACGAAGGCGCCGACCTGGTGCGTCAGGTCACCATGCAGGCGGTCGGAGGCGGCGGAACGCGCCGCGAGTACTGGGGCAAGATGCTCACCTCGGCGGTTCCGCGGTACGCGATGGGACCGTTGCTCGATCGCCTGAAAACGTCGTTCATGCACCGGCTCGCCGGGATCGGCGGCGCTTCGGTGGTCGGCAAGGCGCTCCCGTTCGGCATCGGCGCGGTCGTCGGCGGCACGGGAAACCACCTCCTGGCGCGCCGCGTCACCAAGGCGGCGCGCCAGGCGTTCGGCCCGGCGCCGCTGTCGCTGCCGGTCGAACTCGACCTCGCGGCGGCGCATCCGGCAGCGGGCGCGCCCGCGGTCCCGACCGCAGCGGAGCAGCGGTACGCACCGCCCGCGCCGCACGGCGCCTCCAGCAGCGGTACGGCGGCCTACGACATCACGTCGCTGCCGCCCGCTCCCTGACGCCGGGCTACCAGATGGAGACGCGCTCGGCCGGGTCGAGCCACAGCCCGTCGCCCTCCTGCGTCTCGAACGCCGCATGGAACGCCGCGAGATTGCGAACGATCTGATTGCAGCGGAACTCGTTCGGCGAATGCGGGTCGATGGTCAGCAGACGCACGGTCTCCTCGGGGCGCGATTTCTGCTGCCAGGCCTGCGCCCACGCGAGGAAGAATCGCTGAGCGCCCGTCAGGCCGTCGATCAGCGGCGGCTCTGCGCCCTCGAGCGACCTGAGGTAGGCCTTCCATGCGATCTCGAGGCCCGAGAGATCGCCGATGTTCTCGCCGATCGTGAGCTCTCCGTTCACCGTCTGCCCGTCGGCGCCCTCGGGAGAGAGCTCGTTGTACTGCCCGATCAGCGCGCCGGTGAGCTGCTCGAACGCCGCGCGGTCGTCCTCCGTCCACCAGTCGGTGAGCCGCCCGTCGCCGTCGTAGCGCGAGCCCTGGTCGTCGAAGCCGTGCCCGATCTCATGGCCGATGACGGCGCCGATCGCTCCGAAGTTCGCCGCGTCATCCCAGCTCACGTCGAAGAACGGCGGCTGCAGAATCGCGGCGGGGAACACGATCTCGTTGAAGCCCGGGTTGTAGTAGGCGTTCACGGTCTGCGGCGTCATGAACCACTCGTCTCGGTCGATGGGCTTGCCCACCTTCCCGAGTTCCCTGGCGAACTCGACCTCCGACACGCGACGCGAATTGCCGATGAGGTCACCGGCATCGACGTCGAGCGCGGAGTAATCGCGCCACTTGACCGGGTAGCCGATCTTCGGGGTGAAGCGGTCGAGCTTGTCGAGCGCTCGGGAGCGGGTTTCGGGACCCATCCAGGCGAGTCGCTCGATGGAGTCTCGATAGGCCTCGATGAGGTGATCGACCAGGCCGTCCATCGCAGCTTTGGCGCGCTCGTCGAAATGGCGCTCGACATACAGACGACCGACCGCCTCCCCCATGGCGCCTTCGACGAAAGAGACGCCCCGGCGCCAGCGCTCGCGCTGCTGCGGCGCACCCGTGAGCGCCGTGCCGTAGAAGTCGAAGTTGGCCCGGGAGATCTCCTGCGAGAGCAGCGCCGCCGACGAGCGAACGATCCCCCAGATCACCCACGCGCGCCACGCGTCGAGCTCGGCGTCGACCAGCAGCTCGGAGAGGCCGGTGATCGCATCGGGCTGCGCGGCGACGACCTCCGCGAACGCGGATTCGGGCGCCCCCATTGCGCGAAGGTACGCCTTCCAGTCGAGGTTCGGCGTCAGCTCCTGCAGCTGCGCGAACGTGCGCAGGTTGTAGAGCTTCTGAATGTCCCGACTCGCCACCTTGTCCCAGTGGGTCGCCGCGATGCGGCGCTCGAGGTCGAATGCGAGACCGGCCAGGCGATCCGGCTCGGCGACACCCGCCAGTCCCAGCATCCGGGCGATGTGCGCACGGTACTGCTCGCGGATCTCGGCGAACTGCTCCTCGCGGTAGTACGACTCGTCGGGGAGCCCGAGTCCGCCCTGCATGACGAACACGATGTATCGAGCGGGATCTCCCGGATCGTTGTCGATGTACATGCCGTAGAACCCGCCGAGCCCCTGGCGCTCGAACTGGGCGACGACGGTCAGCAGTTCCTCGATGGTGCCGATCTCGCGCGCGCGGGCGATGTCGGCCGCGATCGGTTCCGCGCCCTGCGCGTCTGCACGCTCGACGTCCATGAAACTCGCATAGAGGGCGGCGACCTTGTCGGCCTCCGTCGTCGCCCCGGCACCGGGTGCGGGCGACTCGGTGCCCGTGATGATGTCGCGCACCGCCTCCTCGGCGTTCTCGGCCAGCACTGCGAACGAGCCGTACCGCGCCTTGTCCGAGGGGATCTCGGTGCGGTCGATCCACTTGCCGTTCACGTGCCGATAGAGGTCGTCCTGCGGCCGGACCGCAGGATCGAGTTCGGTGAGGTCGATGCCGGAAGCGGGCGCTGCGTTGCTCATGCGACCACCCTACTGGTGGTGTCGGCGGGGGGCGCTAGCGTTGTGGCATGACCCCGGATCGCACGCGCGCGGAGCGGAGGAGCATCGATCGCAGCATCGCGCATCTCGCCATTCCGGCGCTCGGCGCGCTCATCGCGGAGCCCATGTTCCTGATCGTGGACTCGGCTCTGGTCGGCCACCTGGGCGCCGTCCCGCTCGCGGGCCTGGCGATCGCGAGCGCCGTTCTCCAGACCACCGTCGGGCTCATGATCTTCCTCGCCTACGCGACCACCCCGCTCGTCGCTCGCACACGTGGAGCGGGCGACCTCCGCGGTGCCGTGCAATACGGCATCGACGGGCTGTGGCTCGCGCTCGGCATCGGTGTTGCGGTCGGGGCCGCGCTGTGGCTCGCGAGCGGCCCGATCGTCGCGTCCTTCGGGGCCGACGAGCCGGCGACTCGGCAAGCGCTCGCCTATCTCACGGTCTCGTGCCTCGGAATTCCCGCGATGCTCGTGGTCTTCGCAGCGAGCGGATTGCTGCGAGGACTGCAAGACACCCGCACCCCGCTCGCGGTCGCCACCGTGGGATTCGCGCTCAACGCCCTGCTCAACTGGTGGTTCATCTACGGCCTGGGCTTCGGCATCGCCGGGAGCGCATGGGGCACGGTGCTCGCACAGTGGGCGATGGTCGCGGTCTACCTGATCGTGGTGGTGCGCCACGCGCGACGTGCGGGCGCGCGCCTGCTGCCCCGGCGTGCAGGCCTCGGCCGAGCGAGTCAGAGCGGCGGCTGGCTCTTCGTGCGCACCCTCGGTCTGCGCGCCGCCCTCCTCGCGACCGTGTTCGCAGCGACGAGCCACGGCACCGCGGCGACCGCGGCGTACCAGGTCGTCTTCACGATCTTCTCGACCGCCGCGTTCGCACTCGATGCACTCGCCATCGCAGCGCAGGCGCTCATCGGCGACGCTCTGGGTTCCGGCGATCCGCACCGGGCGAGGATGGTCGTGCGCCGCAGCGTGTTCTGGGGCATCGGATGCGGCCTCGTCTTCGGCGGAGCCCTCGCCCTCGCGAGCCCGGCAGTCGGTCGGATGTTCACCGACGACGACGCGGTACTGACGATCCTGCCCGCCGCGATTCTCGTACTCGGCATCTCGCTGCCGCTCGCGGGGTACGTCTTCGTGCTCGACGGTGTGCTCATGGGCGCCGGCGACGCGCGCTACCTCGCGTGGACGAGCCTGATCAACCTCACCGCCTACCTCCCCGTGCTCTGGGCGCTCACCGTGCTCGTCCCGGCAGGCACGAGCGGCCTCATCGCGCTCACCGCCGGGTTCACCGTCGTATTCATGACAGCGCGTGCGGTCACCCTGGGAATCCGGGCACGAGGAGACCGCTGGGTGCGGCTCGGCGTGTGACACGCCTGCAGCAGCCCTGACGAACCCCTCCCGTTGATAGCCTGAACCTTTCCCGCCCGCACCGTATGCACAGGAGCACCGTGTCCCGTTCGTTCGACCACCGTCTCGCCGTGCGCTGGACCTACGGCGTGCTGGTGATCTTCGCGCTCCTCGGCTTCGGGTTCAGCAGCTGGCTCGGACGCATTCCGGCGCTTCGCGACCACCTCGGCGCCAGCACGCTGGAGATGAGCTGGCTCGGTCTCTCGCTCGCGCTGGGCTCGCTCACCGGGCTCGTCTTCTCGGGGCGCACCGTCTCGTGGCTCGGGCCGCGACGCACACTGGTCATCGGGATCGCGGGGCAGACCCTGATGCTCCCCACCGCGGCGACCCTCTTCTGGATCGACGCGACCGCTCCCGCGATCGCATGCCTCGTGCTCTACGGCCTCACGTTCGGCACGTCGGACGTCGCGATGAACGTGAGCGGTGCAGGCGCGGAACGAGCGCTCGGCAAGCCGCGCATGCCGCTCCTGCACGCCGCGTACAGCCTCGGGAGCGTCAGCGCGATGGGCGTCTCCGCGCTCGCCGAGACCTCCGGCATCATCGTTCCCGTGCACCTCGGCGGCACCTACGCGCTGATTCTGATCATCGCGATCTTCGCGCTGCCGAACCTGCCGTCGGGAAACGTCGAGCACACGACGCCCGACAGCCCGTCGAACGTGCACACCGGGCCCACCAGCATCCCGGTCGCGGCGGGCGGCATCCCGGTTCCACATGCCTCGTACTCGCCGTGGCGTCAACCGCGCATTCTCGTGATCGGCCTCATCGCGATGTCCATGGCGTTGGCGGAGGGCACGGCGAGCGACTGGCTGCCGCTCGCGCTCGCCGACGGCCGCGGGTTCGCGAACGAATCGGCCGCGCTCACCCTGGGTATCTTCTTCGTCTCCATGACCCTCGTGCGCATCGGCGGCTCCTGGCTGCTGACCCGCTTCGGGCGCGTCCAGGTGCTCCGCGGCGGCGCGATCCTCGTGCTCGCCGGGCTCGTCCTGGTGATTCTCGTGCCCTTCTCCTGGGCGTCAGTGGTCGGTGCCGTGTGCTGGGGCGTCGGTTGCGCGCTCGGCTTCCCGATCGGCATCTCGGCGGCGGCCGACAACCCGGCGACCGCGACTCGCGACGTCGCCGCCGTCTCCGCGATCGCGTACACGGCGTTCCTGCTCGGGCCCATGGGCATCGGCTTCCTCGGCGAGCACCTCGGTCTCCTCCAGGCGTTCTGGCCCCTCGCCGCGTTCTCCGCATTCGTGTTCGTCGCCGCCCGCGCAGCCCGAGAGCCTCGAGGCGGTTTCGGAACGTCGCACTGAGCGCGAAGCTGTAAACTCCTGCGGGTGCGAATCGTTGTTGCAGACTGCTCAGTCGACTATGCAGGCCGCCTGTCGGCGCACCTCCCCCGCGCGAAGCGCGTGCTCATGCTGAAGAACGACGGCAGCATACTCGTGCACTCGGATGGCGGTTCGTACAAACCGTTGAACTGGATGAGCCCGCCGTGCTCGCATGCTCAGGTCGAGCTCGACGAGACGCAGACGGGTGCGGGAATCGTCGAGGCTTGGGAGGTCACCCACAAGAAGACCTCCGACAAGCTCGTCGTCTCGCTCTTCGAGATCTTCCACGACAGCACGCACGACCTCGGCATCGATCCCGGCCTCATCAAGGATGGCGTCGAAGCGCATCTGCAAGAGCTGCTCGCGGATCAGATCGAGCTCGCGGGCGCCGGGCACACCCTCGTGCGGCGCGAGTACATGACGGCGATCGGCCCCGTCGACATCCTCGCGAAAGATGCGAACGGCGCGTCAGTCGCGATCGAGATCAAGCGACGCGGCGGCATCGACGGCGTCGAGCAGCTCACCCGCTACCTCGAACTCATGAACCGCGACCCGAAGCTCGCGCCGGTCACCGGGGTCTTCGCCGCGCAGGAGATCAAACCGCAGGCGCGCACCCTCGCCGAGGATCGCGGGATCCGCTGCCTCCTGCTCGATTACGACGCGATGCGCGGCATGGAGGACAAGAACACGCTGTTCTGAAATCGCCCGAGTCGGCTTTCGCCGCACACCGCTGACACAAGCGGCGGTCGATGGCAAGGGTGCTCCGCCCGTCTGCGCCTCGGTGTACGGTGCTGACATGCGCGCGCTCCTCCTCTTCCTCCTCATCGCTTGGATCGTCGTCGCCGTACTCGGCTTCGTCATCAAGGGCCTCTTCTGGCTCGCCGTCATCGGCATCGCGTTGTTCCTCGTCACCGGCATCGTCGGAATACTCAGGGAGAAGGCCTCGAACCGGCAGTAGACCGTGCTCCGGGGCTCGCGCAGCGGGCGAATGTGCTCCACAAAGTGCATGTTCCAGGATGGATATAGGTAGCTGAAACGCGAGTTTGCCCATCCGCGTATGCGTACGACTCCGCCTGTGCGATGCTTCGAGCATGGGGTATTTGATTCACGGGGGACAAGAGTTCGAGTTCGAAGACCGATTACTGCTGCACCTGAAATTCGTGGTGGGGCAGAAGCTGAAGAAGCAGGAGTGCTTCTTCCTGAGCTGGCAGCGGGGCGCGGACGAGGGCAGCGGACGAGTCTCCGTCTGGATGTCGCCGTACGCGGTCATCGCCTTCCGCTTCTCCGGAAGCCGAGAGCCGGAGTACAACCAGCTGTGGCTCAAAGCGCTGATGGCGCTGTCGCACACGCCTCGCGGACTCGTGGTGATCTCCGAAGAGGATGCCGAGAAGTACGCGAAGAAGAACCCGGATCTGATGTAGCGGAACGTTCGGCGCGTGCAGCGCCGAACGCCAGTGAGCCTCCCATCGACAGCTGTCGACGGGAGGCTCACTCATGCGTTCCGCTGATGCCGCTCGCGAGGCGAGCGCCGCAGCGCTACGCGGATTCTGTTGCGGCTCCGGGATCCTGCTGGTCCGGCACTCCGGGAGCTACCGGGCTGTCAAGGCCGGTGCCCTCCTCGTGCTCCTGCGCCAACGGCTGCTCCGGGGAATCAGGATCGACCAGGGGACCATTGCCCTCAGCTCCCAGATGCGCGCCCTCGCCCTCCGAGTGGTTCGGGTCGTTCAAGTTCGTGGACATCGTGCTGCTCCTTTCCGTGAACGGTGAATCGACTGCACTGCGCGGTCTGAACGTCAGTCGGTGGTCGTCTCCGACTCCGCGTCGCGCGGCGACTCGCCCGGCTTCACACCCTGGTCCTGCTTCCGATCGTCCGCGGCTTCGTTGCGTGCGCGCTTCACGGCGTTCTTCGTGTTGTCCGCCGCATCGTCAAGCATGCTCATACTGCACTCCTTTCGATTGGAGTTTCAGCTTCTGGGATATCGCCACGCTCGAATAGGGGGTTGCGCGTTCGCGCCGCTCGGCCCATCGGGGTCAGGCGGGCACGCGCTCCGCGATCCAACGCACGCCCTCTCGCCGAACCGCGAGCTCGAGCCGTTCGGCACCACCGTCTCGACGCACCGTGCACCGCCACCCGGTATGACGCTCGGTGACGTGAGTGATCAGCGGATGCATGTGCCCGTCGGGCACCTCGATGATCGGGCGCGGTTCGCCCTCGACGCGCCATCGAGCTCGTTCGAAGACCAGACGCGAGGGTCGCCCTTCGACCATCCAGACGACCACAGTCTCGTCCAGGAGCGGCATTTTCGGGCCAATGACGGATTCGAACATATGTTCGATAGTACTCGATATCAGCGCGATTCACGGATCGCGGATCGACTCCCGTTCGTGCCCGGAAGGCCGGGCAACCGAGGCGAGCGCGACGGCCAGGGCACCGCGTTCTCGGCCTCCTCGCGCGTCGTGAAGATACCGACCATCCGCTGCCGATGGCGCACCGGATGCCACGCGAGGAGAAGATATCGGGCGTCACCCGACGTGTCGCGAATTCCGCGGATCACGGCCTTCGGGTACTGCGCGAACTCCCGCATCACGATCCACTCGTCACTCGCGACTTGGATCAGGTTCGAACGTTCCACCACGGGCAGCAGCGTAGGTGCGACCTCCGACGCTCATGCAGGCGATCCGCGCTCAGGCGGCAGAAAGCTCGATGGGCTCCACTGCTGAGATCGGGATCCGCTGTACGACGAGAGGTGCCGCGGGGGGCCGGGTCTCGATCGAGAATGACCGCGTCACGTCGCGGCACCCAGGGATCGGCGCTCCATGAACTCGCGAATCATCGAGGCGACGGGCTCGGGGCTGCGGATGATCGCTTCGTGGCCGCGATCCGGAATCAGCTCCATCGCGCTGTTCGGCAGCGCTCGTGCCACCTGCTCCACCCATCCGCGCGGGCATACGCGATCGGATTCACCGCTGAGCACGAGCGTCGGCGCATGGATACACGGGCAGATTCGCTCGAGTCGATGCGCCAGCATGAACCGGAGCTTGTTGAAGAACCATTTCGGACTCGTCTTCACGTACTGGCTCAGCCCGAGCAGAATCACTCTCGGTGATTCCCCGATCAGATCCTGAGCCATGCGCAGGCCCTGTCGGATCGCCGAACGCTCGCAGGGGTTCACCGTCGGCGCGATGAGCACGAGCGCTTCGACGAGCTCGGGATGCCGACAGGCGATCTCGGCGACGATCTGCGTGCCCATGGAGTGCCCGACGAGCACGGCCGGGCCGGCGGCGCGGTCGCGGACGAACTGCGCGACGACCTCCGCCGTCTGCTCGAGCGTCGCGGCGGAACCGGGTTCGGGCGATTCGCCGAAGCCGGGCAGATCGATCGCGAGCACCCGCGCTTCGGGGGCGAGTTCAGCGGCGACCCCGTCGAAGACGACCCGACCCATCCCGATGCCGTGCACCAGAACGTACGTGCGATCGACCCCGCCTGCGAGCTCGCGCGACTCCGTGTACGCCATCGATACCGGGCCGAGGTCGTACGTGAGATCTCGCGATGTCATCAGTGCAGAATATCGTTCGTCGACGCGATCCCGGCCCGCTCGGAGGCCAGGCCGGCGATGATGATGTCGAGCCCCCGCTCGAACGATGCGTCGAGCTCGGCCGCGGGATCCGGCCCCGCCTCGTCCGCTTCCGCGGCGAGCGCCGCCTGCCCGCCCTCCGGCGCGATCAGTGCGCCGAGGGACGCGGCTTGCAGGTGCGTCTGCGTCGATTGCGCCTGCCCGAACGTGTAGAAGAGCAGGGCGCGCGCGGCGTCGGCACCCACCCACTCGCCGAGCCGCTGCTCGACGTCGGAGGAGCCCAACCTGAACGCCGCAGCCGTGGCGACGACATCGGCTCCATCGCGCACCGCGAGCATCGCGCTGCGCATCTCGAGGCACACGCGTCGCGCGCGCTCCGCGCCGGGCTCGGCGCGCGGATCCGCATCGGTCGCCAACGCATCGCCTGCTGCCACTCCGCCGACGATGACGTCGGCCATGCGCGCGAGCAGCGTCTGCTTGTTCGGCACGTGGTGATAGAGCGCGCTCGGCTGCACATCGAGCGCGGCCGCGACCCTGCGCATCGAGCAGCCCTCGAGCCCCTGCTGGTCGAGCACGCGCAGCGCCGCGGAGACCACGTCGGCGAGCGTGTTGCGCATCCCCTCAGCCTAGCGCTAACCTGAACACCGTTCACCAGAACACTGTTCAGGTTCGTCGTCGGCCCCGGTCGAGACGGTATCGGAATCGACCAGCCGTCAGACGGCCAGACCCCGGAGGCACCGTGACCACTGCAGACCTCACCACCCCGCAGCATGAAGCGCGACAGGCACCGTACCGCCGCCACGTGGCCACGGACCTCGCACTCATCGCGACATTCGCGGCGCTCATCGCCGTGTGCTCGATCATCCCCGGCATCAGCCTCGGTCCCGCCTCGATCACCCTGCAGACGCTCGCCGTGATGCTGGCCGGGGCAGTTCTCGGGGCCAATCGCGGCATGCTCGCAGTGCTGCTCTTCATGGCGGTCGGAGCCGCAGGCCTTCCCGTATTCAGCGGCGGATCGGCCGGGCTCGCTCCGTTCGCCGGCCCCACCGTGGGCTACCTCGTCAGCTTCCCGCTCGCCGCGTGGCTCATCGGCTTCATCGTGGAGCGACTGCCTCGCCGCAAGACCGCGACGAGCGTGCCGCTCATCTTCGCCGCAGGGCTCGTCGCCAATCTCGTATTCGTGCACACGCTGGGGCCGCTGGGCCTCGCCTGGCGCGCCGACATGAGCATCGGATCGGCATTCCTCTTCGACCTGGCGTTCTGGCCCGGCGACCTCGTGAAGACGCTCATCGTCGCGCTCGTCGCGACCGCGGTGCACCGGGCATTCCCCGCCCTCCTGCCCCGACGATGACGGCTCCTCGAGCGGGTTCGGATGCGAACAGTTCGATCGAGCTGCGGAATGTCGTCGTCACGGCGCCCACCTCGCAAGACGATGCGACGATCCTGCACCCCACCTCGCTGACGCTCGACGAACGCCGCATCGCGATCATCGGCGGCAACGGTTCGGGGAAGTCGACGCTCGCTCGGCTCATCAACGGTCTCGTCGAGCCGAGCGCGGGCGGCGTGAACGTCGAACTCCGCGGCGGCAGCACTTCTCGCTCCCTCGATACGCGCCGAGATGGTGCTGCCGTGCGGCGAGCAGTCGGCTTCGTCTTCACCGATCCGTCGGCGCAGCTCATCATGCCGACCGTCGTCGAAGACGTCTCCCTCTCACTCCGCCGCAGCCACCGCGACGCCGCAGCCCGCCGAGCAGCGGTACTGGCGACGCTCGAACGCTTCGGCCTGCAGGATCTCGCGGACCACAGCGTGCACACCCTGTCGGGAGGTCAGAAGCAGCTTCTCGCCATCGCGTCGGTGCTCGCGACCGACCCGGCGATCCTCGTCGCCGACGAGCCCACGACCCTGCTCGACCTGCGCAACGCACGCATGATCGGCGACCTGCTCATGTCGCTCCCGCAACAGGTGATCATCGTGACCCACGACCTCGAGCTCGCCGCCCGCACCGATCGTGCGATCGTCATCGACGGCGGTCGCGTCGTCTTCGATGGCGACCCTGCAGCGGCCATCGCGCAGTACCGAAACGCGGCGTCGCAGTGACCGCCGCGTCGCCGCTCGGCGAGTACATCGCCCGCCCGGGGCCGCTGCACCGGGTGAGCCCCGGAGCCAAGCTCATCGGACTGTTCGTGTTCGCGATCCTCACGATGGCGACCGGCGGCGCCGCGGCGACGACGATCGGCCTGCTGCTCGCCGTCGTCATCGCCGGCATCGCCGGCCTCCGCGGCCGAGACTTCTGGCGCGTGACGCGGCGCTTCGCCCTCATCGCGGTTCCGCTGCTGCTGTTCACCGCGGCGAGCGCCGCGTTCGCCCGCGATGGCGCATGGGGGGCCCACGGCCTCGACCTCCCCTCGGCCGCCGCGTGGGCTGCGGGTTTCGCTCGGGGATACTCCGTCATCGGCGACCTCCTCGCCCTCGTGCTCGTCGCGAGCGCGGTGACGGCGAGCACCGCCGTCGAGGACATGCTCGACACGATCACGCGCGCGCTCGCGCCCCTCCGCCGGTTCGGGGCGAAGCCCGAGCGCGTCGCGCTCGCGTTCTCGCTCGTGATCCGCGCCATCCCGAGCATCCTCGGCATCGCGCAGGAGACGGCGGCGGCGGCGCGAGCGCGAGGCCTCGAACGGAACCCCCGCGCTCGGGTCGTACCGCTCGTGCTGCGCACCGTCGCACATGCTCAGCTCACCGGGGAAGCCCTCGCAGCGCGGGGCATCGGCGAGGAATGAGCCCGTAGGCTGGATTCCATGACCGAGCAGTCGCCCATCCCCGATGACGTGCACGCCGACTATGCGAACGCCGGGGCGCGCGAAGCGCTGACCGCGCTGCAGCAGACCCCCGACTACGCGCATCTCGCGGCGTTCTTGAACGCACTGCGCGAGGGCTACCTCGTCGTCGATGTCACCGGCGCCCCGTCCAAGAAGAAGGGGCACCGCGTGCGCATGATCCGCTCGACCACCGGGCAGCCCGTGCTGCCGATCTTCACGTCGATGGCGGAGTTGCGCGCCCTCGCCCCGGCGAGCCGGAGCGAACAGGTGAAGGGCGCGGTGATGCCCGCCCGCGACGCGCTCTCGCTCATCGGCTCCGACCGCTTCGTGGCCGCCGAATTCGACAAGGCCTCGGCGTCGCTCGTGCTGCTGCGCAAGTACATCACGCTCGCCGCCGGCGACGATGAGATCACCGCCGAGCTGCTGGAGGGCATGCGCTAGGGCACCCACTCTGCGAGCGGGGTCAGTTTTCGTGGGTGTCGGACTCGCGACACACACGGAAAGCGACCCCGCTCGCAGAGGGGCGCCGGCGAGGTGTCGCGCTGCCGGCTTCAGGCCTTCGGCTTCATCCCGAACGCTCGCACCGCCTGCACGACGCCGAGTACCAGCATCGAGATGCCGAGCAGCAGCCAGAGCGTCACCGCGGCGAGCAGCGGGGTGAGGATGAGCACTGCCCCCGCGAGCACGCTCACGACGCCGTGGACGATGCTCCACGCCCGACTCGGCGACTGCTTGAGCGTGGCGAACGCGAGCGCCCCCTCGAACACCCACAGCGCGCCGACGGTGACCGACAGGAAGATTGCGAGGATCGCGGCCGTCGCACCCAGGTTCACCAGCATCACGACCCCGCCGATGATGTAGAGCAGGCCGAGCACCACACGCCCGGTACGGGCCCACCCGCCGATCGTGCGCGTGAACACGGCGGTGCCGAGGTACACCACGCCGACGACCAGCGCGTACGCTGCAGCGAGCGCCGCCACGATCTGCATGGTCACCGCTCCCGAGGCCGCCGGGAAGAACACGATGAGCAGGCCGAGCACGATCGCGATGAGCCCGCCGATGCCGAGCGCGGTGCGAAGCCCGTCGCCGGGCAGGTGCTGCTGGGGAGTTGTTTCCGTGGACATGACCGCCTCCAAGACCGAGGAACGAGGCGCCGGTGCGCGCCGGTATGCCTCACATCATGACCGATGCACGCGAAAAGCACGAGACCTGCCGGGCACGCACTGCGGTGCCCTCTCTGCGAGCGGGGTCAGTTCTCGTGGGTGTCGGCCGCGCGACACGCACGGAAAGCGACCCCTCTCGCAGAGGGGTGCCGAGGCGGGGCGCCGAGGCGGGCTCAGTGCGTCGCGGCTGTCAGCGCGTCTCGCCGTTGAACGTCCACTGCTCCCGCGGCACCCCCTCGACCGTCACCCAGGTGTCGGGTCGCTTGCCGTCGGGGCCGGTGCAGTGCTCGGCCACCACGTCGTCGATGGCGACGGCGAGTCGTCTCGCCAGGTCGGGATCCTGCTGCAGGCGGTGCTCGAACATCTTCACACTCACGAGTGGCATCAGGCGCTCCTCACTTCCACACCCGCGCGAAGCGGGCGTTTCGCTCGGCCCGGGCCGCGAGCGCCTCATCCATCGAGACGGATGCGAAACGCACCTTCGCACCGGGAGCCATGCGCGCGAACACATCCATGTCTGCACTGATCACCGTCGCTGCCTGCGCGTATCCCCCGCCCGACACGGCATCGCAGTGCAGCACGATGGGCTGCGTGCCGCCGGGAATCTGAATCGACCCGACCGCGTACCCGGCGTCAGTGATGTTCGATGGATCCTGCCCCGCACCGAACGGCTGCTCCTCGCGCTTCCACTCCGCTCCCGGGCCGTCGAAGCGCAGGCCCATGCGATCGGCCACCGGTGTCAGCGTCCACTCCGCCTCGGTGAGATTCGCCAATCCTGCCGCGGTGAGCTTGTGGTCGTACAGCCCGAGCATGATGCGTACCGAGATCTCCCGCTCGTACGCCGGCAGCAGATCCTCCCGGATCGACTCCAGCACGGGCAGTCGCCCGGGCGCCGACGCTCCGACGGGAAGCACGTCGGCCGCCTGCACCGCACGCCCCTCGAACCCGCCCAGCCTGCCGATGGGGTAGGTCGACCTCGAACCCAGTACGCGTGGAACATCGATTCCGCCCGCTATGGCGATGTAGAACTTCGACCCGCCTCGAAGCATTCCGAACGACAGCTCGTCTCCTGCGCTGAGGTCGATGCGTTCGTTCTGCGGAGCGGGTTCGCCGTTGACGAGCACCTCGACGGGCGCGCCGGTGACGGCGATCACCGCGTCAGCATCCGTTCTCAGCTGCGGACCCAGATACGTGCACTCGAGCACAGCCTCATCGGCGGTATTGCCGACGAGACGGTTTCCGAGGGTCGCGGCGTACTGATCCATCGCACCGCCCTGCGGGATCCCGAATCGGTAATAGCCGAATCGACCGCGATCCTGCACGGTGGTTGCCAGTCCAGGGGTGAGTACCTCAAGCGACATCAAGAGCCTCCAGGAGTGTGCGGTTGTAGGCATCGGGATCGGCCAGCGCGTCGGCAAGGGTGAAGCGCACCGGTGCCTGCTTGTAGCGGTAGGTTCCGGCCTCCACCTCCGCCTGGATCTCGCGATACTCGGCCTCGTCGATCGGCCGGTACTTCACGATGTCGCCGGTTCGGAACAGCACCATGAAGTCCGAGAAGTCTGCGAGCTTCTGCTCCGGATCGAAGATCGGGCTCGGAGTGATTCCGAGCATCTGATACCCGCCCGCACCGCGAACGGAATAGTGCGCGGTGAAGCAGCCGCCGTACCCGAGCGTCAGGGGCGGGGTGTCCGTGCGCGGGCTCAAGTACTTCGGTACCTCGAGTTGCCGCTCGCGCGGCGTCAGCTGGAACAGGAACGGAAGGCCGGCGACGAACCCGACCATCGAGACCAACCACGGTGTCTCATGGTGTCGCTGAATGAACTCTTCGGCGCTCGCGAGACCGTTGACCTCTGCGCAGTAGTCGAGATCCGTCCCCTCGGGTCGTTGGTGGTAGCCCTCGCGGAACCGGGTTTCAGTCTCGCTGGTGAACGGATCGTCGTACCAGACGGGCACCTCGATGATGCGGGTCTCCAGCTCCTGCACCGTCGCCTGCTTCACCTCGGCCTCGATGGATCGGACCGCGCTCTCGAGCGCGTCGTGGCCGAGCCGGTCGGGATCGAAGCGGATCAGCAACGACGCGTTCGCCGGGCAGATGTCGACGATGCCGTCGAGCTCCTGCTCCCCGAGGCCCGCCGCCATGGCGTTCGCGACGAAGTTCGCCTCGAGGGACATGTCGGGTGCGATCTCGACGAGCAGGAACTCGTCCCCGCCCCAGCTGTACCGTGCGTGGTCGGTGAGCGTCATGCGGATTCTCCTAACAGGCCCGGAACCGATTCGATGGTCGTCGTGTGATGCGTCGCGGAGCGGAAGTCGTCGAGCGCGACGAGTCGGCGCATGAGCGGAACGGTCGTGCTGATGCCCGAGATCTCCGTCTCGGCGAGTACGCGCGCCGCGCGCGCCATCGCTCGGTCGCGGTCGACGTCCCAGACGATCAGCTTGCCGAGCAGTGAATCGTAGAACGGCACCACCGTCTGGCCCGCCCCGAACCCGAAGTCCGCTCGAACACCCGGCCCGCCCGAGAGCTCGAGCGATTCGATGCGCCCGGGACTCGGCATGAAGTTGTTGTTCGGATCCTCCGCATTGATGCGGAACTCGAAGGCGTGACCGTCGAGACGGATGTCGGCCTGGGTGTAGCCGAGCTTCTCGCCCGCCGCGATGCGCAACTGCTCGCGCACCAGGTCGATGCCGGTGATCGCCTCGCTGATCGGGTGCTCCACCTGCAACCGCGTATTCATCTCGATGAAGGCGATCTCCTGACGCTGAGGGTCGTACAGGAACTCGACCGTGCCCGCCCCGGTGTACGCCGTCTGGCGCGCGAGCTCCACGGAAGTCGATCGCATCAGCTCGCGCAGCTCATCGGGCAGACCGGGCGCCGGGGCCTCCTCGATCACCTTCTGCTGACGGCGCTGCATCGAGCAGTCGCGGTCGCCCAAGTGCACCCAGCTCTCGCCGTCTCCGAATACCTGCACCTCGACGTGGCGCGCCCGGGTCACGAAGCGCTCGAAGTAGACGTCGCTCGAGTTGAAGGCGGCGAGCGCCTCGGCCTGCGCGACCTCGACGGTGCTGCGGAGCTCCTCACGCGAATTGATGCGGCGGATCCCTCGGCCCCCGCCGCCCGCTGAGGCCTTGACCACCAGTGGATACCCGATGCTCTCGGCGAGCGCCTCGAGGTCGCCGGAGACATCCAGCACGCCGTCTGTTCCGGCGAGCACGGGAACTCCGGCTTCGATCGCCGCCCGCCGCGCCCGCGCCTTGTCGCCCATCAGGTCGATCGATTCGGGGCTCGGCCCGACCCAGGTCAGCCCGGCCTCCAGCACCTTGCGCGCGAAGCCCGCGTTCTCGGAGAGGAAGCCGTAGCCAGGATGCACGGCGTCGGCACCGGTGTCGACCGCGGCGGCGATCACCGCCTCCTGGTTGAGGTAGCTGAGCCCCGCCGGCGCGGGACCGATGACGGCGCACTCATCCGCGTACCGCGCCGCATTGGAGTCGCGATCGGCTTCACTCGCCACCGCGACAGTCGCGATGCCCATCTCCTTCGCTGCGCGGATGATCCGCACGGCGATCTCACCGCGGTTCGCGATCAGCAGTTTCTTCAAGGTGTGTCCTTCACTCGAGTCAGTGGGCGTTCGACGTTCGAACGGGTGGGCCTAGTCGATCGTCGCAATCACGTCACCCGGGCCCACCATGCCGAGATCCTCGACCTCGAACGAGGTGAGCACCCCAGCCGCATCACTGCGCACCTCTGTGAACTGCTTCATGATCTCGATGACTCCAACGGTCTGACCGGCTTCGACCGCATCCCCCTCCTCGACGAACGGATCCTTGTCGGGCGCGGGACGACGGTAGAACACGCCCGGAATAGGTGCGATGATCTGTGAACTCATGGATTCTGCTTTCTTCAGTGATTCGTGCGGGGGTCGCGGATCAGTGGGCCTAGCTGTCGACGACGGCGCGGATGGCCGTCGCCACCTCGACAGCGTTCGGCGTATCGGAGTGCACGCAGATGCTTCCGAATGAAATGGGGAGCTCGGTGCCGTCGGTCGCCAGGATCGTGCCGGAGTCGAGGGCGCGACGGGCACGCTCGGAGGCGGCGACGATGTTCGTCTCATGCGGTTGCCGCAGAATGATCAGCCCGCCATCGGAGTTGTAGTCGAGGTCCACGTACAGCTCGCCGATGAACTCGACGCCTTCGCGCTCCGCGACGCGCTGGTGGGCCGAGCCCGCGATTCCGAAGACCGGAACATCGAAATCGCGTGCGACCTGCACCGCGCCGAGCATGAGCGCCTCGTCGCGCGCCAGCATGCCGTACAGCGACCCATGAGGCTTGATGTGGTTCAGCGGCATGTCGTACTTGCGCAGGAAGCCGGCGAGTGCACCCACTTGGTAGCGGATCAGGCTCTCCACCTCGTCGGGAGTCAGCTTCATCTCCCGTCGTCCGAACCCGACCAGATCGGGGAGGCCGGGATGAGCGCCGACGCGAACACCGTTCTGCTGGGCCAGCGCGACGGTCGCGTCCATCGTTCCCGGATCCCCCGAGTGGAAGCCGCAGGCCACGTTCGCGACATCGATCAGCGACATCAGCGCAGGATCATTGCCGAAGGTGTGGAGGCCGAGCGCCTCACCCATATCCGAGTTCACCGAAACCGAGTCACTTCGCTGTGATGTCATGCAGCCCAAGCTACGCAACATGCTCGACGAGCGTTACTATGCAGTTGCAAAAATTTTCTGTTCTCATTTGTGCAAACGCGAGAGGATGCGGGATGCGCGTCGCTGATCTGCTGGTCGAACACTCCCTGCAGCTCCGCCTGGAGACCCCGACAGGCCCCGATCGCCTGAGCCGTGAGATCGTTCGGTGCGCGCCGACCGAGCACCTGGATCCCACCCCGTTCCTCGACGCCAATGTGCTTCTGCTCACGTCGGGTATCGGCATGAACTTCTCCGAGGAGAGCATCTGGGACGGCTACGTCGAGCGCCTGACCCGCGTGCCCGTCGCGGCGCTGGCGTTCGCAGTGGGCGCGGCGCACGACTCCTTGCCGAAGGGACTCGTCGCGGCGTGCACGAGGCACGACCTCCCCCTCCTCGAGGTACCCACGACCGTGCCGCTGCTCAAGATCGATCAGCACGTCGAGGGCATGCTGCAGGCGGAGCGCATCGCGCTCCTCGACCGGGGGTGGGTGCTCGCGGATGAATGCGCCCGGCTCGCCAGTCAGGGCGCGGAGATATCGACGCTTCTCGCGGCGATGTACGCAGCGCTCGAGCTCCCGATCGCCGTGTACGACGCGTTCGACTCGCTGATCGCGCAGTACCCCGAGTCGGTGACCTGGAGAATCGGCGGTGCCCGCGCGTCCCAGCCCGACACCGTCACCGTCCCGCTCCCCATGGGACTCAGCAACTCCTGCCAGCTCGCGGTGCGCCTCTACGGCTCGTCCGCGGATGTCGAGTCGCTCCTCGCCCCCGTCACCTCGATCCTCGCGCTGCAGTTGAACCGCTCGGTCGTGGTCGACGCGAGCAGCCATCAGGATATGCTGCGGTTCGTCAACCGCTGCGTGGCGTGGTCGGAGGCGACGCGAAGCGACGTCGCGAACGCATTCCACGAGCTCGGCCTGAGTCGCCGGGCCGAGACCACGCTACTCGTCGCGGACATGAGCGGTGAGCATGCAGCCGCGGCGTGGAAACTGCGGGTCGCTCTGCACGACGCATTCCATGACGTTCGCGTGGCCGAACTCGATGAGCAACTCATCGCACTCGCGCAGTTTCCCCGTGAGGAGTCCGATCAGGTCGCGAAGCGCCTCCTGGGCATCGAGCCCGTGCTGCCGCTCGTGCTGCGCGGGCCCGCTCGCACGATCGATGAGCTGAGGATCGCTCTCGTGCACGCGCTCAACCTCATCAGGCATGTCTCGGCGCCGGTCATGGCGCCGGTGCTCGGCCTCAGCGCAGTGGTCGCCGCGGCTGCGGGCCGGGGTGCTCGCGAGGCTGCGGAACGGTTTCTGGCCCCACTGTTCGACCATGACGAACAACGGGCGACCGAGCTGCTGCCGACACTGCGGACCTGGCTGCGCAACGACGCGCAGCCGTCTCGGACCTGCGAGGAGCTCTACATCCATCGGAACTCGCTCAGCTACCGGCTCCGCCGGATCGAGGAGCTGCTCGGCATCTCTCTCGATACGCTCGACGGCCGCGCCACGTGTCTGATGGCGCTCAGGCTGGTCGAGATCGAACCCTATTAGGCCTCCCTGCGGGCGAGGACGAGCGAGTGCCGGCCTCCGCGATCCCGCGTGGGTCGGCGCCCGCTCGACCGGCAGCCCCGCTGCCGCAGCTCAGGGCGCTATGCGCCGACCACCTTGATCAGACCGGTACGACTCACCGGGTTCGTCTTCCACAGGATTCCGTAGACGAGCGCCGCCGAGACCGCGGTGAGGATCGGCCCCCATGTCGCCCCGATTCCGGCGAGATCCGGATTGAACGTGCCGAGTTGCAGCATGAGGATGCCGACGAGCGTCGCCACGATCCACGCGACCAGTCCGTTGTTGTTGAAGGCCTTGTAGTGCTGGTCGCCGATCGCCGAATGCTCCTCGTTCTGCCAGCGGCCGAGCAGGATGTGGGTCAGTGCGATCGCGACCCACGCGGTCACGAGCACACCCTGCCAGGCCAGTGCGATGAGCAGGTACTCCACGACCGGCAGCAGCATGAAGAGGAAGATGATGACGGAGGAGAGCAGCACCCAGACGATGTTGGGCATGTTGATCCTGAAGACCTTCTCCCCGAACGCCCGGAGATTGGCGGCTCCGAGATAGTAGTTCGCGGTGTTGATGCGCGTCTGCGTCGCGATGACGACGATCAGCCCGAGAACACCCATGAGACTCACGAGCCCGCCCGCCAACCCGGTCTCCGAGGCCTCGATGCCGGGGATGGTGAAGGTCAGGAAGATCCCGACGAATGCCGAGAATCCGTAGGCGAGCACGTAGAACAGCGGGCCGAACGTGACGCGCTGGTGGTAGGCGATGTCCTTGCGCTTGCCGAGTGAGGCGAAGTCCATCGTGAACATCATCATGATCCAGACGCCCATGTACCCCGCGAAGGTCGCCAGCCAGCCGGGGCCGCCCATGGACAGGGGTACCGGCACCTCGGGTGCGTGAGTGATCCACGCATCCGAGAATCCGTACTGCACCCCCGCCCAGATCACGGCCGCCACCAGGCCGAAGAAGTAGATCGGCATCAGAATGCCGTTGATCTTGTCGAGGAAGCGCCGGACGCCGCCGATGATGAGCGGCGTCGAGTAGACGACGACGATGAGACTCCAGACCCACATCTCGCCGCCGAACGCGGTCATGAACGCGTAGGCGACGATGGATCCCTCGAACACGGCGTAGTAGATCGCGATCAATGCGAAGATGATCATCGCGATCGCGGATCCCGCGTTGCCGAGGATCGTTCGCGAGAACTGCGCCACGGTGGTGCGATTGTTGATTGCGTAGCGCGATAGCACGCTGTTGATGAGCCCGTAGGCGATGATCGTCAGCACGATGCCGATGATGGCGTTCACCGTGCCGTACGCCGCAGCCATCGCGGCGCCGATGTACACGAAGAAGAAGGCGCTCGCCGTCCCGTACCACGCCATCGTCAAACGCCCGCGGCTCATCTGATCGTCGTCATCGCCCTTGCGCGCGAGTGCATCGGTCGCTTCGACGTCGTCGTTGCTCCCGGTGAGGTTGATAGTCACTGTCCGTACCTCCATTGGTATTGGTGTGAGTGAGCGTCGCATCTCATTGTGATTATTCGAGCGGCGATCAAGTACTGTGCAGGAGCCGGAAGGATCGCCGGATTCTCTGGCATCTGCACAAACTGCGAGCGCGGCACTCCTCCCGCCCGGGTGCCGCGCGTTCGGGACCGGCCACGCGGTCCCGAACGCGTCTATGACGACCAGTGGGACGCGGAGCGGCGGATCATCTGCTGCCGATGCTGTCGCGTCGTCTCGCTGAAGAGCTCGCCCGTGCCCCAGTCGAGAATCACGCCGTGCCTGCGGATCACATCCAGCAGATCGATCTCACCGGCTCGATACTGCTCGGCGATACGTGCCGGGTCCTCCTCCAGCCAAGCCCTGCGATGGGCGCGGATGTACGCCCGCCGCTCGGCCGTGCGCTCCCGATCGAGCTCGTACGCGTCGAGATCGGGGTCGACGGGGATGACGACGACTCCGTAATCCGCCTCCGCCCGTTCGACCGACACGTAATCATCGATGACGTCTTCGAGCACCTCCTCGGGCGACCGGTCGAGCGGATCCCCGAACCCTCCGCCGCCTGCGGACGGGCGGTAGAAGGTATCCCCCGGCTGCACCGGCACCGAGGAGAAGATGGACCCCAGGAACCGTTCGTTGTCGGTATCGCGGTTGAGCCACACGCCGTGCGGAATCGACGGCAGCCCGCCCTCGATGCCCCAGGTGATCGAACGAGCGCGGTCGCAGCAGTAGCTCATCACCGACGCGTCGGCATCCGTGAGCGTGCCGCCCTTCTCGACGCCGCACCCTCCGCGGAACCGCCCGGGCCCGCCGGAGTCGGTGCCGATGCGGTGCATCGTCGTGAGCACCGGGGTGAGTCGTTCCTGCCCCTCGCACGCCTGCACCGCGAGCCCCACCCCGAAGACGGGGGCTGTGGCGGTCGAACCGTCCTTCGAGGAGCGGCCACCCCAGCCGCCGGCCATCCAGTCGTACCACATGAAGTACGGGTTCTCCTCGCGCCGCGAGTCCCGGCCGCCCACGAGCAGGTACTCGAGATTGAAGGCGCACGCCATCGCACGCTCGGGCATGATCTGCGACCAGATCTCGAAGATGCCGTTCATCAGCTTCTCGTAAGGCCCCGAGCAGAACCCGGTCACCGCGTGGGGCCAGCCGGCGTTGACGACCGTGCCCTCCGGGCCGATCTCAGCGGTGACCGCGGCGTAGAACCCCGAGTTCAGCGGCACGTCTGGGAAGAACGTCTTCGTGCCGGCGTAGATCGCGGAGAACGTCGTGCCGTACCCGGAGTTCAGGAACGTGTCGACGACATCGGCGCTGCCCTCGAGATCGTAGTGAATGCCCTCGCCGTCGAGCGTCATCACGATCTTGACCGGCACCAGCCCCTCGGGCTTGCCGGGATCGAGGTCGAGATAGTCGACGGTCTCCCAGCGGCCCTGCGGCAGGTCGGCCAGCCTGCGGCGCACGGTCCGCTCGACGTAGTCCTGCGTCTCCTGCATGGCGAGCTCGACCGTCTCGGTGCCGTACCGCTCCACCAGCCTGAGCACCTCCCGTTCGCAGACCGCGGTGGCCTCCGACTGCGCATGCAGGTCGCCGAGCGCCTGCTCGGGCGCTCGCGTATTCGCGACGAGCAGCTGAGCGACGTCGTGCAGGAATACCCCCTTCGACCACACGCGAACCGGCGGGATGCGCAGCCCTTCGCCGAAGTGCTCGGACGCCGAGACGTCGAACGACCCCGGTACGTTGCCGCCGATATCGGCCCAGTGCCCCTTGTTCTGCGCGAACGCGATGATCCGTCCCTGCGAGAAGACGGGCCGCACGAACGAGACGTCGTTGAAGTGCGTGCCGCCGCGGTACGGGTCGTTGATCGCGAACACGTCTCCCGGATGGATGTCGCCCTCGAACTGCTCGATCACCGCTTTGGCTTGAAAATGCAGGGTGCCGACATGCACCGCGATGTCGCCGGAGCCCTGCATCACGGTGTTGCCGCGCGCATCGCAGAGGGCGGACGAGAAGTCGCGCGAGTAGATGACGAACGAGTAGCAGGTGCGGAGGATCTGCTCGCTCATGAGGTCGACGCTGGTGGCGAACGCGTTCTTCAGCACCTCGAAGGTGACGGGGTCGAGGCGGGTGCTTCGAGCCGGTGCTGCAGCTCGGTCTGTGCGGGTCAGAGTGTCGCTCATGAGCTGATCTCCTCGAGGTGGATGCGGATGTTGAGCCACTCGTCGATCTCCGCATTCGTGTGCGGGGGTACGACAGTGGTGGAATCGAGTTGGGTGATGATGGCCGGGCCGCTGAAGGCCGTTCCCGCGGCGAGCGCGTCGCGCTCGTAGACCGGGGTGTCGAGCCAGCCGTCGGATCCGAAGTAGACCCGGCGGCGATCCTCCGGCTCTCCCGGCTTCTGCTCCACCACCTCGGCGGGCCGGAAGGAGGGCTTCGGAATCTTGCCGACCGCCGTGAGGTGCAGCTGGTACACCTCGACGGGCGCGTCGTCCTGGCGGAACGCGAACTCCCGCTCGTACTGCTCGTGGAACGTGCGCACCGCCTGCTCGAGCGCGCCCGGCCCCGACCCCATCGGCACCTGCAACGAGCGCCACTGGCCCTGGTAGCGCATCGAGATCTTGCGCTGCAGCAGCCCGTCTTCGTCTGCGACCCCTTCGTGCCGAAGCCGTGCCGACGCCTCGTTCTCGAGCGCGACGAACTCCTGCTCGATGCCCTCCTCATCGGCGCCCGAGGCGAGACCGGTGTACATATGGGCGAAGTCGTGCTGAATGTCGACGAGCAGGCAGCCCATCGCCGATGTGACGCCCGGGCTCGGCGGAACGACCACGGTCGGGATTCCGAGTTCGCGGGCGACATCGGCGCCGTGCAGGGCGCCAGCGCCCCCGAACGCGAGCAGGGCGAAATCGCGAGGATCGTAGCCACGACGGATCGAGACCAGCCGCACCGCATCGGCCATATTGGCGTTCGCGACGGCGACGATGGCGTGAGCCGCCTCCTCGAGGTCCATGCCGAGCGGTTCGGCGATCGTCGCGCGGATCGCCTCCTCGGCGAGTGACTTCTCGAGGTGCTTCGCTCCTCCGGCGAGAGACGTTCCGAGCCTGCCGAGCACGACGTTGGCGTCGGTATTCGTAGGCTGCGTCCCCCCGGTGCCGTAGCACGCCGGCCCGGGATCCGCTCCCGCCGACTGAGGGCCGTTGCGGAGCGACCCGGCGATGTCGATGTGCGCGAGCGATCCTCCTCCGGCACCGATGGTGAGTACTTCGATGGAGGGGAAGATGATCGGATGACCGTATTCGACCTGCCACTCCTGCGAGACGCGCAGTTCTCCGTCGGCCACGAGAGCGATGTCCGTGGAGGTGCCTCCCATGTCCAGGCTCACCGCGTTGTCGTACCCGCACTGCTGAGCGATGTGCTTCGCGGAGATCGCACCCGCCGCGATGCCCGAGGCGGCGAGTCTCACGGGGAACTTCTCGACGAGGCGAGGGGTCATGGATCCGCCGCCCGAGTGCAGGAGCAGCAGATCGCCCCGATAGCCGCCCTCGGTCAGCCGTGATGCCAGGCGGTTCACGTACCCCGAGACGAGAGGCGCGAGCACGGCGTTCGCGACAGCGGTGTTGAATCTCGGGTACTCGAAGATCTCGGGCAGCACCTCCGCGGATGTGGAAACGGTCGCGTCGGGGATGGTCTCCTCGATGATCTCCCGCATGCGCGTCTCGTGCGCGGCGTTCGCGTAGGAATTGAGGAAGCACACCGCGATCGTCTTGACGCCGCGCCGTTTCAGCAGGTCTGCGAGTGCCCGAGCCTCATCCTCGTCGAGGGCGGTGATCGTGTTGCCGTTGTAGTCGATGCGCTCAGTGACCTCGAAGCGATCCCGGCGCCTGATGTACGGCTCCGAGACGTCGTTGTACGCATCCCAGAGGTCGTCTTTCGTTCCGTCTCGAATCTCGAGCACGTCGCGGAAGCCCCGGGTGGTGACGAGGGCGGCGGCCGGGAAGTTGCGGGTGATCAGCGCGTTCGTCGCCACCGTCGTGCCGTGCGAGAACTGCGCCACCTGCGCGAGATCGATCTCCCCGCGCTCGACGCCGTGCATCACCGCCTCCATCGGGTCGCTCGGCGTCGACGGCACCTTCGTGATGCGCATCTGCTGCGTGTCGTCATCGAAGATGCACACATCGGTGAATGTGCCCCCGACATCGACCGCGACACGAACGTTGCTCATAGGCTCCTCCTGGAGTTCATCGTTGAGTTCCGGATGCCTCAACCTTGCTGCGCGTCGTCGCCGAGGTCACTGGAGAATACGAAGCTTTCTCCGCCTCCCCTTGTAGAATCTCCAAAAATCATCGCGGAACACCTCCTGAAACCTTCCGTTCACACAATGCCCGGAGCATGCCATGGAACCGTCGCCCGATCCCCTCACCGAGGTCGACCGGCTGCGCACGACCCTCGACATCACGAACGCTCTGCTCTCGGCGGTCGCGTCAACCGACCCCGTGCACGCCCTGACGTCTCGAATCGCGACGCTCTGCAAGGGCACGGCCGTGGTCTACGACTTCGAGGGCGCCATCGTCTCGAGCACGGGTGAAGCGCCGACGCAGCTCATCTGGAACGAGGTCGCGGCGACTCACCGCCGTGAGCTCCACCTGACGATCGGGCGGTGGGCGGTGCGCACCCGACGGGTCGCGCTCAGGGACGGCGTGCACGTCATCGCGATCGCCAGCCGCGGCGCGGCGACGCTCGACCGACTCGGCGAGCTCCTCCTCGACACCTCCGAACGTCTGCTCGGCGCGGTGCACGGCATCCAGTACGGCGCGACGCAGCGCGATCGCCGCGACAACGAGCAGCTCATCTCCTCGCTCTACGACGGGGTGCTCCCGGCTCGCGAGCACCGCTTCTGGAGCCGGCTCGCGCAGTTCCGGTTCCCGGCCTACGCCGCCATCCGCTCCGTCGAGGCCTCACCCCTCGACGGCTCCACGGCGACCGAGGCGCACGTCACGCAGCTTCACGCGAGGGCGCGGTCTGACGATCTCCCGCTCCTCGCGATGCTCCGCCGCGTGGGCATGGACGCCCCCGCGACGCTTTCGGCGATCGTTCCGGATACTCCGGCGAGCGAGCGCTGGGTCGCCGACCTGTCCCGCACCTACCTCGTCGGAGTCTCGGCCCCGTTCTCGGCCCTCTCCCGCATATCGGAATGCGTGCGAGAGGCGGAGACCGGGCTCGGCATCGCCCGCCAGTGGGCGGCGTCCGCGGCGTCGCCCGAGGCGCTCGGCCCCGTGCTCATCGACCGGATCGACCTCTCCACCTGGTTGCTCTCGCACGTGGACGCTCGCCAACTCGAGGAGCGGATCAGCAGAACGCTCGCACCCATCGCCGCGCCGCAGTTGCGCGAGACCCTCATCGCATACCTCGCCGCGGATCAGAACGTCACTCGGGCCGCTGAGGTGCTCTTCGTGCACCCCAACACGGTGAGGTATCGCCTCTCCCGGATCGAGGAGGTGCTCGGGCAACCCATCACCTCGGCGTTCGCGCTCTCGAACGTCATCCTCGCCCTCTATCCCGAACTCATCGGAATCCGATCCGGCCTGAGCGCTTCCGACCGGGCGTAGGCTGAGACGCAGGCTCCGCGGCGCCGACCGAAGGTGAAGTCCGCACCACGATCGAGGAGGATGCATGAGCAGCGACGCACACGGCACGGGATCGACGGGCGAAGTGCAGCTCGAGAACGAGTTCTTCAGGGTGACGCGATGGACCATCGAAGCCGGGGGCGCGATCCCCATGCACCGGCACGACTTCGAGTACGTCGTGGTGCCGCTCGTCACCGACACGATGCACGTGGTCGCCGCCGATGGGAGCGAGATCGTGGCTGAGCTGACGTTCGGTCAGAGCTACACACGCCCCGCCGGCTCCGAGCACCGGGTCGAGAACCGCGGCGACGGCGCGCCGATCGTCTTCGTGGAGACGGAGCGACTCGCATGAGCGGGGCGCCTCGCAGCAGCACGGTCGTCGTGCGCGACGTCACCTCGGATGACCGCGAAGCGTGGGCGGCGCTGTACCGCGGCTACCGCGACTTCTACGAGAAGCCGCACGACGAGCGCGTGTTCGCGACCGTCTGGAGCTGGCTCGCCGACCCCGCGCATCAGACCCGCGGCCTCATCGCCGAGATCGACGGCGCCCCGGTCGGCATCGCCCACTACCGCACCTATGCCCGACCGATCTACGGCGACAGCGGCATCTACCTCGACGACCTCTTCACCGCGGCCGATGCGCGCGGCACGGGAGCGGGCACCGCGATCCTGCACCGCCTCGCCGAGATCGCCCGCGACGAGGGCGCCTCGCTCGTGCGCTGGATCACCGACGAGAGCAACACGACGGCACGCAGACTCTACGACCGGGTCGCCGCGCAGACGCCCTGGGTGACGTACGATCTGCGCCCCGCCGAATAGCGGATCTCACAGCTTCGACGACTCGCGCAGGCGCTCGGTTCCCGGCGTCGGAGCGGTGCGACCGTGCACGACGGGCGCGCCGGCGGAATCGACCGCGACGAACACGATGCGATCGAGCGTGAGGATCTCGGCGCCGGTCACCGCGTTCTCGACGCGGCAGGCCAGCGTGATCGACGTGCGCCCGTAGGCGACGATCGTGTACTCGAGCTCGAGCAGGTCGCCGCGATCGGCGCGTGCGGAGAAGTCGATCGCCGACATGTGCCGGGTCACGACGTCGATGGTGCCGAGCTGGGCCACGGCGACGATGGCCGCCTCCTCGTCGACCCACTGGAGCAGGCGCCCGCCGAACAGCGCCCCGTGCTGGTTCAGGTCTTCGGGCTTGACCCATTTGCGCACGATCTGGCGGTACTCGTCCATGCGGTCAGCCTAACGGCAAGGCCGGAACGGCGTGAGGGGTCAGTACGGTGCATCGACGAAGACCGCTGCATCCGCGACCCGGCGCATTTACACTGAACAGATGATGGTCGTCTTCGCCGGAATCCTGCTGCTCGTCAACGCCTTCTACAACGTGGTCGTATGGCCGCGCTTCTGGACGCGCATCTCGAAGGATCCGCGCGCACGCGATGAGCAGGGGCGCGCCACCACCTTCCTCACCGTGCACGCCGTGCTCATCGGCCTCGCCATGCTCATCGCAATCGCCTCAGCGATCGCGGGCGTCTGGGTGCTCGTCGCCTGACGCCGAGGCGAGACCGACGCCGCTTCTCTTCCGCCGCCCCGCGAACCGTACACTGGGAGGATGAAGCGGATCCTGACCTACGGCACGTTCGACCTGCTGCACTGGGGCCACATTCGACTCCTGCGACGCGCCCGCGCGCTCGGCGACTATCTCGTCGTCGCAGCATCGACGGAGGCGTTCAACGCCGGCAAGGGCAAGCAGACCTATCACGACTTCGAGACGCGCAAGAACATGCTCGAGGCGGTGCGCTACGTCGACCTCGTGATCCCCGAAGATGCGTGGGATCAGAAGATCCGCGACGTGCAGAAGTACGAGATCGACACCGTGGTGATGGGCGGCGACTGGGAGGGCGACCCGCGCTTCGAGATCCTGCGCGACTACTGCGAGGTCGTCTACCTCGACCGCACCGAGGGCGTCTCGACCACCAAGATCAAGAACGACCTCGGCGAGGGCGCGTAACATGACGAGCGGGGGTGGAAGCTCGGCTTCCACCCCCGCTCTGATCCTGCGAACCGACTACGCAGCAGTCTCCTGCGCGAGTCGCTTGCGACGCGCCATCAGCACCACGCCGCCTCCGAGCACCAGCAGCAGCGCAAGCGCGATGCCCCCGGTGAGCTCCATGCCGCCGGTGTTGCTGAGCTCGCCCTGACGCCCGTCGGCAGCGCCGTCGGCCGACGCGGGATCAGCCGCAGCCGACCCTCCGCCCGCCGTCGCGCTTCCGTCGGCCGCGCCGGCAGCCGCTCCGCTCGCGGTGCCGTCGGCGGCACCGGCCGGCGTGCCATCAGCAGTGCCCGCAGCATCCGCACCGGGGTCACCGCCGGGAACCTCGGCCGCCACGACGACGGTGTCATCCCAGCCGATGAGCACCGTGCCCTCGGCCTGCGTCGCCGCGATGCGCAGCCCGCCGGGCTCGGTGCCCTCGGGGAGCGCATCGACGGTGAGCGTGCCGCCGGTCACCGCCGCCATGGCGACGAGCGACTGCGCGGAGGGCTCGGTCGACTCCGACGCCGGGGCGCCTTCGCCGAAGTAGTGCAGCGCCACCTCGGTGCCGTCGGGAACATCGGTGAACGTCACGTCGAACGACGCGCCGATCTCGATCTCCTCCGGCACCTGCACGCCGCCGCGGGTGTCGTCCGTAAGGTGCTCCTCGCCGAGCGTCACCGGCACCGCGGTGCCGGGGTTCGCGTTCACCTCGAACAGTGCCCGCGCGATCCACGGGTAGCTGCCCACCGGATGCGTACGGAAGTTGACCGACGTACCGAGCATGACGAGCTCGCTGCCCGACTCCGCGACCGCCGACACTGCGGACGCCTGACCCGCCGCGTCGGCCCGCCCCGTGCTCGTTCCCTCTTCGCCGTCGCGCCAGTGCCCCGAGACGAAGAGGTTCTCCGCCGCGTAACTCTGCTCGACCTCCGCATTCTCCCCGAGGCCGGTGTACCAGACCGCCGGAGAGACGAATGCGGTGTCCTGCGCATAGGTCGAGAGCAGGCCGCCCTCGGCGTTCTCCACGCGCACGATGCCGTTGGAGCTCCGCGTGCCGCTGCCCGCCGTGACCTCGGTCAACCCGAACGCGTTCGCGAAGTTCGCGACGGCGGTGCCGCGGCCCGCGACACCATTGCCGGCGGCGACGAACGCAGCGACGGCCTCGGACCCGGCCGCCTGCTCCGGCGTGAACGCCAGGTTTCCGCCGATCCACAGCACATCGACGCCGTCGAGCAGCGTCGGGTCTGCCGCGAGTGCAGCCGCGTCGACGCGCACCTGGTCGGTGAAGCCCAGGCGGTTCAGCGTGACGCGGTCGTCCTGGGTGCCCGAGTACGCGACGCGCAGCGCCTTGAGCGGGGTGCTCGGCTCCGTGAGCAGGCGCACGCCGGTCGTCGCTGTGAACTGCACGCCGTACGTTTCCGCAACGGCCTGGGCGGCCGCGCGCGATGCCTCGTCGTCGCCGATGATGACGGATCCGTCGTCGAACGATGATACGGACACGCCCTGCGCGAGCAGCACGTTGATCGCCTGGTACTCGGCCGCGCCCGGCGCCTCGAGCTCGAGGTATCCGGCCTCCTCCGGCAGCACGCCGGTCGGAGCGGCCTCTGCGACGATCTCGAGACCCACGCCGTCGAGCGATGCGTCCTGCGACGCGCCCACGGCGAAGACATCCGCACCCCAGAGCAGTGCGAGGCTCCACGCAGACATGTCGTACATGTCGGGCACACGATCCGTGATGTCGGAGCCATCGGCGAGCAGCACGTTCGCCATGCCGCGGAGCGGCTGGTGCATGTCGACCACGTAGCTTCCAGCCGGGTACGTGGTGTCGCCTGCGGTCACCGGCGTGGTCGCGCGCGACACCTCGACCCCGTTCGCGATCAGCTGATCGACGAGTCGCGCGGCGTCGGTGACGGAGCGCTGCTGGTCGGTGTTCGCCGGAATCACGTACGCGCGGGGGAACTCCGCCCCGTAGACGTCCGTCTCATCCCAGATGTCGATCCACTCGTGCGGCATGCCCGGGTAGTCGGCGGGGTTCGGATCCGCGGGGATCGTCTTGAGGGGCTCGCCGGCGTCGCCGCGACGGAAGATCTCCATCTGGTTCTGCAGCAGAGCCCCCGAGTTCTCCGCGAAGTAGGCCGTCGCAGTCTCGACCGTGACCATGCCCACCTCGACGTTCACGCCGGTGCGGCGCTCGCGCTCGGCCTGGTCGGGGTTTCCGCCGCGGCCCAGGGGCAGCTCGACCGTGTTGGTCACGGCTCCCTGGTAGGCGAGGAACTGCGGCGTGAACAGCGGAGGCCAGTCGTCCCATCCCGAACGGATGTCGCGGTAGGGGATCAGGATCTTGCCCGTGTTCTCGGTCGTCGGATTGCCGTCGGCGCCGACGTACGTGTTGCCCTCGATGTTCGCGCCGACGACGGCCTCCTCGATCGCGAGCGCCGCAGAGTAGGCGTGCGGCAGGAAGAGGTCGTACTCGTAGTTCTCGCCGTGCGGCGGGCCGCAGGGCTCGATCTGCAGCACATCGGTGTACCCGTGGAGGTCGACGTAGAAGGTGGGCTGGATCACCCCGGCGAGGTCGCGGATCACGCGCGACTCCGGCGTCGCACCCGTGATCATGTCGCGGTTCGCGTCGAACCCATCGGCATTCGCGCGAGTGCCGTTGACGCGGCCGTCGGGATTGTTGGTCACCGTGAAGTAGAACCGGTACTGCTCGAGCATCTCGACGATCGCGGGGTCATCGGAGGTGGCGAGCTTCTCGATGTACTCGAGAATGATGTCGGCGCCCTCCCACTCGTTGCCGTGGATGTTCCCGTTGAACCAGATCGGCACCTTGTAGCCCTCGGTCAGGGCGGTGTCGGCAGCGGCTCCGGCCGGATCCTGCTTGATCCGCTCCTTCCAGGCCCGCTGCTGCGCAGTCTCCGCCTCCGTCTCGGGCGCCGTCAGCGTGACCAGCTGGATGTCGCGCCCCTGCACGGAGCTGCCCACCACCTGCGCGGAGACGCGATCGCTCTCGGCCATGAGATCGTTCACCGTACGCGCCACCTCCGCGTACGGCACCGCGCCGCGAACGAGCGATTGATCGTTCGGGTCGTCCGCCACCTCGGGGAGCGGCGTCTGCATCGGGTAACTCGCCGGCCCCTGCACGCGGTCGGAGATCTCATAGGTGATGGGAGTGGGCGCATCGCCCGGTGCCGCAGTGGCCGCGGTGGGCATCCCCCCTGCGAACAACGCCGCGACCAGTGCCCCCGCACCGATCATGGCCGTTGATGACCGTTTCGTAACCATCGTTGCCTTTCCGTGTAGTCCTCATCGACTCCGACCGCGCCGAGGTACTCCGGCGCAGTCGGGTATTGCACACGTGGCGAGGGCCCGATGGGCACTCGCCACGATCCTCCGCCGAAGCATCGGCGCAGAAACTCGGGCGCCTACAGCACCTTCGACAGGAAGGCCTTGGTGCGCTCGCGCTTCGGGTTCGACAGCACCTCTGCGGGGTCCCCCGACTCCACCACGACGCCGCCGTCCATGAATACGAGCTTGTCGGCCACCTCGCGCGCGAAGCCCATCTCGTGCGTCACGACGATCATCGTCATGCCGCTCTCGGCGAGCCCCTTCATCACATCGAGCACCTCGCCGACCAGTTCGGGGTCGAGCGCAGACGTCGGCTCGTCGAACAGCATCAGCTTCGGCTCCATCGCGAGCGCACGCGCGATCGCGACGCGCTGCTGCTGGCCTCCCGAGAGATGCGCCGGGTAGTAGTCGTGCCGCTCCGCGAGTCCGACGCGCGCGAGCAGCTCCATCGCGCGGGACTTCAGCTTCGCCTTGTCACCCTTCTTCAGCAGCGTCGGCGCCACCATCACGTTCTCGAGCGCGGTCATGTGCGGGAAGAGATTGAATCGCTGGAACACCATGCCGATGTCGCGGCGCTGCGCCGCGGCCTCACGGGGATGCATCTCGTAGAGCTTGTCGCCCTTCTGCCGATAGCCGACGAGCTCGCCGTCGACCGAGAGCCGCCCTGCGTTGACGGTCTCCAGGTGATTGATGCACCGGAGGAACGTCGACTTGCCCGAACCCGACGGGCCCACGAGGCAGAGCACCTCGCCGCGCTGCACCTCGAGTGTGATCGACTTGAGCACCAGATTCGACCCGAAGGCCTTCGAGACGCCCTCGGCCTTCACCATCGGCGTATCGGTCGCGTGCACGCTCATGCGCCGCCTCCTCCGGGTCGATGGTGCGGAGGCACGATGTTCTCGCCGCCACTGGCACCGGGATAGGTCGGGTGGGCGGGATCCTCGACACCGACGACGCCGACCGACTGCGTTTCGACGGTCGGCTTCATGACGTCGGGCCGCTGCAGCACGCCCTTGGCGAAATGACGCTCGAGGAAGTACTGGCCGACCATGAGGATGGAGGTGACGGCCAGGTACCAGATGGACGCCACGATCAGCATCGGCACCGGCTGGTAGGTCACTGCGGAGATGTCTCGCGCGCGACCGTACAGATCGAGTGTGAACGGCACCGCCGTCACGAGCGATGTCGTCTTCAGCATCGAGATGACCTCGTTGCCCGTCGGCGGGATGATGACGCGCATGGCCTGGGGCAGGATCACGCGGCTCATCGTGTGCCACCACCCGAGCCCGAGGGCCGTCGCCGCCTCGTTCTGGCCCTTCTCGACCGAGAGGAGACCGGCTCGCACGATCTCCGCCATGTATGCGGCCTCGTTCAACGCGAGTCCGATGACGGCGAGCGTGAAGTAGCTCAGCAGATCCTTGGTGTTGAGCGTGGTCACGGCCTCGGTGAAGGGGATGCCCAGACTGATCGACTTGTAGATCGTAGGCACCAGGCCCCAGAAGACGAGCTGCACGTACACCGGAGTGCCGCGGAAGAGCCAGAGGAACACCCAGGCGATCGATTTCACCACGGGGTTGGGCGACTGACGCATCACCGCGATCGTCACACCCAGCACGATGGCGATGATCATCGAATAAATGGTCAGCTGCAGCGCGTACCCGGCACCGGAGACGATGCGCACATCGAAGAGGTACTTGCCGACCTCGCCCCAGTTGAACACCGGACGGTTGAACGCGGCGTCATAGATGAAGAGCGCCACGAGGAGCAGGAGCACGACGGCGAACACGGTTCGCCAGGGATGACGGAGTCGGATCGCCTCGATCGGCGCCGACTCCGGATGCGGGGCGTCGGGCCCCGCATCCGGGGTGTGCGTATGCGACATGATCTGCGCGACTACTCCGTGCCGGCGTTGATCTCGGCCTGCTCGACCGCGCCGTCCTCGATCCCCGCCTCGGTGAGGATGTCGAGGTACGTGCCGTCGTCGATCAGCGACTGCAGCGCCGCCTGCACGGCCTTCGTGGTCTCGCCGTCCTTCTGCGTCGCGAAGCCGTACGGAGCCGCGTCGAACACGTCGCCCACAGTCTCCAGCTGGTCGCTCAGCTTCGCCACCGCATCGCCGGTGACGGGGAGGTCGGCGGAGAACGCATCGGCGCGGCCGTCGACGACGGCCTGAGTGACCTCGGGCTGACCGTCGAACCGCAGGATCTCGATCGCCTCCTTGCCGGCATCGGTGCAGGCCTTCGATTTCGCGGGCAGCTCATCGGTGTCCTGCACGGTGGTCGCCTGAACCGCGACGGTCAGGCCGCACGCGTCGTCGGGATCGACGTCGGATCCGCTGGCGGCGGCCCACTGCGTGCCCGCGTTCAGGAAGTCGACGAAGTCCACGGACTTCTGGCGCTCCAGGTTGTCGGTGAAGGACGAGGAGCCCATATCGAGCGCGCCCTCCTGAATACGCGGGATGATGCTGTCGAAGCCGAGGATCTCCCACTTCGGCTCGAGCCCGAGCTTCGCGGCGATCGCCTCAGCGAGCGTGACGCCCCAGCCCACGGGGTTGCCATCCGCATCCTTGTACTCGTTCGGCGGGTACTCCGCGTCGGTGCCGATGCGCAGCTCGCCCGAGTCCTTGAGCTCCTGCGGCAGGAGCGCGACTGCGGCGTCGTCGGCCGTGATCTCGGTCGCCGGAGCGGGGTCGGCGGATCCTCCACCCCCTTCGGTCTCCGCGTTGTTCACACAACCGGTGAGGGTGAGCACGGCCGCCGCTGCGAGGGCGGGAAGTGCGAAACGAATCTTCATTGATGTCTCCATGTTTCGGAAGGGACTGGGAGTCCGGTCTGAATCTCGACCCCGAGCCTACTGCGCTCCGGTAACGGATCTGTGACAGAGTCTCTCCCCGGGTCCATAGAGCGGCTGTCGCTGAAATCGCATTCGCGCAGCAATCCGCGACTTCTCGAGCGCGCCGCCTGAGGTAACATTCCGGTTAAGCTGTGACCGGCTCGGCCGGAGACGGTGATTCGCGAAGCACCTCAGCCCGTGATCGCGGGATCGAACCGGGCTGAAGAAGTGGGGAATCTCAGTGCCGGGGGAGATGGTGGCCGAGAAGAGCGGCACGGTCGAGACGCACGGGCACGTGCGGCGCGAGCGCCTGCTGCACCGACTCGACCACGCCGGGCGCGTCGTCGTCATCACCGCCGAGCAGGGTGCGGGTAAGACCGACCTCATGTCGCAGTGGCTCTCGCAGCAGCGAACGCCCGCTTTCGCATGGGTCGGCCTCGATGCAGGTGCGAGCGTTCCGCGAGCGTTCTGGCTGCGCCTGTTGCAGGCCCTGAGCGCAGCTCGCCCCGAAGCCTTCGCACCACTCGCGAACGACTACATGAGCGGCCGAGTCCCCTCGGAAGAGGCGCCTGCCCTGCTCCTCTCGGCCTCGATGCGCGACCCCCTCCCGGTCACGCTGGTGATCGACGACCTGCACTTTGCTCCCGATGAGCTGCAGGATCAGCTCGTGTCGCTGCTGCGCCGCTCCCCGAACCTGCGGCTGCTCGCAGCCTCCCGGTCGCGAACGCGATTCGAGACTCCCGTAACGGCAGCAGGCCTCGCCGTGACGACGCTGCACGCCGAGGAACTCGCGTTCACGCGGCATGAAATCGCTTCTGCAGCGACGACGCTGCCCTATCGATTGTCGGAACCGGAGATCAGTGCGCTCCGCAGAACGACGCGCGGCCACCCCCTCGCGGTGCGTCTCGCACTGTCGGTCATGGCGAACCTGTCGCGGAGCGGCGCCCGGCGCCCCGGCTCCGATGAGGTGGCCCGCGGCGTCGAGGCCATGCTCGCCGGCTTCGCCCCGGAGTTCCGGACACCGCAGGACCGCGAGCTCGCGCTCACCGCCTCCCTGGTGCCCGAGATCGACGCAGCGCTCGCCGAGCAGCTCGGCGGAGCCTCGACGTGGTCGGAGCTCGAGCGCTTCGATGCGCTCGAGCTCGGTCGCCTCACCCTGCAGCACGGGCGCCCCGTGTTCCGGCTGCACACCCTCGTCGCAGGCGCACTCCGCCCCCGAGCCCTCAGCGAGCTCCCCTCCGAACGCGTCGCAGAGGTGCGGCACCTCGCCTTCACGCACCTCTACGAGCACGCCGACCCGATCGACATGCTCGAACTGCTCGTCGACGGGAACATGGATCGCGCCATCTTCCCGCACTTCGTGCGCAACTACTCCGAGATCAGCCTGAAGCGCTCGCGCGAACTCATCTCGGTCGCGGAGAGCATCTCGCCCGAGCGGCAGGCGCGCGAGGGAACGATCCCGATCATGATCGCCGTCGCATTGAGCGAGCACTCTCTCGTACCCACACCTCGGATGCGCGATCTGCTGGAGGTCGGCATGCCGGCGCTGGAGCACCGAGCGACGGAGGCGAGTGGGGCGGCGGGTTTGCTCCTGCTCCTCGCGCGCTTCGCGGGGCTGCGCGTGAGCCGCGCGTATGAAGCAGCAGCGGATGCGGGCGAGCAGTTCCTAAGGCAGGGCGAGCTCGCGTCGCCGAGCTGGCGCTCGGGCATGAACGCCGCGCGTCTGCAGATCATCGTCACGGAGCTGCTCGCAGCACGCATTCCCCGTGTGCTCGCGCTCGCCGAGGGGCTCGCCGACGACACGCATCCCGGCCGGCAGGCTCACATGCACTCGGTGCTCGCGTTCGCATACGCCCGCATCGGCGACCTGCGCGCGGCGCGTCGTGAACTCGGAGCCGTCGATCCGTCGCAGGCGGGGTGGCGCGAGTCGACGCACAGCATCGGCTGGCACTTGGCGTCAGCGCTGCGCGCCTCGAGCCTCGGCCATCACGACCAGGCGTTCGAAGCGCTGTCGGCGGTCGCGCCCCGCATGGACGACTCGGAGCTCTGGCCGGCGATCGTGTGGACACGCGGCAAAGCGCGCCTTGTCGCGGATCAGGCCGCGCTCGGGTACCAAGAGCTCGAGTCGGCCCTGGCCGCGCGCGAGCGCCTGCCGCTCAGTGCGGGCTGGACGGAGGAACTGCAGACGCTGCGCGGAGAGTTCCTCCTCGCAACCGGCGACCTGGTCGGGGCGCGCGCGGCGCTCGCGCACGGCGGCGACGGCGCCTCGTCGCGTCTGGCGCGCGCGCGTCTCGCGATCCTCGCATCCCAGCCGACCGAGGCCCTCGTGCACCTCGATGCGTTCGACGCCGGGGCTCGGCGGGCGGATCCCGACCACGCCGCTGCGCAGCAGGCCGAGGCGCGCGATTCCGAAACTCCCGCGTCGGCGCCGTTCCCCGCGCAGGTGGCGCAGTCGCAGTTGCTGCGCGCGGCCATCTACGCCCGGCAGGGAAACACCGAGTGCGCAACCTCGCTCGCCACGGGGGCGCTGCTCACGCTCGATCGTCTCGACAACCGACTGCCGCTCCTGTGGATCCCGGCAGCGGAGCTGGCGCTCATCAGGTCGCTCGTGCCCGCCGACGTGTGGCGCATGCCTCCCGGGAGCCCGTTCGTCGGTGACGACGTCGTACTCGAGCAGCTGTCGAAGCGCGAGGCGCTGGTGCTGCTCGAGTTGGCGAGAGGCGGGTCGATCGACGACATCGCGGGCGATCTGCACGTCTCCTCTAACACGATCAAGACGCAGACGCGCAGCATCTACAAGAAGCTCAAGGTGTCGAGCCGTACGGAGGCGCTGGCGCGCGCCCGGCAGATGGGCCTGGTCTGAGCGTTCGGGGCGGCGCTCAGGGCGGCGCCCTGGCCCGCTGGTACTTCGCGATGCAGGGGGGTGCCGGTGCGCTGTGGTGGGTCGGAGTCTTCACCGTTCCGGGCGTGCGTCGGGCAACGCTCGGCGGGCTCGATCCCGTGCTGATCGCTGCGTTCGACGTGCCGCTCTTCGTCTGCGCATCGCTGCTCGCGGCCGTCGGCCTGCGCTGGGCGGCATGGATCGCGGTGCCCTGGACGCTGCTGGTGGCCCTCGGCATGGCCGCGTACTCGACGCTCACCGGGCTCGCGGGGTGGGGCGCCGTCGCGATGGTCGCCGCAGCACTCGGCAGCGCCGCCGCGGGAGTGCTCCTCAGGTACGGGCGCGTCCCGTCCGAGCGGTTGCTCGTCGGCCCATTCGCCTTCCGCGAGGCGGAGCGGACGACGGATCGCCGCAACCTCGCACGTACCGGGCGTCAACTGGCCGTGTTCTGGGTCTGCTTTCTCGCGCTGCTGCCCCTCGCCATCGCGGCGATCGAGGCGCGGTGGGGCCTGAGGATCGCGTTCCCGGTCCCCCTCGGCGTCGTCGGCGGCGGCTGCTTCGCGGCCGGAAGCGCGCTCGGCATCTGGTCGGCGCTCACGATGTCGACGCGCGGAGCGGGAACGCCGCTGCCGTCGGCGACGGCGCGACGCCTCGTCATCGCGGGACCGTATCGATGGGTGCGGAACCCGATGGCGGTCGCCGGCATCGCGCAGGGCATCGGAGTCGGCTGCATGCTCGGCTCGTGGATGGTCGTCGTGTACGCGCTCGCCGGGTCGTGCGTCTGGAACTGGGTGATCCGCCCGCACGAGGAGGCGGATCTGCTGGAGCGCTTCGGCGCCGAGTTCGACGCATACGCCCGCGACGTCGCGTGCTGGGTCCCGCGTCGTCCTCGGGCGCTGCCGCGCTGATCTCAGCACCGTCGAACACGCGGGGATTATCGGACGTTGTAAAGGGCAGAGCAGAGGTTCTCAGGCGCGACGACCGAACGTCTCCGGGGCGACCGGGCGCAGCCGCCTCGGCAGCTTCTCGACGACGAGCAGATACGATTCCGTGACCAGATCGTCCAGCAGCTCGGGAGCGAGTGAGCCGCCACCGGTGATGGTGATCCAATGCTTCTTGTTCATGTGGTACCCCGGCGCGATCTCGGGGTATGCCTCCCGCAGCACGTTCGCGTCGGCCGGAGCAGATTTTAGTGTCACGATCGGCGTGCCCCGCAGATCGGAGATCAGCATGAAGACCTTGCCGCACACCTTGAAGACCTCGAACTCCGGGCCGAAGGGGTGCTCGAGCACTGCGCCCGGCAGCTCGTTCGAGCGCAGCGCCGCTCGCTCCTGCATCGTCTCACCGTCCACGATCCGATTCTCATGCATGCGATGCACGCACGCCAGCTCGTGCACAGGCCGAGCACGACGCCGATACCCGTGCACCGCGGATCCAGGGCGCACATGGAAATTGCAGAGGTCGCCCGGCCATCGCTAATCTGATGTAAGCAAGGATGGCCTAAGTTGCTCGAAGCGACCGACTCGGAAACGCCTCATCCACTTCGATCGATTCAGGATCCGCCCCATGCCCTCAGCCGCCCCCGCGCCCGCCTTGCGCGTGCCCGTCACGCTGAGCGGGGAGCATCTCGATCTCGGGTACGGCAAGAACTCCGTCGTGCACGACGTGTCGATCTCGCTGCAACCGGGTCGCGCGACCGCGCTGGTGGGCCCCAACGGCAGTGGCAAATCCACGCTGCTGCGCGCGCTCGCGCGCCTCCACCCGTCGCCGAGCGGCGCGGTCACGATCACGGGTGCGGGAAGCTCGGAGCCGCGGCCCGTCTCGATGCTCACCGCCCGTGAGTTCGCGCACGAGGTCACGCTCTTCTCGCAGTCGCGCCCAGCGCCCCAGGGTCTCACCGTCGGCGAGGTCGTCGCCTTCGGCCGCCACCCGCATCGTCGCCGCTTCGCCGGGCTCGCCGAGGCCGACCGCCGGGCGATCGAGCACGCACTCGGCGCGACCGGCGTGAGCGACATGGCGACGCGCCCGGTGGGCGAGCTGTCGGGCGGTGAGATGCAGCGCGTCTGGCTGGCGGCCTGCGTCGCGCAGCAGACGGGGGCCGTACTGCTCGACGAGCCCACGAACCATCTCGATCTGCGGTACCAGATCGAAACGCTGGACCTCGTGCGCGACCTCGTCGAGGAGACCGGCGTGGCCGTCGGCATCGTGCTGCACGACCTCGACCATGCCGCACGCGTCGCAGACCATCTGATTCTCATGGACCAGGGGCGCGTTCGCGCAGCCGGCGCTCCCGCCGAGGTGCTCACCGCCGAGCACGTGAGCGAGGTCTACGGCATCGACGTCGAGGTGGAGGTCGACGAGCGCACCGGTCGCGTGCGCGTCGACCCCGTCAGTCGGCACGCCCCGCGGATCGCCCGCCAGGTGGTCGCGACCGGCGGCTTCCGCTCGTAACTCGTCTCAGCCTCACCCGAATCCGCACCCTTCCGAGAGGACCTTCATGATCCGCGCATTCCGCACCGCAGCCGCAGCTGCGGTCGTCACCGCCGTGGCGTTCACCGCCGCGGGCTGCGGCACGACATCCGTCGACGCCGGCGGCGCCGACGCACCCCCGGCCACGTCCGAGGCGTGCCAGAACGACACGACGACCACGGCGACCGGCCCGGTCGAGCTCACCGACGGCGTCGGCCGCACGGTGAAGCTCGATGCGCCCGCCGAACGCGTGGCCGTACTCGAGTGGCAGCAGGCGGAGGACGCGATGACCCTCTGCGTCGCGCCCGTCGCGGTCTCCGACCCCGAGGGATACTCCACGTGGGTGAGCGCTGAAACGCTCCCGCAGGACGTCATCGACCTCGGCACGCGCGGCGAGCCCGATCTCGATGCGCTCTACGGAGCGGACCCCGACCTCATCATCGTCGAGGCGTTCGAGGCCGATGCCGACATCGTGCAGACGCTCGAGAAGGAGAGCGATGTGCCGGTGCTCGTCACGGTCGGCGCCGATGCCTCCGACCCGATCGGCAACATGAAGAACGTGTTCTCGCTCATCGCCGAGGCGACGGGCCGCACGGAGCGCGCCGATCAGGTGCTCGCCGACTTCGACCAGCACCTCGCCGACGCGAAGGCCGAAGTTGCGGACGCCGATCTGCCCACGACCGACTTCGTCTTCTTCGACGGCTGGATCGAGGGCAGCAACCTCGTGATCCGCCCGTACGGCGAGGGCGCGCTCTTCACCGCGTTCGGCGAGGAGCTCGGCCTCACCCCGGCGTGGAATGACGACGTCAACGAGGCGTACGGCAGCGGCGGCGTCGATCCCGCCTACGGCCTCGCGCAGACCGACCTCGAGGGCCTGACGGCGGTCGGCGACGCGAACCTCTTCTACTCGAAGGAGGGCGAGTGGGCCGACGAGCTCGAGCAGAGCGCGATCTGGAGGTCGCTCCCCGCCGTCGAAGAGGGACGTGCGCAGGCGTTCCCCGCGGGCGTCTGGGGCGCGGGCGGGCCGCTTTCGGGCGAGCAGGCCGTCGACGCCTTCGTCGACGTGATCCTCCAAAAGTAACGGGCGCAGGATCGCGATGACGGCGAGCACCGCTCCGGCGACCGCGGCGGCGCGCGGCACGGGAGCCTCGAGCCTCGCCGCCCGGGACCTCGGCCTGCGCGGAAGCGCCAGCGGAATCGCGGTGCTCGCCGCGCTGCTCCTCGGCGTCGTGGCCGTCGGAGCCTGGCACATCACGCAGGGCACCTCGGGCGTGGGTGTCTGGGACCTGATCCGCTACGCCGGCGGTGCTCGGGAGACCGTGAACGGCGTGCCCGTGGGCGACGTGCTCACCGGCTCCCGCCTCCCCCGCCTCGCGGCCGGCGTCGCCGTCGGCGTGGCGCTCGGGGCAGCCGGTGCGCTGCTGCAGTCGATCACCCGCAACCAGCTCGCCTCACCCGACACCCTCGCCGTGACCGCGGGCTCGTACTTCGCGCTCTCCGCGGTCGCGGCGTTCGGCCTCTCCCTCCCCCTGTGGGCCTCGGGAGGCGTCGCATTCATCGGCGGGATGGCGGCGGCCGCGCTCGTGCTGGCCCTCGCCGGCAGCACCGCAGGCACGGGAACGACCCGGCTGATCCTGGCCGGCTCTGCCCTCGCGATGGCCCTCGACGCCGGCACGGCGATGCTGCTGATCCTGTTCAAGGAGAACACCACCGGCCTCTTCGCCTGGGGCAGCGGCTCGCTCGCGCAGCTCAACATCGACGCGTCCGTCAGAGCGGCTCCGCTCATCGTCGTCATCCTCGTGGTGGCACTGCTCCTCGCCCGTCGCCTCGACGTACTCGGGCTGGGCGATGACACCGCCTCGGCGGTGGGGGTGCCGATCCGGGCGACCCGGCTCATCGCGGTGGTCTGCGCCGTGCTGCTCACGAGCACCGCGGTGATGCTCGCGGGCCCGATCGCGTTCGTCGGCCTCGGGGCGCCCGTGCTCGCCCGGCTCATCGCAGCCAGAGTGCGACCCGTCGGCCGGCATCTCCTGCTCATTCCGGTTTCGGGGCTGCTCGGCGCGCTCCTCATCCTGCTCGCGGATGCGGGCCTCCGCGCCATCCTCGGCGCGGAGGGCGCAACCTCGGTGCCCACCGGCATTCCGACCGCACTGCTCGGCGCAGTCGTCATCGTGGTGCTCGCGCTCCGCATGCGCGACGCCGGGAGCGTGCGCAACCCGCCCCAGGCGAAAGCGCCGGGACGCTCCCGAAGGCGGCTCGGCATCGTCGTCGCTGCAGCCGGCGTACTCCTGGTCGTCGCCGCCGTCGTGGGCCTGCTCGCGGGCAGTCTCTGGCTCCGCACCGGCGATCTGGCCCTCTGGGCGCAGGGGCTCGCACCCGACCTCGTCGCCCGCGCCATCGACGAGCGCGTGCCGCGCGTCGCAGCAGCGCTCCTGGCGGGGGCCGCCCTCGCACTCTCCGGCTGCGTCGTGCAGTCGACCGTGCGCAACCCGCTCGCCGAACCGGGTCTGCTCGGCATCACCGCCGGCGCCGGCCTCGGTGCGGTCATCGCCGTCACCAGCGGCGGCGGGCGGCCGTTGCTCATCACGCTCGCCGTCGTGTTCGGGCTCGCGACCTTCGCGCTCATCGCCCTGCTCTCCTGGCGCGGTGGGATGCTGCCCGATCGCTTCGTGCTCATCGGCATCGGCTGCGGCTACGGCCTGACCGCGCTCACGACATTCCTGCTGCTGCGCGCCGACCCCTGGAACGCCCCGCGCATCCTCACCTGGCTCTCCGGAACGACCTACGGGCGCTCGCTCGGCGACGTGCTGCCGGTGACGATCGCGCTGGTCGTCGCCCTGCCGATCCTCATCGGGCTGCGCCGCCACCTCGACCTCCTCGCAATCGACGAGGACACGCCCCGCATTCTCGGCGTCGGTCTGGAGAAGACGCGCTTCTCGCTCCTCGCCATCGCGGCCGCACTCGCGGCGGTCAGCGTGGTCGCAGTCGGCGTCATCGGGTTCGTCGGCCTCGTCGCGCCGCACCTCGCGCGCGCCATCGTCGGAGCCCGGCACACGCGCATCATCCCGGTGTCGATGCTGCTCGGCGGGCTGCTCGTCTGCGTGGCCGACACGCTCGGGCGCACGCTCATCTCGCCGGCGCAGCTGCCCGCCGGGCTCATGCTCGCGCTCATCGGCGCGCCCTACTTCGTGTGGCTGCTGCGCCGCTCGGCGTGAGTGCCCGCGGCCTCCGCGAGGAAGTCGAGGATCAGCGCCGTCACGAGCTCCGGCTTCTCGTCGATGAGTCCGTGGGTGGTTCCCGGCACGATGCCCAGCCGCGCGTTCGGTAGTGCCGAAGCGATGTGCAGCGAATGCATCGGTCGCACGGTGTCGCGGTCGCCCGCGAGCACGAGCGTCGGCGCAGTCGCGCTCGCGAGATCCCCCGGGTCGATGTGCGGCTCGGTCGTCCACAGCCGCACGCACTTCTCCCACACGACATCGGCGTGCGCGGGGCCGTCGGGTGACAGGCGCTCGTAGGCGAGGCGCTCAGGGCTCACGCGATCCTGCGCTCTCGTGAGCTCTGCCGCAGCAGGTCGCGGCAGCGGGGCAGGATCGGCCCGTTCACCTCGGGGTCGCGGTCGTAGGCGGATGGATCGAGATTCGCACTGATCGCGGTCACCGTGCGCACGCGCTCGGGGTGCCGCATCGCGAGGAGCAGACCGATGATCGCACCATCACTGTACCCGACCACGTGCGCGTCGGCGAGACCGTGGGCGTCGAGGTACGCGATCGCATCGTCGAGGCCGCGCTCGTACGTGTACTCGCCGGGGATATCGGGCGACCGACCGTGCCCCGGCCGCTCGTACGCGTAGACGCGATGGTCTGCGGCGAGCGCGCCCGCGATCGGCGCGAGCGACTCGAGCGAGCAGAACCCGCCGTGCAGCACCACGACGGGTTCGCCCGACCCCGACACCTGTTCGTGCAGTTCGATGCCGCCGATGCTCACGGAGCTTCTGCGTCGCGTCATCGCGGGCTACCGCCAGTTCCTGGCGAGGCGACGCAGCTTGCGACCTCGCCAGCGCCACATCACGGCGAGAGCGGGCCGGAACAGGGGCGCGAAGGCTCCGCCGATGCGCAGCTCGTCGGTCCAGACGGCGCGATGATCCGAGGCCCGAGATCGTGAGATCGTGATCTCGTGCCGCCAGGTGTCGAGCAGAGCCAGCGGGCCCGACAGCGGCTCCCCATGGTCGCGCATCGTGCGAGGCCAGTCGGCACCCGAGGGGGCGGCGACATCGGTGATCCGGATCAGCTGCACGCCGACGGGCAGCACGCCGAGGCCGCGAAGCCGCGCTCGCATCTCCGTGCCGGTCGTCAGGGTCTCGGGGAATGCGCGCTCGGGCTGCATGACGAGGATCGGGGCGTACAGCTCCGCTGCGACGCTCGGGTCGTGCAGTGCGCGCCAGGCGACGTCGGGCGGGCAATCGGCTTCGAACTCGGTGCGGATGCGCATGGGACCAGTCTGCACCCGGCAGATGCGAGCGGGCCGCGGAGTGAGTCACCCCGCGGCCCGCTTCTCAGTGGAGTACGCCTACTTCGCGACGAAGTAGAGGCGCTTGTTCGCGAACTCGCCGATGCCGATCGGCCCCATCTCGCGACCGAAGCCCGAACGCTTCACTCCGCCGAACGGAATCTCGGCAGACTCCGCGGCAATGATGTTCACGTGGCTCATGCCGGTCTCGAGACGCGAGGCGACCCGCGCCGCACGCGCCTCGTCGGTCGAGAACACCGAGCCGCCGAGACCGAGGGCGCAGTCGTTCGCGAGCTCCAGGGCCTCCTCGTCGCTCGACACCCGGTAGACCGTCGCGACCGGTCCGAAGATCTCCTCGCCGTACGACTCGGAGTCGCGCGGCACGTCGACGAGCACGGCGGGCGAGTAGTACGCCGCGGGCCCCTCCGAGAGCACACCGCCCGCGAGCAGCTTCGCGCCCTCCGAAACGGCCTTCTGCACCTGAGCGTCGACGGTCTCCGCTGCAGCACGCGAGGAGAGCGGCACGTACTGGCCCTCCTGAAGGTCGAGCTGGTCACCAGGCTCCAGGCCCTCGGCGAGTTTCACCAGCTCGGCGACGAACTCGTCGTAGATGTCGTCCATCACGATGAGGCGCTTGTTCGAGTTGCAGACCTGGCCCGCGTTGTAGACGCGGAAGTCCCACGCCTGCTTCGCGACGTCGGCCACGTCATCGGAGTCGAGCACGACCATCGCATCGATGCCGCCGAGCTCGAGCACGGCCTTCTTCAGGTGCGACCCGGCCTGCGCACCGATGATGGCTCCGGCCCGCTCCGAGCCCGTGAGCGAGACGCCCTGCACGCGCGCGTCGGCGATGATGGTCGCGATCTGGTCGTGCGACGCGAACACGTTCTGGTAGCCGCCGACGGGAACGCCGGCCTTCTCCATGATCTCCTGGATGGTCAGCGCCGAACGGCCGCAGACGTCGGCGTGCTTCAGCAGGATCGTGTTGCCGAGCACGAGGTTCGGGGCCGCGAAGCGGGCCACCTGGTAGTACGGGAAGTTCCACGGCATCACGCCGAGCAGGGCGCCCACGGGGCGGTGCTCGATGTACGCCTTCCCCGGAATGGTGCTCGGGATCTCGTAATCCGTGATCAGGCTCGGGCCGTGCACCGCGTAGTACTCGATGATCTGGGCGGCGAACTCGACCTCGTCGATCGACTCGGCGATCGACTTGCCCATCTCGAGCGCGATCAGGCGAGCGAGCTCGTCCTTCCGCTCCAGAAACAGCTCGGCGACTCGCTTGACGACAGCGGCGCGCTCCTGCACGCTCCGCTCCCGCCATTCCCGGTATACGGCGTCGGCGCTCGTGAGCGCCTCCTCGATCTGCGCATCGGTGGCGGCCTCGAACGTCTCGAGAACCTCACCCGTGGCAGGATTCTGCACCCGGTACTTGGACATGAATATCGTTCCTCCAGTTAGGCGGCGCGTCGACGCGCCAGGAGCGGCATGAGTCATGCCGATCCGGACACCACTGTACCGAGCGGAAAGCAGCTGCGGCAGAGACTCGCGTTCTCCACCCCGCGGCGGATGCGTCTCATTCCCGCGGCGGATGCCGGCCCTTGCACCGTCTTCTACGCTGGGAGACATGGAACCCCAAGCCATTCTCATCCTGGTCATGACTCTCCCCGGCGTGATCGCCGCCATCGTCACCGCGCTTTACGCGAAGCGCATCAACGTGGCGATCCGGGCTCAGCGCGCTGCGCGTCTCGCCGCGCGCGACGACGCGACCACCACAACGCGATAGCCGCGAGCGCGAGCGCGATGCCGACGACGACGAGGTCGGGCACGGCTCGCGAGTGCTCCAGCACCCACCCCTCGAGGCGCATCTGATCGGAAGCGCCGAGTACGCCGCCCAGGGTCGTGGTGCCGTGGGTGACCAGCATGAAAACGCCGATGCCGATGGTGAGCACGCCGCCGACGATGCCGGTCCACGTGTTGCGCCACGGCCCGATGCGCACCTCGCGCGGCCGGACGATGCGGCGAACGAACGGCAGCCGCGTCCACATCAGGCTCAGCACGACGAGCGGCAGCGCCATGCCCGCGGCGAACGCCAGCAGCGTCACGCCGCCGAGCAGCGCGTTGCCCGAGACCGCTGCCATCGTGAGCACGGCGCCGAGCACCGGCCCGGCGCAGACCCCGGCGATTCCGTACACCGTGCCGAGCGCGTAGACGGAGAGCGCGGTCGTGCCGCCGCCGCCCTCCCGCCCGCGCATGAACGGCAGCGGGATGCCCAGCAGCAGCATCGCACCGAGCAGGATGATGACGATCGAGGCGACGAGCACCAACCCCTCGCGGTTGGCGTTCACGAACGCGCCCAGGGTGCCGGCGAGCACGCCGAGCGGGACGAGCGTCGTGATCAGACCGAGGTAGAAGACTCCCGTGCGCGCCAGCATCGCGCCGGGCGAGGTGAAGGCGTATGAGAAGAACGCGGGGAGCAGCATCACGGAGCAGGGGCTCAGCAGGGTGAGCACTCCGCCGAGGAACGCTCCGAGCAGACCGAGCTCCACGGTTCAGGCGGCCGAGTCGGGCGCCGCTTCGATCGCGGTGTCGAGGAACTTCCGAAAGGCATCGATCGGCTGCGCACCGGAGAGCGCGTCGGTGCCGACCGCGAAGAACGGAACTCCGGTGACGCCGAGCTGCTGCGCGGTCGACGTGCTCTGCTGCACCGCTGCCCGCAGCGCCGGGTCCTCGAGATCCGCCTTGAACTTCGCGATGTCGGGCACTCCGACCTCCTTCGCGAATCCGATCAGCTGACCGACGGGCAGATCGGGGTGCCCCTCCGGGGGTGCCGCGGCGTACACGGCATCCAGGTATTCCATGAACTTGCCCTGTTCGCCGGCGGCCCGGGCTGCGACCGATGCCGTCTCCGAGGCCTCCCCGAAGAACGCGACATCGCGCACTTCGATGCGCACCTCGCCGGTCTCGACGTACTCCTCGACGAGGGTCGGCAGCGTCTCCTGGTTGAAGACTGCGCAGTAGGGGCAGCGCATGTCGGTCCACTCGACGAGCACCACGGGCGCATCGACGTCTCCGATCGCCATGGGGTCACCGGGATCGCGCGTGTCGAAGCCAGTTGGGGCCGATGCGTCATCCGGCCCCTCATCGCCGGCGCCGGCTGCCGCCTCGCCCTGCTTGGCGGCCGCGCCGAAAGAGCTGCCTCCCGCGTTCATCGACGCTTGCGCGAAGATCACGACGCCGAGGAAGACGATCACCGCGGCCGCGAGGAACAGCCAGGATTTCAGCCGGCGATCGGACGTTCGAGACTTCGATGATTGCTGCGACACGCGCCTAGGATACAAGATGTATCCCTGCGCGCCTGAGTCGGGTCTGGGAGGGCGGAGAATGGAGGCATGCCCGATGCTCCCATCGATTCCGACTCCGCCGCCTCCCGCGCGTACCGCGCCATCCTCGACGGCATCCTCACGGGCGCCCACACGGGTGGCAGCATGCTCAGCGAATCCGCCATCGCCGATTCGGTGGGCGTGAGCCGCACTCCCGTCCGAGCGGCCCTGATCCGTCTGCAGGATGAGGGATGGCTGACCATCTTCCCGAAGCGCGGTGCCCTCGTGCGCGAGGTGAGCGCGCAGGCGGTCGCCGACCTGGCCCAGTCGAAGGTCCTGCTCGAATCGGGGGCCGTGCGCTCAGCGTGCTCGACGCTGCGCCGCCGCACGGCCGAGTCGTTGCGCGAGCAGCTCGCGGAGCAGCGGGAGACTCTCGAGGCGCGAGACTTGCCCGGGTTCGTCGAACTGAGCATCGACTTCCATCGCTCATTCGTCATCGCGGCACGCAACGCGGTGCTCACCGAGCTCTACGATCGATTGGCGGATCGCCAGCGCTTCTTGCTCTTCAGCTACGGGCAGCGGCTGTTCGATCGCAGCGACGAGATCCTCGCCGAGCATGCGGCGATGCTCGATGCCCTGGCCGCGGCGGGAGCACCGGTCGGAGCGCCGGTCGAGGCGGTGGGGGGAGACGCGGACCCGACCGAACCGGCACTCGCCCGCTTCGAGGCGCTGCTGCGCCACCACCTGAACGAGACCTACCGACTCGACCCGTAGCACGGGCCTCGCGACACGCGTCTCGCGTCTTGCGCGACTCGGTTCACGCAGGGTAAGGCTCTGCCCGCAGCAACTCGGCGAGATGCGCCGCGTTCGCGGCGGCGGTGCGAATCGTCGTGGCGACCGCTTCGGGAGTCTTATCGAGCTCGCGGTAATCGGTGCCGCTCATGGCGGCGCCGTTCCAGTAGACGGCCGACTGTGCGGGGATCGTGAAGCCCGTGTCGCCGAGCGCCTGCGAGAGAATGCCGCAGATGTGGTGCGCGCCGTCCTCATTGCCGACGACGACCGGGATCGCCACCTTGCCGAAGAGCGTCGGGCGACCCGATTCGTCGGTCGCGGAGATCTCGGCGTCGAGCCGTTCGAGCACCCGCTGGGCCACGCTCGAGTGCTGGCCCAACCACGTGGGGGTGACGAAGACGAGAACGTCGGCCTGCATGACCGCTTCCCGGATCTCGGGCCACGCGTCGCCCTCGCCCATGTCGTTCTCGACGCCGGGGAGGATTCGGTGGTCGACCGCGCGGATCGACGATCCCTGCACACCGTGCTCCTCGAGCGCCTGCAGCACCTGCCCGCCGAGCACGTCGCCGCTCGACGGCTGAGGCGAAGGCTTCAGCGTGCAGTTGATGAGCAGCGCCCGCGGCGCGGCGATCAGGGCTTCGTCATGGGCATCAAAGGTGGTTTCATATCCTGACATGGTGCGAGCGTACGGCTCGGCCGGAGGGCGATATCAGGGGGTTTCGCATTCTTCATGCTCGCGCTAGCGGGTGAGGATCGCCGAGCGTGGAATGCCGCGGAAGTCTCGGCACTTTCACGGCTGGCACCGCTAGTTTCAGTACTCATGGACGACAGACCCGGTCATAGTACGAAGCTCACCCTCTCGGTCCGCATGGGGGGTGAGCGATGACAGGGGAAATCTGGGGCCTCCTCGCGGGGGTCCTGCTGACGCTCGGAACGGGCGTCTTCGTGGCATCCGAGTTCGCGCTGGTGAACCTGGACCGGCCCGAACTCGAACAGCGCCGCACGCGCGGGGAGCGCCGACTGGGCCCGACCATCTCGGCGCTGAAGATCACCTCCACGCACCTCTCGGCGGCCCAGCTGGGCATCACGCTGACGACGCTGCTCGCGGGCTACACCTTCGAGCCCGCGATCAGCTCGCTGCTGCGCGAACCGCTGATGAGCGTCGGCGTCCCCGAGGCGGGCGTCGTAGGAGTCGGCGCGGTCGTCGCGATCGTGCTCGCGACGCTGTTCTCGATGATCTTCGGCGAGCTGATTCCGAAGAACTTCGCCCTCGCGGTTCCCCTCGCGACCTCCAAGACGGTCATCCCGCTCCAGATCGCGTTCACCTTCATCTTCCGCCCCGTGGTCGCCCTGCTCAACGGCACGGCCAACCGCCTGATCCGATCGATGGGCGTCGAGCCGAAGGAGGAGCTCTCGGGGGCCCGCACCGCTGAGGAGCTCAGCTTCCTCGTGCGCCGCTCGGCGCTCGAGGGATCCCTCGATCACGACGAGGCGACCATGCTGCACCGTACACTCTCCTTCTCCTCTCGCACCGCGGAGGATGTGATGACACCGCGCGTCGTAGCCGAGATGCTGCCGCGCACCGCGACGGCTTCCGAGGTCGTGGCGCGAAGTGTCGAGACCGGCCACTCCCGCTACCCGATCTTCGATGAGAGCGTCGACGACATCGTGGGCATCGTCCACGTGAAGTCCGCCTACGGAGTCGACTTCGAGCGCCGCGAATACACGTCCGTCTCCGAGATCATGTCGGAGCCCGTGCGCGTGCCCGAGGCCGCCGGCGTCGAATCGCTGCTCGAGGTGCTGCGACAGCGCAGCTACCAGATGGCCGTCGTGGTGGACGAGCACGGCGGCACCGCGGGTGTCGTCACGCTGGAGGACCTCGTCGAGGAGCTGCTCGGCGAGGTGCGCGACGAGCACGACGCGCTCCCCGAAGACGTGGTGGTCAGCGGCGATGAGATCTTCTTCCCCGCCTCACTTCGCCCCGATGAGCTCTGGGACCGTCTCGCGATTCGCGTGCCGGAGAGCGAGGAGTACGAGACGATCGCCGGGTACGTGCTCGACACCCTGGAGCGCATCCCCGATCTCGGCGAGGAGCTCGAGCTGACGCACGGCACGCTGCGCGTCGAGGAGTTCGACGGCTCGCGCATCACGCGCCTGCGCTATGCGAGCTCCGACCGGGAGAACGATCCCGCCTTCAACACGCGGAACAAGGTGATCGACGCATTCGAGCAGGGCCGGCAGGCCGCGAATCAGGATCAGCCGACCGCTCAGCAGGGCCGACGTCAGGGAGTGGAACGATGAACGAGTACCTTCCCGGCCTGATCTGGCTCGTCGTCCTCCTGGTGGTCAACGCCTTCTTCGTCGGCGCCGAGTTCGCCGTCATCTCGGCGCGCCGATCGCAGATCGAGCCTCGCGCCGCCGCGGGCGGCAAGGCCGCCAAGACCACGCTCTGGGCGATGGAGCACGCGACCCTCATGCTCGCGACGAGCCAGCTGGGCATCACAGTCTGCTCGCTCATCATCCTGAACGTGTCGGAACCCGCGATCCATCACCTGCTCGAGATCCCGCTGCTCGCATGGACGGGCCTCACCGCTGAAGCGGTATCGATCACGGCGTTCATCGTCGCGCTCGTGCTGGTCACGTTCCTGCACGTCGTGTTCGGCGAGATGGTGCCGAAGAATCTCGCGTTCTCGGTGCCGGATCGCGCGGCGCTCCTCCTCGCACCGCCGCTGGTCTTCGTGTCGAAGGTCGTCGGCCCCCTCATCCGCTCGCTCAACTGGGTCGCCAACGGCTTCCTGCGTCTCTGCGGCGTGCAGCCGAGGGACGAGGCGAACACGGCGTTCACGATCGACCAGGTCGCGAGCATCGTCGAGCAGTCGACCCGCGAGGGAACGCTGGAGGACACGAGCGGCACCATCTCGGCCGCGTTCGAGTTCACCGAGAAGCACGTCTCCGACGTCGAGGTGCCGCTCGACTCGCTCGTGCGCCTGCCCCTCGACGCGACCCCGCGACAGGTGCAGCAGGCGGTCTCCGAGCACGGCTACTCGCGGTACGTGCTGCACTCGGCCGATGGCACGCCCGAGCGCTACCTCCACCTGAAGGACATCCTCGACCTCTCTGCGGCGTCGGAGATCAACGCCCCCATCCCGGCGGATCGCGCGCGCGAACTGCCGACGGTCGCTTCCGATGCCGAGGTCGAGGAGGCGCTCGAGCTGCTGCGGGAGCGCGGGGCGCACATCGCTCGCGTGAGCTCTGGAACGGGAGGCTTCACCGGCGTGCTGTTCCTCGAGGACATCGTCGAGGAGCTCGTGGGTGAGGTGGAAGACACCGCGCACGCCCTGTAAGCCGCGCGAAGGCCCCGCGATCCGTCAGGATCCCGGGGCCTTCTGCGACGAAAGCGCGTTTCCGGCTCTCCTCTGATGACGACGGAGCCCGAAACGCGCTTTCGCGCCCTGCTCTCCGACTGTTACGCGGAGGCCACGACCACGATCGGGTCGGTGGTCGGGGCGCCCGTGGGCGACCCGCCGCGATCCTCGACCGTCACCGCCAGCGCATCGCCCGGTGCGAACCCTTCGGCGAGCACCGCAGCACCGCCGTTCGCATCGGCGTGCATGACGCCGAGCGAGATCGGCTGGTCGCCCCGCACGATCCAGAGCTCGTAATCGTGGTTCTCGGGCGCCGGCTCCATGCCGTCGGTCATGAACACGGCCTGCTGCGTCGAATCCGACCAGTGCAGTGTCGCCTCACCCGATCCGACATTCACCGTCTCCGACTGCGCGTCGGGAGCCGCCTCGACCTGCTGCAGCGCGACCGACACCGGGTCCTGAGGCGCCATGCCCCCGCGCATCGGAAGCGCGAGCGCGATCGCGAGCAGCACCGCGACCGATGCCGCGAGCCCGAACCAGGCCTTCTTCCGACGCGAGCGCGTGAACGCGAGCTCGGGATCCTCGGGCTCCTCGACCAGCTCGGGCACGAGATCATTCGCACGAGCGGGTTTCGGATCCGCGACCGGCGCTGCTGGGGCAGCGGGCGCCGCCGAACGGGTGGAATCCGCCGAACCGTCTCGGAACCCGCCGCTCTGGTCGGCTTCGAACTGCGGCGACCGGGCGATCAGATCGAGGATCGCGGCACGCGCTGCACGGGGCGGCGCGACCTCGCCGATCGACGATGCCAGCGCTGCGACGGTCTCGCGATCCTCGTCGACGACCGGAAGCCACTCCGGGTGCGCCGCCAGCGCCTCCGAGAACGCCTGCTCCTCCTCCGGGGAGAGCGCATGCAGGGCGCGGGCAGCGGAGAGCTCGCGGAACTGTTGCTCGTTCATCGCGTCGCCTCCATTTCTTTCCTGAGACGGGTCAAGCCGTCTCGAATCCTTGATTTGATGGTGCCGAGCGGGGCTCCGAGGAGCACTGAGATCTCGCTCTGGCTGTAGCCGCCGAAGTAGGCGAGCACGATCGCGCGGCGCTGGGGCTCGGGGAGTTCGTTCAATCCGTGCACGGCGCGCGTGCCGTCGATCATGAGCTCCACCTCGTCGTCGACGCCCGGCTGCGGCGAGGCCACGTCGCGGACTCCCGCCGCGAGATCCCGGCGCCGCGACGCCTGCGAGGCCCGCACGCGATCGACGGCGCGCCGGTGGGCGATCGTGAGGAGCCACGTGCGGGCGCGACCCCGATCCGGGTCGAAGGAGTCGGCGGTCTGCCACGCCTCGAGAAAGACCTCTTGCAGCACTTCCTCGCTCTGCGACCGATCGACCAGGACCCTGAGGATCAGGCCGAACACGCGAGCCGACAGCAGATCGTACAACTCTGCGAATGCGCGCTGGTCTCCCACCGCGGCACGTGCGAGCGCCCTGTCCGCCGGATCGACGCTCGCGCCGTCCTCCGGTATCTCCACCCCGTCAATGACCATCACACTTAGCATGCCTCATTCACCTCCACTCCGCCTTCGTCACGTGCATGCGAGTCTCCATCCGTTATGCGATCGCGGCCTACCCGAACGTGAACGAGTACACCTGCACGCCCTCCGGCACCGTCACCTCGAGCACGCCCTCGGCCGGATCATCCGCTTCGACCAATCGGTAGGAGCGCGGCGTGCCGTCGATCTCGATCGAGCGGGTCTCGCCGCCCTCGATCGCGACCTCGATCGTTCCGCTGCCCGCGACCACCGCGCGCACCTCCTGCCCCCGGTAGTCGAGGCGGATCTTCGCGTCCGCGCCATCCGCGCCGCTCGTCGGCGTCACGTACTGGGTCTCAACCGCCCACCGGCCGTCGAGCGCGAACGTGTCCTGCTGCTGCTCCTCGGGGAACTCGTACTCCCCCTCGCCTGCGCGGTACTCGCCGGGCCCCGCGAAGTTGCGATCCTTCGACGAGCCGAGGAAGGTCTCGGGGGTGGTGCTGCCGAGCTCGGGAGTGGCATCGGAGACGTTCGTCTCCTCGGGGAGCTGCTCATCGGGGTTCGCATCCTCGAGCAGTTCGCGCATGAGCTTCTCGGTGGTCTCGTAGTTGCCCTCGCCGAACGAGATGTGCCGAACGGTGCCCTCCGCGTCGATGAGGTAGTGCGCGGGCCAGTAGCGGTTGCGATAGTTCGTCCAGGTCGAGAGGTTGTTGTCCATCGCCACCGGGTACTCGATGCCGAAGTCCTCGATACCGGCCTCGACGTTCGCCTGCTCCTTCTCGAATGCGTACTCGGGCGAGTGCACGCCAATCACCTGAAGACCCTGGTCGCCGTACGTCTCATCCCACGCGACCACGTGCGGGATCGAGCGCTGGCAGTTGATGCAGGAGTACGCCCAGAAGTCGATGAGCACGACCTGCCCCTTCAGCTCGTCGAGGTCGATCGCTTCACCACCGGGCGTGTTCAGCCAGGTCTCGATGCCCTTGATCGAGGGGGCCTTGCCGCACGAGGCCAGCTCCTCGGCGTCGTTCGCGCACTTGTCGAGGTCGCGGTTCTCGTCGGTGACGAGTCCGCCCAGGTTCAAGGCGCTCTGACCCGCCTCGCTCTCGGCGAGATCCTTCTGAATGCCGGCGGTGTAATCGGGGAGCAGGCGCTGGAGGGCCTGCGGCACGTTGAATGCGAGCCCGACGGCGAGCGCGATCAGGGCGACACCGCCGACGATGCGCAGCACGCGCTCGCGCTTGCGGAAGCCGCGGATGCGCTGCGCCACCTTGCTGCCGGCGAGCGCGAAGACGAGCAGCGGCACCGCGACGCCGAGGGCGAAGGAGACCGTGAGCAGCACGGTCTCGATCCCGATCTGCCCGGTCGCACCCGCGACGATGATCGCGGCAAGCACGGGCCCGGCGCACGGCACGAACACCGTGCCGAGGGCGAGGCCCATGCCGAATCCGTTGCCGCCCTCGCCGACCTTGCGGCGGGGCAGACGCTGGAAGGGCTTCTCGAGCAGCTGCTCGAAGCCGGGGAAGAGCATGCCGACGCCGATGATCAGCAGCACCGCGACGCCCGCCCAGCGGATCGCGCTCTGCGGAATGTTCAGCAGACCCAGCAGCAGCGAGCCGAGCAGCGTCACCACGGAGAAGCTCAGTACGAGTCCCGCGATGATCCAGAACGGGCGGCTGCGCTTCGCCGGGATGACCTCGGGAGCTTGGCCCGGAGCCGCCGGCTTGGCGCCGGCCGTCAGGAAGATGACCGGGAGTACCGGCAGAATGCACGGAGAGATGCCGGTGATGAGTCCGCCGAGCAGACCGATGAGCACGATATCCATGAGAAGCCTTCCTGTTGCGAGGTATTTCGGAGCGGAAGGTCATTCGGATGGGCGAGCCGGCTGCATCGTGAGGAGCGCCCGGCGCAGAGGAAGGGGTCGAAACTCTTTCGAGGTTTTTTCCATCCGACCCCGAGAGGGCTCCGAAGACGTTTGCAAGCCGCGGAAAACTGCGGATCTCATCTGAGGAGGAACCATGTTCACCAAGAAGAAGACCCTCGGCGCCGCGTTCGCAATGACGCTGGTCGGCGCCGCAATGCTCACCGGCTGCTCGATGGGAGCGTCGGACGAGGCAGCTGAAGACCAGTCGACGGAGCAGATGGAGGAGTCGACGCCCATGGAGGAGTCGACGGAGTCGTCGGACGCCATGGATCCGGCGGCGAACCTCGTCGGCCCCGGTTGCGCGGCCTACGCTGAGGCAGTGCCGGACGGCGATGGATCGATCCAGGGCATGTCGCAGGATCCGGTAGCCGTCGCAGCATCGAACAACCCGATGCTGAAGACGCTCGTCTCAGCAGTCAGCGGCCAGCTGAACCCTGACGTCGACCTCGTCGACACGCTGAACGGTGATGAGTTCACCGTCTTCGCACCGGTCGACGACGCCTTCGCCAAGATCGACGCGGCCACCATCGACACGCTGAAGACCGACAGCGACATGCTGACGAGCATCCTCACCTACCACGTGGTGCCCGGCCAGATCGAGCCGGCAGACATCGCGGGCATGCACACCACTGTTCAGGGTGCGGATGTCGAGGTGACCGGTTCGGGTGACGAGCTGATGGTCAACGATTCGAACGTGATCTGCGGCGGCGTTCAGACCGCCAACGCGACCGTCTACCTGGTCGACAGCGTTCTGATGCCCCCGGCCGAGTAATCTCGCCGGCTGCAAGACCCGGCATGGGATCGCGGTGGCGCGATCCCATCGCCTGCAAGACCAATGTGCCCGTCGCTCGCACAGGAGAGGCGGGCACATTGCTGTGCCGATGCGAAGCGCTCGCGGTCGCTTCCGAGACCGCGAGCGCTTCGCCGTGCTCGGGCGGGCTACACCCGCACGAGCATCTTGCCGATGTTTCCGCCGCGCATCATGTCGAGGAACGCGTCGACCGTATGCTCGATGCCGTCGACGATCGTCTCGTCGTACGCGATTCTGCCGGCGGCGAACCACTCGCTCATGCGCCGCTGGAACTCGGGCGAGTGCTGCAGGTGCTTGCCGACGGTGAACCCCTCGAGCTTCAGCGCGCGGGTGATGAGGTTCGCCATGTTGTCGGGGCCCGGAGCCGTCTCCGTGCTGTTGTACTGGGAGATGGCGCCGCAGAGGGCGGCGCGCCCGTCGTCGTTGAAGGCGTCGAGCGCCGCTTCGAGGTGATCGCCGCCGACGTTGTCGAAGAAGACGTCGATGCCGTTCGGCGCAGCCTCAGCGAGCAGGTCGCGCACGTCGCCGTCCTTGTAGTTGAAGGCCGCGTCGTATCCGTACTTCTCGGTGAGCAGCGCCACTTTCTCGGCGGATCCCGCGGAGCCGATCACCCGCCCCGCTCCGAGGAGCTTCGCGATCTGCCCCGCAGCCGTGCCCACCGCTCCCGCGGCGCCCGAGATGAAGACGGTGTCGCCCTCGCGCAGCCCCGCGATGGCGGTCAGGCCGACGTAGGCGGTGAGGCCGGTCATGCCCATGATGTGCAGGCGCAGCGACAGCGGCGCGCCCTCCACCTCGGGTACGACGCGGAACGTGCCGGCGTCGGCCTGCACCAGGTCGGACCATCCGTGCTGATGCAGCACGACCGCGCCCTCCGGCACATCGTCCGAGGCGGAGGCGACGACGCGGCCGATCGCACCGCCCTGAATCTGCTCGCCGAGCGCGTACGGCGCGACGTAGCTGCGCGTGTCGTTCATGCGCCCGCGCATGTAGGGGTCGACCGAGACGAACTCGTTGCGCACGCGCACCTCTCCGGGCTGCAGTTCGTCGAGCTCGACCCGCACGGTGCGGAAGTCTTCGTGCGTCGGCCAACCGCTCGGGCGCGAGACGAGCTGGATCTGAGTGCTGATGGGTGCGGTCACGTGAAACCTCCAGGTGTACGGGCGATGGCGCGCCCTCGGGTGCCGGGCCCTCGGGACCCCGCTATTCGGAACGGTCGTTCCAACATATACTGGAACGACCGTTCCTGAAAGGCGCATCCATGGCACGCACAGCTTCGTTCGACCGGCGATCCGTCGTGAGTGCTGCCATGGACGTCTTCTGGGCCGCCGGATACGAGGGCGCGGCGATCTCCGACCTCGAGCGGGCCACCGGGCTTCGGCGCTCGAGCATCTACAACACCTTCGGCTCCAAGCGGGGCCTCTTCGACGCCGCGGTCGAGCAGTACCTCGAATGCGTCATCCGCCCGAGATTGCAGCCGTTGCGCTCTGCGAGCGTAGGGCCCGAGGCGATCGTCGCGTACCTCCAGGGGCTGCGCGCAGTGCTCGCGGACCCCGCGTCCCTCTCGGCGCGCAGCGGCTGCCTGCTCATCAACACGGCGGGGGCTCCCATCGGCGACGATGCAGCGGTCGCGGCGACCGTCGCCGCCTACCGGAGCGAACTGCACGACGCGCTCGCACGCGGCATCGCGGCTCGGCTGCCCCACCTCGAGGTCGACGCGGCGGATCGCGTGACCGCTGCCTGCACCGGCCAGGTGGTGGCGGCCCTCGCGCTCGCGCGCATCGACCGCCAGGGGTCGATGGCGGCGATCGACACCGCGCTCGCGCTCGTCGAGGCCGCGTAACGGGGATTGTCGGCGGCCGCTGCGAGAATGCAGCCATGCTCACCACGTTCGCAGTCTCGGGGTACCGGTCGCTCGTCGAACTCATCGTGCCGCTCGATCAGCTCACCGTGGTGTCCGGCGCGAACGGCACCGGCAAGTCCAACCTGTACCGCGCGATGCGGCTGCTCGCGGCCGCCGGCGAGGGGCGCATCATCGGTTCGGTCGCGCGCGAGGGCGGCCTCGCGAGCGCCCTCTGGGCGGGCCCCGAGGTGCCGCGTCGCGCGTCGGGGCCCGTGCAGGGCGCCGCACCGCGCCGTCCCGTCTCCCTCCGACTCGGCTTCAGCTCCGACGAGTTCGGCTACCTCACCGATCTCGGGCTCCCGCAGGTCGACTCGGGTCGCAGCTTCTTCAGGCAGGATCCGGAGGTGAAGCGGGAGCAGGTCTTCGTGGGGCCGTTCGCGAGGCCGGCTTCCGTGATTGTCGATCGAACCCGGTCAGCTGTGCGCGTGCGAGACACCGAGTGGCGCATGCTGTCTCAAACGCTCGGCCCCGGCCAGAGCGTGCTGCTCGACCTCGAGGATGCGACGGCGCTCCCCGATACGCTGCGTCTGCGCCATCGGATGGCGCAGTGGCGGTTCTACGACCACTTCCGCACCGACCGCGACGCCCCCGCTCGAGCTCCGCAGGTCGGCACGCGCACGCGCTGGCTGAGTGATGACGGCGCCGACCTCGCAGCGGTCTGGGCGACGGCGATCGAGGCGGCGCAGGATCGCGATCTCGCCGGAGCGGTCGGCGACGCGTTCCCGGGGTCGCGGGTCTCCATCGACGTCACGGCCGGAGTGTTCCGGTTGATGCTGAGCCAGCCGGGCCTCCTCCGGCCACTCTCGACAGCGGAACTCTCCGACGGCACGCTGCGCTATCTCCTGCTCTGCGCGGCGCTCCTCCCCGCCGACCCACCGCCGCTGATCGTCGTCAATGAGCCCGAGGCGTCACTGCACGAGAGCTTGATCCCGCCGCTCGCCGCGCTGATCGAGGCGGCCGCGCGACGCACGCAGGTCATCGTCGTCACGCACTCGAGCGTGCTGCGCCGCGCGCTCGAAGACGCGGGATCATCGATCGAGCTTGTCTCCGACGGCCTCGGCACGGAAGTGGCGGGGCAGGGTCTCCTCGACGTGCCGCGCTGGGAATGGCCGAAACGGTGAGCCGCAGATCGGAGGGCGTCGCGGCGGCGCGCGTCCTGGTCGGCACGACCGTGATCCTCACCCTTCTCTCGACCTACGCGCAGGGCGACGGCGGCCGCAATCCGTTCGATTTCTTCGGGTACTTCACGAATCTCACGAGCGCGCTCTCCGCCGCCCTGCTCGTCGCTGTCGGCAGCATCGCACTGCGGAGGCGCGCCGCACCGCGGTGGTTCGCGCTGGCGCGGGGAGTCTCGGTCGCCTGCATGCTCATCGTCGCAACGATCTACAACGTGCTGGTGCCCGGCACGGGGTCGGCACCGCCGTGGGTCAGCGCAATGCTCCATCTCGTGTTCCCCGCACTGCTGCTGCTCGACTGGATCTGCATCCACGACCGCCCTCCGCTGCCGTGGCGCACCCTCTGGGTCGTGCTCCCGTACCCGCTCGCCTGGCTCGCCGTCGTGCTCGTGCGCGGCGCCACCGACGGGTGGGTGCCGTACGGTTTCCTGCTGCCCGAGCGCGGAGTCGGCGCGCTGCTGGCGACGTGCGCGGGCCTGCTGGTCGCTCTGATCGCGAGCGGCGCCCTGGTCTGGGCGCTCAGCCGAATACGGCGAAGCCCCGAGCCCCACCGGCTCTGACAGGAGAGCCCTCGACAGCGTTCCCGCGAAGAGGCCGTGCACAGCGATCCTGCGGAGTGCTCCCAGCCCGAATCAGTACAGTTCCCGAGAAGCAGCGGGCGGGTGGCCCGAGCGTGAAGAGGAACGAGGCCGGGTGCTGCCGATCGTCGACATCATCATCGTGGTCGTACTCATCGTGTCCACGCTCGCCGGAGTGCGATCGGGGTTCTTCTCCGTGCTCGGAGCCCTGGCGGGTCTCGTCGCCGGTGCCGCGGTATCCCCCTGGCTGCTGCCCATCATCGCGCGCGAACTGCCCGAGAACGGGTGGCGCAGCGCAGCGGTCATCGGTTCGGCGATCCTCCTGCTCGCTCTCGGGGCCTGGATCGGTTCGGCCATCGGCGCATTCCTGCGGCGCGGTGCGGATCGCCTGAAACTGCGTGCGATCGAGCGCCTGCTCGGCGGAGCACTCGGCCTCGTCGCGTCGGTGACCGCGGTGGCGCTCATCGGCGCCGCCATCGCCTCGTCGGGCGTGCCGGTCGTATCCTCCGCCGTCGCGTCCTCGACGGTGCTGCGCACGCTCCAGCAGTGGACGCCGAAGCCGCTCACCGATGCTGCATCCCGCCTGCACGCCGCAGTGCTCGGCGACACCGTGATCCCGACCGTGGACGCCCTGCTCGATTCGGACCTGAGCACCGAAACGCCGGCGGAGACCATCGACACGGATGATCCCGCGCTCGCCTCCGCAGCGGCGTCCGTGGCGCGCATCTCCGGGATCGCCTACGGCTGCGGCACGATGCCGTCGGGCACGGGATTCGTCGTCGCCGAGGATCGCATCGTGACGAACGCCCACGTCGTCGCCGGCATCGAGACGCCGCTCGTCGAGCTGCCCGGAGAGCCGGCGCGGGACGGCACTGTCGTGTACTTCGACCCTGTCGACGACCTCGCAGTCATCGCCGCCGACGTGGACGCGACCCCGCTCCCCATCGACGACTCGCTCGTGCCGGGAAGCGGCGGGGCGGTGCAGGGATACCCGTACGGCGGCCCCTTCACCACCGTCACCGCCGGGGTGCTCGCGACGCGCGATGCACCGATCTCCGACATCTACGGTTCGTCCACCGCCCCGCGCTCGATCCATGTGCTCTCCGCGGACGTGCGGCCCGGCAACTCCGGCGGACCGCTGCTGACGCCCGAGGGCGGCGTCGCCGGCGTCATCTTCGCGCGCGACACGGAGCGCGCCGGGGTCGGGTACGCGATGACGCTCGCCGAGCTGCTGCCGGTGCTCGCAACCCTCGACACGGCTCAGGCACCGGTGCCGACCGGAGCCTGCCTGAACGACTGAACGCGGAACCCGGCAGAAGCGCTCAGTCTCAGCGGGGAGGCTCGGGCCGCAGGAGCGTGCGCACGAAGGGCAGGAAGCGGTCGACGCGATCGGGGAGCGACCCCCAGCGATCCGCCATCCCCGCCATCATCTGCGCTCCGACGTACAGCTCGTTGATGATCTCAGCCAGGAGACGCGGAGGTTCGGTCGAGGTGATCGACCCGTCGGCGACGCCGCGTTCGATGAGCGCGGCGGCGTTCGCCTGCCACGTGACGTACGAGTTGTGGCCGTGGTCGCGCAGCGCCTCGGGCAGGGAGTCCACGAGCTGGAGTCCCGCCTGCACCAGACGATCGGTCGCCATGAGGTCGGCGAGGCGCTGGAGCATGACGAGGATCGTGTCGAAGCCGTTGCGACCGACGGCGAGCTCCTCGTCGAGCGCGGCGCGCATGCGCTCCTGCTGCACCGCGAGCACGGCTTCGGCGATGTCGTACTTGTTGCCGAAGTGGAAGTAGATCGATCCCTGGCTGGCCCCGGCCTCGTCCGAGATGTCCTTGAGCTTCGCCTGGTCGTACGGGAGCCGTGAGAAGACCCGCCCCGACGCCTCGAGCAGCGCCATGCGCGTCTCGATGCCGCGCCGCTGCTTCGTTCCAGCGCCCTCGATGTGTGGTGCCATCGGCGCCCCCTCGATATCACTGCCTCGACCCGAACGATCGAGCCCGTTCCAACATAGCCGTCCCTCCCGGGATCATCACTCATCCCTCCGCGCGCGGCTACACCAATCGTGCGGCACTGACAAGGCACTCACCCGGGCCGCGCAGAACTCTCACAGTGGACGGAGGAGGCATGAGATGAGAGCAATGACGTATCGCGGCCCCTACAAGGTACGCGTCGAGAACAAGCCCGAGCCGAAGATCGAGCACCCGAACGATGCCATCGTCAGAGTGACTCGGGCAGCGATCTGCGGGTCGGATCTGCACCTCTACCACGGACTGATTCCCGACACTCGCATCGGGCATACGTTCGGGCACGAGATCGTCGGGGTCGTGGAGGAGGTGGGTTCGTCGGTGACGAGCCTCTCCCGAGGAGATCGCGTGATGGTTCCGTTCAACATCTCGTGCGGGTCGTGCTACTTCTGCGCTCGCGGGCTGCTGTCGAACTGCCACAACGTGAATCCGAACGCGACGGCCATCGGAGGCATCTACGGCTACTCGCACTCGGCGGGCGGGTACGACGGCGGCCAGGCGGAGCTCGTGCGCGTACCGTTCGCCGATGTCGGCCCCTCGATCATTCCCGAGTGGCTCGGCGATGATGATGCGCTCATGCTGACGGACGCCTTCTCGACGGGGTACTTCGGTGCGCAGCTCGGTGAGATCGCCGAGCGCGAGACGGTGCTCGTGCTCGGCGCCGGGCCCGTCGGGCTCGCAGCGGCCCGCTCCGCATGGTTCATGGGGGCAGGGCGCGTGATCGTGGTCGACCATCTCGATTACCGACTCGAGAAGGCCAGAAGCTTCGCATACGCCGAGACCGTCGCCATTCGCGACCACCGAGACATCGTGGTCGAGATGAAGCGGCTCACCGATGGCCTCGGGGCCGATGTGGTCATCGACGCCGTCGGCGCAGAGGCCGATGGGAGCGCATTGCAGCACATCACTTCGGCGAAACTCAAACTGCAGGGCGGGTCTCCCGTCGCGCTCAACTGGGCGATCGACTCCGCGCGCAAGGGCGGCCGCGTCGCGGTACTGGGTGCGTACGGGCCCCTCCCGTCTGCGATCCGCTTCGGCGACGCGATGAACAAGGGCCTGACGATCCGGGCGAACCAGGCACCGGTGAAACGGCAGTGGCCCCGTCTGCTCGAGCACATCCGCAATGACGACGTGCACCCGGGCGAGCTGCTGACGCACCGCATTCCCCTGGAGCACATCGCCGAGGGGTACCACATGTTCTCCGCCAAACTCGACGACTGCATCAAGCCCGCGATCATCACCGGAATGGAGTAAGCCATGCCATACCGCGCCGAACACCCGAATCGAGCCCCCTCCTCGGATGCGCTCCGCGCACGCATCCCCGGCTGGGGCGCCGACCTCGATGCCGCGCAACGCCCCTCGTGGCCGATGGAGACCACCGCACCCGAACGGACCGGAGCGCACTGGGACTTCCCGGAGCGGCAGCACGACCACGGGCGCCGGGAGCGATCGATCGAGCACGAGACACTGCCTCCCGTATTCGGCACCGCTCAGCCGTTGCACGGAGTCTCGGGAGTCATTCGGCGCACCGCCTACCGGCGCTTCGGCGAGGGGAAGAACGTTCGCTGGCTCCTGCTGGTGCTGGGGGATCGCGTCGAGGCCGTCGGGGCGCACCTCCGATCGCTCGCGACCCTCCGACCCGACAATCCCATCACGCAGACGGGCGTGCTGAGCGAGGTGCGGCGGCATCCCGTCCGCTCGCGACGCGGTCACGGGCGGGTCGACCTTCGGCACGCGTGGCTCGACCCGCTCATCGTGGCGGGCCCCTGGCTGCTCGGAGTCGGAGTCGTCGTCTCGCTGCTCACGCGGGGTCGGCGGCATGGGTGAGTCGTCCATGGCCCCGCCGCGCGATGGCGTGCGCCTCGTGACCGACGACATCGCGATGATGACGCGGGCCAATACCAACTGCTACCTCGTGAACGCCGCCGCGGGCCCGGTACTGATCGATGCGGGATTGCCCGGCAGCCGCCGCCTGCTCGATGAGGCGCTGACGATGTTCGGGCGCCGGGCGGGCGACATCGCCGCTGTACTCCTCACGCACGCGCACTTCGACCACGTGGGCCTCTGCCGCAGCCTGCACGACGAGCACGCCGTGCCGGTCTACGTGCATGAGTCGGATGCGGCCTTGCTGCGGCACCCCTACCGCTACGCGCACGAGTCCGTTCGGCTCAAGTACCCGCTGCGCTACCCCGCAGCCCTTCCCGGGCTCATTCGGATGGTGGCCGCCGGCGCCCTCGGCGTGCGCGGCATCGAACCGCACTATGACCTGCTCGCCGCTGATGAGGGTTCGCATCCGTGCACGCCCGTGTTCAGCCCGGGGCACACGTACGGGCACTGCGCTCTCCGATACGCGAGTTCCCGAGGCGGCGCTCCCGTCGAAGTGCTCTTCACCGGAGACGCACTCGTCACCTACGATCCCTACACCGGCAAGCGCGGCCCCCGCACGGTCGCTCGGGCCGCGACCGCCGATGCGGACCTCGGTTTCCGATCGCTGGATGCACTGGCCCGCACGCGGGCGCAGGTGCTCCTCCCGGGGCACGGGGCAGCCTACGAGCACGGGGCGGTACGCGCGGTGACGGAGGCGCGACGCGTCGGCGTGGATTGAAGCGCGGGTCGGCGGGAGGGCGCGGCAGCGCAACGAACCCTGAATCTGGCGGTGAATCGTTCCGCACGCAACAATTGTTGCGTACACTGACCCGGTGAACCGAGAAGTGCAGACCCGCGGCAACGACACTCGACGCGTGCTCATCGAGGCGACGATCGCGGTGATCGCGGAGCGAGGGATCGCAGGTGTCACCACGCGCAGGGTCGCGCAGCAGGCAGGAGTGCCGTTGGGGAGCCTGCACTACTGGTTCGCGAGCAAAGAGGCGCTGCTCGACGCCGTCGCAGAGCACGTGCAGCAGGCCACAGCCGCAGAACTCGACGCCCCCGAACCGAAGCCGCACCTCGATCAGCAGCTCGGCTGGTTGTTCGACCAGGCCATGGCGATGCCGCTCGAAGACCATCTCGCGATGTTCGAGATCCTCGCGCACTCGATGCGTCGCGGAAATACGCGGCTCGCCGACGAGAATCACGAGCAGGTCATGGCACGTGCCGTGCGGCTTCTCGAGCCCTGGCGGATCGGCGCTGATGCGCAGTTGCCGGGAGGCTTCTCGGCGCTCGTGACGCTCGTGCACATGACGATCATCGGCAGCTGGTTCGGGCATTTCAGCACCGATGCCGCGCGACTCGGCGAAGGCATCCGGCTGCTCGGCGCGCTGCTTCGCGACGTGCCGCGCGAGCCTCCCGCCCGGGTCGGGCCCGCGGAGGTCACGGCAGCAGGATGATGCGGTCGTCCCCCTCGCGGGGCGCCCCTCGACCATCGGTGTTGTTCGTCACGGCCCACAGCTCCCCCGCCGGGGAGACGACGACATCGCGGACCCGCCCGAACGCTCCCGCGTCGCGCACTTCGGCCGACGAGAGTGCATCGAGCGGCACCTCGCGAATCGACTCGCCCCGCAGGTTCGCGATCCAGACGCGGTCGTCGTGCACCGCGATCCCGCTGGGGCTCGCCTCGGCCGGCGCCCACTGCTGCACGGGATCCACGAACTCCGCCTCTTCCGCAGCACCCTCGGCCTCGGGCCAGCCGTAATTCGCCCCGGGCTCGATGACGTTGAGTTCGTCCCACGTGTTCTGCCCGAACTCCGAGGCCAGCATCGTGCCGTCCGGGGTCCATGCGATGCCCTGCGGGTTGCGATGCCCGAGACTCCAGACGGGCGATCCCGGGAACGGATTGTCGTCTGGAACGGAACCGTCGGGCTCCAAGCGCAGGATCTTGCCGGCGAGCGATTCGGGATCCTGCGCCGCCCCGGGCTCTCCGGCATCGCCGGTCGTCGCGTACAGCTTCCCGTCGGGGCCGAAGGCCAGCCGCCCGCCGTTGTGGTTGCCCGCCGCGGGAATCCCGTCGAGCACGATTTCAGGATCGCCGAGCTCGACTCCCTCGCCGTGAAGCAGTGCGAAGCGCAGAATGCGGTTGCCGTCGCCGAACGTGGCGTAGGCGTACAGCGCATCGTCGGCCGCTGCGAGGCCGAGCAGGCCGCCTTCCCCGCCCTCGCGCAGCCCGTCGAGCGTCGCGAGCTCCGTCGTCCCCCCGTCGGCGGCGACCGCGAGGATTCTGCCGCTGTCGCGCTCGCTCACGATCGGCGTCGAGCTGATGAAGGTCACCGCCCAGGGCGCCTCGAGGCCCGACGAGATCGTCTGCTGCGCCGACGGCCGCTTCTCGGGTTCGGCACCCGTGGGTGGGCCGGAAACATCGGCGCATCCAGCGAGCAGCGCACCGCCGAGCAGCACGCCGACGAGGCACCCGGCGGTGCGCGAGAGCCGAGTGCGCATCGTCGCTCCGACCGCTTCCCTACGCTGCAGCGTTGCGGATCTGCCCGGCCAGCTTCTGCGCGGCCTTCGTGTTCTTCGCTCCATCGAGCAGCGCGGTGGGGCGCCCCGGCATGTTCGCCATGTAGATCACCACGTGCGAGCCGTGCGCCGAGGGAGTGATCTCGATGCCGGTCGCGATCTCCCAGCTGAGCAGCGTCTTCTTCGTGATGACCGCGAGCGCCAGCTGATCGTCGCTCACTCCCGCCAGCGTGTGCCCGAGTTCGGAGACCAACTGCTGCACCGCGGCGCTCACCTGCGCCGGATCCCCGGTCACGTCCACCTCGGCGCGGGCGGACGAGTCCACGAAATCGAAGGACGGTGCGAGCGCAGCCCCGTACTTGTCGACGAACTTGGAGTTGAGGATCTTGTCGAAGACGGCCATGCGATCAGCCTACGTTCTGTGCTGCGGGCGCACCAGACGTGCGCACTGCGCCTCCGCACCGGGCCACCGCACGCCAGGCGGCCGCCAGTCCTGACGTCACGCGACTATGCGGTCTCTGGATCCGGAATCTCGTCCGGCTTGTAGTTCGGCAGCCGCGACGCCGGCAGAGCGGCCACCGCACTGATGCCGGCGAGGATCAGGAAGCCGAGCTTCAGCGTGCGCAGGCGCTGGTCCTCGTTCACCGCGACTGCGGCGTCGATCTGCTCGGGAGTGGCCGTCGTCGACTCCAGCACCTGGCGCAGCTCGTCGTTGCCGACGAAGTCGACGGAGTCGAGATCCACCTGCTCGACCAGTTCCGCGGGCAGCTCCGGGTGATCCTCGACCGCGTTCGCGACGCCCGTCGTGAGCAGGGTCACCAGCACCGCACCCATGATCGCCGTGCCCACCGCGGACGCCAGATTCTGCGTCGTGCCGCGCACCGACCCGACATCGCCGGCGAGCTCCTTCGGAACAGCGGTGACGAGCACGTTGAACACGAGCGTGACGAGCGCGCCCTGCCCGATCCCGAAGACGATCAGCCCGGCGATCGTCGGAATGGTCTCCCAGTTGTTCGTGACGACGAACGCCAGCCACACGAGCGCGATCGTGGTGAGCGCGAAGGAGAACAGCGCGATGGCGCGCGGCGTGAAACGCGAGTAGAACCGCACGATGAGCGTCGCCGTGACGAACACCGTCAGGTTGAACGGCATCATCGCCAGCGAGGTGTCGAATGGAGTGCGCCCTTGGACGACCTGGATGTAGGTCGGCAGCGTGAAGTTCACGGCCGCCTCCATGAGCACGATGATGAACATCGCGTAGATCGCCGCGCGCTCCTGCGGCCGGTCGAGCACGCTGAGGTCGACGAGCGGCGTCTTCCCGACCCGCATGCGGCGCCTCGTCCAGATGAAGAAGAGCTGCCCGAACACCACGCCGAGCACCACGAGCACGGGCGCCGGCGAGAGCCCGAGAATCGAGAACGGCGCGGCATCGCGCGCCGTCACGACGCCCCAGCCGTTGAGATTGTTGAACCCGAGCGTCAGCATGACGATCGCGGCGCCGATCAGCACCGACGCCACGAGGTCGATGCGCACCGCGCGGTTGCCCCGGTCGGATCGCAGACCGAAGCTCAACGCGAAGACGGCGACCGCAAGGCCCAGGGTGATGAGGAACACCGGGCGCCACCCGACCAGCGTGCCGAGCGTGCCGCCAATCAGGAACGCGCTGACGCCTGAGAACGCCCGCGCGGAACCCAGCGAGCCGACCGCCGTGGCCTGCTGATCGCCGCGGTAGTTCTCGGCGATGAGCGCGACGAGCGACGGCACGATGATCGCTGCCGAGGCGCCCGCGAGCACCTGGCCGCCGATCGCCCACTCGATGGATGGCGAGAAGATCATGAGCAGCGATGACCCGGCGAACGCGACGACGACGATGCGGAATATCAGCACCCAGCCGACGCGCTGACCCAGCTTCGCCCCCGTCATCACGAGGGCGGCGACGGCGAGCCCGTACACGACGATCGTGGTGCTCGCCGTGGTCGGCGGCACGCCGAAATCCTCGACGAACCCGCCGAGCGAGATCGGGAGGGCCGCGACGTTGAACGACATCAGCACCTGGGCGAGGAAGAGCCCGATCATCGGGGTCCAGGATCGGCGATCGTCCGTCGGCGTGACGTCGATCCGCTTCTGCGCGTTGCTCATGCTGTGCTCTCCCTGCTCGTGACCCCGCTGGCGAAGAGATTGAGTCCGAGTGCGCGCGAGAGGAACGCGCACGCGCGCTGCCCGCGCACGCTGTTGCCGGCAGGATCGAGCGGAGGCGAGAACGCCCCGAGAGCCCCCTTGCCCGGCGAGATCGCGACGATCCCGCCCGAGACTCCCGACTTCGCGGGGAGCCCGATCTCGAACAGCCACTCGCCGGAGCGCTCGTACATGCCGCACGATGCGAGCACGGTCAGCGTGTCCCTCGCGACCTCCTCCGCCACGACGCGCTCGCCCGTCACCGGATTCACGCCCCCGTCCGCGAGCGTGGCCCCCATCACCGCGAGGTCGTGCGCGGTGACGAGGAGCGCGCATTGGCGCGTGTACATCTCCACGATGGTTCCGGGATCCTCATCGAGGCGCCCGTACCCCTCGAGCAGCCGCGCGATCGCCCGGTTCCTCGTGTTCGTGCGCATCTCCGACTCGTACACCTCGGTGTCCACCGCGAGCTCCCGGCCGGCGAAGCGCGAGAGTCCGTGGAGGATCGCATCCCACCGCGCGGAGTGCGACGGCGCCGGCATCATCGCCGTCGTCGCGATCGCCCCCGCGTTGACCATCGGGTTCATCGGGCTGCCGAGGTTCAGTTCGAGCGCCATCACCGAGTTGAACGGCAGCCCGGTGTTGTTCACGCCGACACGCTCGTGGACCGCGTGATGACCGATCTCCTCGCAGACGAGGGCGAAGACGAACGCCTTCGAGATCGACTGGATGGTGAACGCATCGGCCGCGTCGCCCACCTCCTCAGCTGCGCCGTCGACTCCGATGAGGGAGAGGCCGAAGCGATCGGGATCCGCTCGCTCGAGCACCGGAATGTAGTCGGCGACGACGCCGTCTCGAAGTGGGGCGTACCGCGCGTGGGCCTCACGCAGGAGCTCGGCCACGCGCCCACGCCCCGGAAGCGAGCCGGTGGATGCGCGCTGGGGCACCCCCTCCATGTCGACTTCGAACATCTCGAACTCCTCCGGTCGAGCCCCCTGCCCCCAGTAAACTCCCGGGGTCCGATCATCGCAAGCACGACCTGGTTCCCGGTCGGGAGGTGCGGCGGATGCCTCAGCCCCCGAGCGAGTGAACGGTGAACGCGACGGCGAAGCCCAGGGCCGTGGTGAGCCCTGTCAGCAGGTGGTCGTTCTCGAAGGCCTCCGGGATCATCGAGTCGGAGAGCATGGCCAGGATCGCTCCTGCGGCGAGCGCCGTGATGAACGCGATCAGCTCGGCCGGTGCGCCGTCGAGCAGCAGGAATCCCGCCGCCGCCGACACGCCCGACAGCACCGCGATGACGCTCCACACTCCGAAGACGTATGCGGCGCTGCGCCCCGCTCGCTTCATGCCGGCACTGCTCGAGAGGCCCTCGGGCACGTTCGAGATGAAGACGGCGACGAGCATCGCCGGGCTCACCGCGCCCGACGTCACGAGCCCCAGCCCGAGCACGAGCGACTCGGGAACGCCGTCGAGCAGGGCGCCCACCGCGATCGCGGTGCCGCTGCCCGGCTGCTCCGATTCGCTCTTCTGACGGTCGCCCGAGCGCTTCCGGTGCCGCGCCCCCTTTCGGGCGAGAACGGCGTTCGCAGCTACGAAGATGACGGCCCCGGCGAGGAAGCCGGCGACGGTCGGAATCAATCCGCCGCCCTCGGCAGCCTCGTCGACCAGTTCGAACGCCAGGGCAGAGATGAGCACGCCGGCGCCGAACGCCATGATCGTGGACACCGCTTTCGGAGGGATCCGCCACTTCCAGGCGACGAACGCTCCGAGGATCAGCGCGGCTCCGCCCACGAACCCCCACCACAGGGCCTGCAGCCACATCGGAATCATCGGCACCCCCGTTCGTCCGTTCGGTCTCGGGGCCACGCTACTCCTCGACGCGCGCACCCGTCGGGGTATTGCGCTCCCGGCGCCCCGCTCCGGCGCCGCGTCGCGCAGTGGATTCGGCATCACGCGGTCGCCTACGGCAAAGGTCTCCTGCATGAGCGCGGATCCACTGCGCGAACAGGACTGCGGGGGCGCTGCGCGGCATCGCCCGAAAACGCGAAAGCGCCCGATCCCCGAAGGAACCGAGCGCTTCTCTCGTGCGCGAGGGGGGACTTGAACCCCCACGCCCTTGCGGGCACTGGCACCTGAAGCCAGCGCGTCTGCCATTCCGCCACTCGCGCGAGTCGTTTCCTGAGCGCTTCCACTCAGACAACTCCCCTAGCTTAGCAGCCGAAGCCCGACTCACCAAAGCGGGCTAAACTAAACCAAACCGCCTTGGGCGCCGTCCGAGGCAGACGAAGGGACGACACGGCACGTGGGCATTCTGGACAGCGTCGAGCGGGGGCTCGAGCGAGCCGTCAACGGCGCGTTCGCGCGCACGTTCCGCTCCGGAGTGCAACCGGTGGAGATCGCCTCGGCGCTCAAGCGCGAGCTCGACATCGGCGCCGTCGTGGTCGACCGCGATCGCGTGCTCGCTCCCAACCGCTTCGTCGTCCGCGTCTCCGAGAAGGACGCCGATCGGCTCTACCAGCTCGGCAGCACGCTCGGCCAAGAGCTGCGCGGCGTCATCACGAAGCACGCGAAGCGTCAGAGCTACCAACTGCTGGGCGAGCCAGACGTCGAGATCCGCAGCGACGGCTCGATCACCGTCGGCGTACTGCAGGTCGACGCGTCGCGCGTCGAGGGCGCCGTCGACTGGGTCGCCGCCATTGATGTCGACGGCACGCGGCACGAGTTGAGCCGTGGAACGACCACGGTCGGCCGGGGCAGCGACTGCGGCATTCGCATCAGCGATAACGCGGCGTCGCGCAAGCACCTCGAACTGATCTGGGACGGAGCGGCCGGCATCGCCCGCGACCTCGGCTCGACGAACGGGTCCAAGATCAACGGGCAGCGCTTCCGCGAGGCCGCTCTCTCCCCCGGAACCGTCATCACCATCGGTCAGACGAGCCTCCAGTTCCAGCTCGTCCCGGGCCGCGAATCGGCCCGCCGGACGGCGCCTCCCGCGGCGACGCGGGTGCAGTCGACCAGACGCGAGGCGCCGTCGCAACGCTCCGCCTCCCCCGCAGATCTCCCGAGCGCCCCGCCCAGCGCCGGCCCCGCTCCCCGCAATGCAGACTCACCCGACCGAGGCGCCGAGCGCGGTGCCCCACGTACGACGAACCCGAGCCCCGCACGCGATGCGGCCCCGGGCATCGACGAAGACTTCTGGAGAGGCCTGTGAGCGAACTCACCCTCCTGATCCTGCGCATCGGCTTCCTGCTGGTGCTGTGGATCTTCATATTCGCCATCGTCTACGCCCTGCGCAGCGACCTCTTCGGAGCTCCGGTGCGTCGTATGAAGGGCGATGGATCCGCGTCGGCTCCGTCGGTGCAGACGGTGTCGCCCGCGGCATCCCAACGATCCTCCGCTCCGGCCGCACCGCAGGTGTCGACGGGACCGCCCGCGATCACGCCCAGCGGCGGAGCTCTGCCGTCCGCCGGCGGGCTCGGCGCCCCCAAGCACCTCGTCATCACCTCCGGAGTCGCCTCGGGCACCTCGATCGTGCTCGACGACGACCTCGTCACCATCGGCCGCAGCAGCGATTCCACCCTCGTCATCGTCGACGAGTACACGTCCACCTATCACGCGCGTCTCGCGCGCACCGGCGACGAGTGGATCCTCACCGACCTCGACTCCACGAACGGCACCCGCCTCGATGGTGCTCGCGTGACCAAGTCGGTGCCCGTTCCCCCGTTCACGCCCGTCACCATCGGCACGACCACCTTCGAGCTGAGGCCCTGAGCGTGACGGTCGCGTATGAGAGCGCCATCGGCTCCCACGTGGGCATGGTGCGGTCGAACAACCAGGATTCCGCCTTCGCCGGCGATCACATCTACCTGGTCGCCGACGGCATGGGCGGCCACGCGGGCGGCGATGTCGCCTCCGCGATCGCGGCGAAGACGCTGTCCGAGCTCGATGTGCCGCCGACGGGCAGCCCCGAGGCGATGACCAATGTGCTGCGCACGGCGATCCTCGACACCAATACGAAGCTGCGCTCCACCGTGCGCGACCGTCCCGAGCTCGCGGGCATGGGTACGACCTTCACGGGGATCATTCCGGTGGAGGATCAGTTGGCCATCGGCCACATCGGCGATTCCCGCCTGTATCTGCTGCGCGACGACGCGCTGCAGCAGATCACCAAGGATCACACCTTCGTGCAGCGTCTCGTCGACAGCGGCAAGATCACCGAGGAGGAGGCGAAGACCCACCCGCGCCGCTCAGTGCTGATGCGCGTGCTCGGCGATGTCGATTCCTCGCCGCAGGTCGATACCCAGGTGGTCGACACGCAGCCGGGCGACGTGTGGCTGCTCTGCTCCGACGGCCTCTGCGGGTACGTCGACGACAGCGACATCGAGAAGATCCTGCGGCGGCGCTCATCGCTGCAGGGCGGCGTGGACGCGCTCATCGACAAGAGCCTGTCGCACGGCGCCCCCGACAACGTCACGGTCGTGCTCGTCGAGACCGTGGCCGCCCCCGCCGTCGACCCGGGCGATACCCTCGAGCTCAAGCAGGAGGGCCGGCGCTTCGCCGGCTCGGCCGCCACGACCGAGGCCGCGATGGACGGCACGACATCGACGGCCCGCAACCGCCTCCTCAGCCGCAAGCGCGCGGTGCGCAAGGCGCCGGTCGTCGAGGAGAGCCACTTCGAGTCTCGGGTGGACGAGTACCTCGCCGAGCTCATCGCGGAGACGAAGCGCCGCAACCGCCGCAGGCGGCTGCTGTGGGCGTTCGGCGCGATCGCCGTGCTGGTCGCCATCGGCGGTGCCCTGCTCGTCGGGTACCAGTGGACTCAGACGCGGTACTTCGTCGGCACGGACGATCGAACGGTGATCATCTACCAGGGCGTGCAGCAGAACATCGGGGCGCTCTCGCTCTACTCGGTCGCCGAGGATACGGAGATTCCGCTCGAAGACCTCGATGGTCTCGAGCAGCGCCAGGTCAAACGGACGCTGACGGCCGGTTCTCTCGAGGAGGCGCGCGACATCGTGCTGCGATTGGGGGACACCGATGAGTGACGCTCAATCCGGCGGCAAGGACGCCCGCACGTTCGAGAAGACCCGTACCAGCGAGACCGTGCTGCAGCGCATCACGGCACTCCGCGCCCCCCGCAAGCTGCAGGCGCTCGAGCTGTCGCTGCTCGTCTTCGCGATCGCCATCGGCGTCGGCGCGATCGTCATCATCGACCTCACCGTCGGTGGGGCCCCGTCGACGAAGCTCCTGCCGATGGGCATCGCGTTCGTCGTCGCCCTCCTCGGTCTGCACCTCACCATCCGCCGCATCGCTCCCGATGCCGATCCCCTGATCATGCCGATCGCGGCGATGCTCAACGTCGTGGGCGTTGCGATGATCCACCGGATCTCGTTCGACGAGCCGGAAGCCGATCCCGTCCGGCAACTGCTGTGGTCGACCGTCGCGATCGTCGCTGCGATCGTGGTGCTCTGGGTGATCCGCAATCACATGGTGCTCTTCCGGTACACGTACCTCACCGGACTCGGGGCGGTCGTGCTCCTGCTGCTGCCGATGCTCCCCGGCATCGGCCAGACGCTGAACGGCGCGAGGGTCTGGATCAACATCGGCGGCTTCTCCTTCCAGCCGGGCGAGATCGCCAAGATCCTGCTCGCCGTCTTCTTCGCCGGGTACCTGGTGCGCAGCCGCGATTCGCTCGCGATGGCGGGCAAGAAGATTCTCGGCATCCGCTTCCCGCGCGCGCGCGACCTCGGCCCGCTGATCGTCTTCTGGCTCGCCGCGATGTCCGTGCTCGTCTTCCAGCGCGACCTCGGCACCTCGCTGCTCTACTTCGGTCTCTTCCTCTCGATGCTGTATCTCGCGACGGGCAGGATCGGCTGGATCATTCTCGGTCTCGGCCTCTTCCTCGCGGGCGGCCTGCTCGCGAGCCAGACGTTGAGCTACGTCGGCAACCGCTTCGCGAACTGGCTCGACCCGTTCGCGGATCCCAACGGCGCGAGTTACCAGATGGTGCAGGGCCTGTTCGGAATGGCGAACGGCGGCATGACCGGCACCGGGCTGGGCCAGGGCTATCCCGCGGTGACCCCGCTCTCGTTCAGCGACTACATCATTCCGAGCCTCGGTGAAGAGCTCGGCCTGATCGGGCTCTTCGTGATCCTCGCCGCATATCTGCTGCTCGTCTCCCGCGGGCTGCGCATCGGATTCGCCGGGCACGACGACTTCGGCAAGCTGCTCTCCGCGGGCCTGGCGTTCACCATCGCGTTCCAGGTCTTCATCGTCGTCGGCGGCGTCACCCGGGTGATCCCGCTCACGGGCCTCACCGCGCCCTTCCTCGCGGCGGGCGGATCTTCGCTCGTCTCGAACTGGATCATCATCGCCCTCCTGATCCTCCTCTCGAACTCGGTTCGCAACCGACCGAAACTGGTGATTCGCGCATGAACAAGCCCCTCAAGCTCATCACCCGCGCCGTCTTCGGCATGTTCATCGTGCTCTTCTTCTCCGTGACGATGGTCCAGTTCGTCCAGGCCGACGACCTGCGCGCCAACGCGCTGAACTCGCGCGCGCTCATGAACAGCTACAAGGTCGAACGCGGCGCGATCCTCGTCGATGGCGACCCCGTCGCCTACTCCACGCCCACGGACGACGACTTCCAGTACGTGCGCCAGTACGCGGACGGACCGATGTACGCACCCCTGACCGGCTACTTCTCGCGCACTCAGGGCATGACCGGCCTCGAGGCCGCGATGAACCAGGACCTCTCGGGAAGCGGCAACGCGCAGTTCTTCACGCGCATCATGAACACGCTCAACGGCGTCGAGCCGCAGGGCAGCTCGATCGAGACCACGATCGACCCGGCCGCCCAGGAGGCCGCGTACACGGCGATGACGGAGAACGGATTCGAGGGCGCCGTCGTCGCGCTGGAGCCGAAGACCGGCAAGGTCCTCGCGCTCACCTCGACGCCCGGCTTCGACCCGAACGCGCTCTCGAGCAACAACGACGCCGACATCATCACCAACTACCGTCAGCTCAACGACGACCCGTCGCAGCCGTTGCAGAACCGCGCCATCGCCGGCGACCTGTACCACCCGGGATCGGTGTACAAGCTGATCTCGGCCGCTGCGGCGATCGAAGCGGGCGTGGCCACTCCGTCGACGGAGTTCGACAACCCGGCGCAGTGGACCCTGCCCCAGTCGAGCTCGGTGCTGCAGAACGCGTCTCGCAGCACGTGCGGTTCAGGCGACAAGGCGACGCTCGATCAGGCGCTCGTACTTTCCTGCAACATTCCGATCGCGGAGATGACCACGAAGATGGACGACAACGCGGTGCCCGACATGGCCGCGAAGTTCGGATTCGAACAGGAGATCGCCATTCCGACTCCGGTGACGCCGAGCCAGTCGCCGGTTCCCGAGAGCAAGGCGCAGGTCGCGCTCTCGTCGATCGGTCAGCAGGACGTGCGCGCCACGCCGCTGCAGATCGCGATGGTCTCCGCCGGCATCGCGAACGGCGGCACCGTGATGAAGCCGTACCTCGTCGACAAGGTCATCACGCCCGATCTGACCGTCGAGAAGGAGTACGCTCCGGAGCAGTTCAGCCAGCCCATCTCGAAGGAGACCGCCGACGCGGTCGCGGGCATGATGGAACACGGCGTGAACAAGCCCGAGGGACTCGCGCAGAACGCCGCCATTGACGGCGTGCGGGTCGCCGGGAAGACGGGCACGGCGGAGAACGGCACGGACGAGGATGGGAATGACCTTCCCTTTACGCTGTGGTTCACTGGTTTCGCACCGGTGGAGGACCCGGAGGTCGCGGTAGCCGTTGTGATCGCCGACGGCGGCGGCGCGAACTTCGGAAATGAGGGGGGCTCGTTCGAGCTTCCCACGGCTGTTGGAAAACGAGTAATGGAAGCGGTGTTGAGCGAATGAGGCCAGCGGCAGGGATCACATTCGGCGGACGCTACGAGCTCAGCTCGAGGATCGCCGTCGGTGGCATGGGTGAGGTCTGGAAGGCGACCGACAGCATTATCGGCCGCACCGTCGCCATCAAGATCCTCAAAGACGAGTACATGGGGGATCCGGGCTTCCTCGAGCGCTTCCGCGCCGAGGCCCGCCACGCCGCCCTCGTGAACCACGAGGGCATCGCCAACGTGTTCGACTACGGTGAGGAGCAGGGCTCCGCGTACATCGTCATGGAGCTCGTGCCCGGTGAACCGCTCTCCGCGATCATCGATCGAGAGGGACGCCTTCCCGCGAACCGGGTGCTCGGCATCGTCGCGCAGACGGCGACCTCGTTGCAGGCCGCTCACGACGCGGGCCTCGTGCACCGCGACATCAAGCCCGGCAACCTCCTCATCACCCCGGAAGGGCGCGTGAAGATCACCGACTTCGGGATCGCGAGGATCGCCGACCAGGTGCCGCTCACCGCGACCGGTCAGGTGATGGGCACCGTGCAGTACCTCGCACCGGAGCAGGCGAGCGGGCACACCGCCACCGCCGCGACGGACATCTACTCCCTCGGAGTCGTCGCGTACGAGTGCCTCGCCGGCAAGCGTCCGTTCACCGGCGAGTCGCAGGTCGCCATCGCGATGGCGCAGATCAACGACACTCCGCCTGACCTTCCGAGCGACATCCCCGAGCCCGTGCGCAACCTCGTGCTCGCGTGCCTCGCGAAGGACGCGGCCGGTCGACCGATGACCGCTGCCAAGCTTGCGCAAGCGGCGACGGCGCTCCACCGCGGCGACGTGCAGCTCGCCGCGAGCTACGTCCCCCAGGTGCTCGGCGACAGCCAGCCCGCGACGATGGCGCTGCCGCAGACGTCGGTGTCCGACGCCGCCACGACCGCCCTTCCGCAGACCACCGCCCTCGCCGGTGCGACCGCGCTCGAGGCGAACGGCGACGACGACGAGACGGTCGCCGAGGAGGAGCCGAAGAAGAAGAAGCGCAGCCCGTGGACCTGGCCGCTCATCACCTTGCTGGTGCTGCTCCTGCTGATCGGCGGCGGCACGGCCATCGCCCTGCTGAACAACAACGGCGACGCCGACCAGCCTCCGACCACCTCGACGCCGACGCGCACGACGACGCCGACGGAGACGACGCCGCCGGAGCCGACCACGGGCGTGGTCGACGGCGACGAAGTCGTCGGGCGCAACGTCGATGAAGCGGTCGGGTACCTGCAGAGCCTCGGCTTCACCAACGTCACCACTGCTCCGGGAAACCAGGCACCCGATGACCAGGTGAACCTCGTGACGTCCGTCAACCCGACGGGGAGCAGCGTGCCCCTCGATGAGCCGATCACGCTGACGTACAACGTCGCCTACGGCGAGGCCCCTGCGCCTGGAGCACCGACCGGCCCGAGCTCGGTCAAGTCGGGCGCGTCGTTCACGGTCTCGCTGCCCACCTACGTGTGCCCCACGGGCATGCAGGTGTCGAACTACGACGTCACCGTCTCGGGCGACGGCAGCCTCGCGAGCATCTCCGGAACGACGGCCAACCTCGTCGCCGAGGAGCCCGACGCGGGAGGCACGATCACCGTGAACTACACCGTCTCCTGCCAGGGCAACGGGACCGAGCGCGTCTCGCCCGCTTCGCCCGATCTCTCGGTAGCCGTCGAGGCACCCGAGGAAGCGCCGAGCGCGGGTTCGGGCGGCGGCTCGGGCGGATCCAATTCGGGTTCGAACGGAGCGAACGGCCCGAACGGCGGCGCGAACTCGGGTGCGAACGGCGACGACGGATAACAGCTCGGCCACACGGCGAACACCCGGTTCGCATCGCGTTAAACTGAGGACGGTACTCCATGACCACGGAAGAGGTGAACATGCCCGAAACGGCCGACGTCGGCGAACAGCGAATTCTCGCCGGCCGGTACGCGATCGGGGAGTTCGTCGGCCAGGGTGGCATGGCGACGGTGTATCGGGGAACCGACACCAAACTCGGGCGTCAGGTCGCCATCAAGGTGATGAAAGCCGATCTCGCGGGCGATGCGCAGTTCCGTTCGCGCTTCCGTCAAGAGGCGCAGTCCGCGTCGCGCATGGCGCACCCGACCGTGGTCCGCGTGTTCGACGCGGGCGACGACCTGATCCAGACCGCCGACGGCCCGAAGCGCCTGCCCTTCATCGTCATGGAGTACGTCGAGGGCACGAACCTGCGACAGCTCGAGGCCGAGGGCCGACTCTCGCAATCCGAGGCCTGCCGCGTCGTCGACTCGGTGCTCACAGCGCTGGAGTACTCGCACCGCGCGGGCATCGTGCACCGCGACATCAAGCCCGCGAACATCATGATCACCAAGAGTGGTCAGGTGAAGGTCATGGACTTCGGCATCGCCCGAGCCGTCTCCGACACCTCTTCGACGCTGCAGGAGACGACCGCGATCCTCGGTACCGCGGCGTACTTCTCCCCCGAGCAGGCCAAGGGCGAATCGATCGACGCGCGCACGGATCTGTACTCCACCGCGGTCATGCTCTACGAGCTGCTCACCGGCGATGTCCCGTTCCGCGGCGACACTGCGGTAGCGGTCGCCTACCAGCACGTGAGCGAACGGCCCAAGCCGCCGAGCGATCGCGAGCCCGAGGTGACGCCGGAGCTCGATCGCGTCGTGCTCTACGGTCTCGCCAAGGATCGCGCCAAGCGCTTCCAGTCGGCATCCGAGTTCCGCGAAGCCCTGCGTGAAGCGGCGAACGGCCGAATGCCGAAGCTCGCGGTGCAGCAACAGGACACGGTGCTGTTCTCGGGCGGCGAAGAAGTGTCGGAGTCGGACCTCGCGCTCCGGCAGCTCTCCGACGGCGGCGGAGCGACTCGCACGCAGAGCCGCCCGCCGGTGATGTGGACGTGGGCGGCCATCTTGACGATCGGCGCCGTCATCGCCGCCGTCGTCTTCTGGTTGGTCACCCTCGCGCCGCAGGAGTTCCTTCCGGATTCCTCGCGCGAGGTCCCCGAGCTGGTCGATATGCAGAGCGGCGAGGCCCTCGACAGGTTGCGCGAGCTCGAGCTCACCACGATCAGCGTCGAGCAGACGAGCGACACCGTCGCGAACGACCACGTCATCTCCACCGTTCCCGAGGCGGGGTCGGTGCTGACCGCGGGTGACAGCATCACCGTCTACGTCTCGACCGGCCCGGAGACCGCCAAGGTTCCCTCCATCGGCCGGATGTCGGAAGACGATTATCGCGAAAAGCTCGAAGATCTCGGCCTCACCGTGGGTATCGTCTCCAAGCGCGACGATGCAACCGAGGCCGCCGGGCGGGTCTTGAGCGTGAGCCCCGAACCCGGTACCGAGGTGCAGTCGGGCACCGGCATAGAGATGGTCGTCTCGAGCGGAAACGTGCAGATCCCCGATGTCGTCACGCAGCCCATGCAGGTGGCGAAGTCGATGGTCGAGAGCCTCGGCCTCAACGTGACCTATACGCCTGAGCCGTCGTGCCCCACCGTCGAGGGATACCCGATCATCGAGCAGTCGATCGTCGGATCGCAGGCGCAGCGGTCGGACCTCACGCTCAAGTACTGCTCCGGCTGATCAGCTTCGACTGACCACTGCCACGGTCTCTCGGAGCGCAGTGATCAGTCGACGAGGAGCGGCGACAGTGTTCGCGCGACCTCGGACGCGTTCGGTACACCCACGACGTCCAGCCAATTGCCGAGCTGCTGATACCCGCCCTCGGTGAGCACCGACTCGGGGTGGTACTGCACGCCGTAGATCGGGAGCTCGCGGTGGCGGAAGGCCATGACGATGCCGCTCGCGGTCTCGGCGGTGATCATTAGGCTCTCCGGTACGGTGTCTCGCACCACTGCGAGCGAGTGGTACCGCGTCGCATCGAACTCGGGTGCCACGCCGTCGAAGAACGGGTCGTCGGTGTGCTGCACGCGCGACACTTTGCCGTGCATCAGCTCCTCGGCGTGCGTGACGGTTCCACCCAGAGCCTCGGCGATCGCCTGGTGCCCGAGGCACACCCCCAGCAGCGGAACGCCGGTGCGCAGGGCGAGGTCGACCATCGCGATCGAAACGCCGGCATCGGCAGGGGTGCCCGGCCCGGGCGAGATCAGCACACCGTCGTACTCGGCGACGAGCGCTTCGAGCGCGGCCGGCGTCACTTCGTCGTTCCGCATCACGTGCGTCTCGGCACCCAACTGCTGCAGGTACCCGTTCAGCGTGTAGACGAAACTGTCGTAGTTGTCGATGACTAGAATCTTGCTCACGTGTTGACCGTTACTTCCTCGCCCGGCATCTGCGTGGCGACCCAGGGATAGACGTACGCGATCAACGCGTACACGATGGCCGCCGCAACGAGGAGCAGCACGATGACGCGCAACCACGCCGGTCCGGGAAAGAAGCGCCAGAGTATCGAGAACACTATTCCTGATCCCCTCTCAGCGCTTGCGTCGCGCCCATCGTCGGATTGAGTTCGAGGAGCTCCTGCGGAGGCCCGTCGGAGCGCGGCTGGAAACCCTCGTACACGGAGTACGCGATCGCTCGCTCGTCGCTCCCCGCCATCTTCGGGTGGCAGGTGGTGAGTGTCAGGATCTGGTCGTCGCCCGGCGTCCCCTCGAGACGCGGGAACGGATTGAGCACATCGACCTCATCGGGCGTGACGTATTCGATCGAGCGGAAGCGATAGGTGTACCAGCCGTCGGCCGTCTCCACGAACAGCGGGTCGCCGATCCTCAGATTCATGACCTCGCGGAACGAGTTGATGAGCGGCCCGGAGCGGTGCCCGGCGAGTGCGAAGTTGCCCGCTTCGCCCGGCATCTGCGTGGCCTCGTAGTGGCCGATCCCCTTGTCGTCCAGATTGAGGACCGTGTCCCAGTCAGTCGTCTCCGCCACACGATTGGCGTAGGTCGTGCCGAACGAGGGCACCCGCAGCACCGCGAAGACCTCGGCTGCGTCGGGTCGAGCAGTCACCGGAACGACCCCGTCGAAGGGCGCCGCAGACGCCTCACTGTCCCACCGTGCCGAATCCTCTTCGGAGAGGTCGGTCTGCTTCGCGGTGACGCCGACGCCGGTGTGCCAGGGCTGCCACACGATGTACCCCATCACCGCGAGACCCCCGACCAGCAGCAGTTCGCCGATCACCGTCAACGGGCTCAACCTCGCACGACGGCGACGGCGGCCTCTCCTGACTGTCTCGTTCACCCTCACATTCTAAAGCGCGCTCACTGGGTGCCGGCCAGGTTCCAGGTAGACTGTCACCCATGGCAGCAGCTGGAAAGAATGTAAGCAAGCGGAATTCGGCCGAGGTTGCACAGAATCGTGCGGATGCTGCGGCCGCGCGCAAGGACGCTCCGAACCCCGTCTGGTTCAAGCCCGTCATGTTCGGCTTCATGCTGCTCGGTCTCGTGTGGATCGTGCTCTACTACATCACCAGCTCGACCCTGCAGCTGCCCATTCCCGCCTTCGGCCAGGCCAACATCTTCATCGGCTTCGGCCTGGTGCTCGTGGGCTTCCTCATGACGCCGTGGTGGAAGTAGCGCGACAACCGATGTGAATCACACCGGTGTAGTTCCTCCCCAGGTGGGGATGAACCTGTGGATAACTGACTGAGGCCCGGCAGATGCCGGGCCTCAGTCAGTTATCCATAATCCTCACCCGATGAAACCCGCCGCCGGAGCCGCGAAGAAGTACGCTCCCGAAAGCAGCACCAGGAGCGCGCCGAGCGCGACGAGACCGGTGATCCGCTGCGTGCGTCGCCGGGGACCTCGCGTGGCGAGCAGCAGCCACATGGTGGCCGCACCCGCAACCATCCCGCCGAGATGCGCCTGCCATGAGATTGCGGCACCGGGGATGAGACCGAATGCGAAGTTGATCGCGATGAGCACGGCGAGCGAGGTGATATTCACCCGCGCCGCCCGCATCGCGACGAGCGTCGCAGCGAGGACGCCGAAGATCGCGCCGGAGGCGCCCACTGTCGGCGATACGAGAGACTGCGGCTCGAAGTAGGCCCACATCATGACACCCAGCGATCCGCCCACACCGGCGAACACGTAGAGCACCGCGAATGCCGCCCGCCCGATCGTCTGCTCGAGATTTCTGCCGAACAGCCAGAGCGCATACAGGTTGAAGAGGATGTGGAGGAAGAAGGTCGGCGAATGCGTGAACATCACGGTCAGCATGCGCCAGGGCTCGAAGGCCCCGGGCATCGAGTACAGCGGTGCGTACCAGAGCGCCGCCGTCACCTCGTTCCCGCCGAAGGTCGCACTCACCCATTGCGCGACGAACACGACGGCGCACAGGATCATGATCCCATACGTCACGGGGGCGTCCATCGCGGCGATCCTGCGACCCGCCACTCGAGTGGATCGAGCCGCGCGCTTCGTCGCCGGAGCCCGCAGCTCCTTCGTGCACTCGGGGCAGAGCACGCCGACGGCCGACACGACCTGGCAGTCTCCGCAGATCGTGCGCCCGCACCGCTGGCACAGAGCGAAGCTGCGCACTCCCGGGTGCCGGTAGCACACGTCGTCGGGGCCGGGTTCGACGCGTTCGCCGTACACCGGCCCCGACCCGTTCGTCACCTGCGATCGTCCTTACGCTGCAGCGATGTCGACGCCGGAGATGACGACGTCCTCCACCGGGCGATCCTGTGCGCCGGTCTGCACATTGGAGATCGTGTCGACCACGGCCTTCGATGCGTCATCCGCGACCACACCGAAAATGGTGTGCTTGCCGTTCAGCCAGTCGGGGGCGGTCGTCGTGATGAAGAACTGCGAACCATTGGTGCCCGCGAGGCGGCCGGTCATGTCGGGGCGCTTGCCCGCGTTCGCCATCGCCAACTGGTAGGGCTCGTTGAAGGTCAGCTCGGGGTGGATCTCATCATCGAAGGTGTATCCGGGGCCGCCCGTGCCGGTACCGGTGGGGTCGCCGCCCTGGATCATGAAGTTCGGAATGATGCGGTGGAAGATGACGCCGTCGTAGAAACCCTTCTCAGCGAGATCTACGAAATTCTTCACCGTCTTCGGGGCGTGGTCACCGAAGAGGTTGACGACGATGTCGCCGTGGTTCGTGTGGATGGTGGCTACTGAGGAGTGAATCGTCATGCGACCAGTGTAGGCCGCGGGGGGTGGGAAGAAAGTGTTGTCAAGGCCCTTCGGAGCCTGAGAAACCCTGACAACCCGCGGTTCTCGCGCGTGATCCCGCCGCCTGCGGTCGGGATCGGTGTAGCGTGGAGGCTACGGGTGATATGGCTCAAAGGATTGCCTCGTCGAGCAAGGAGGATACGAATGAATCTCTCACGTAAGCGCCGCCGCGAACTCCGGAAGTTGCGGAAGAACGCCCAGGAGCTGCTCGATCAGCAGCGCGTCGTGCTGGGGCACGCCGGGGAGGTGCTCGGGCAGGCCGGCGGACAGGCCCGTCACCTCAGCGATGAGCATCTCATGCCGCGCGTCGACGGCGCTCTCGAGGCGGTGCGCCCGACGCTGGACCGTGGCGTCGCGACCGCACGCCGTGCGGCGCGGACGGTGCAGCGGGCGACGACACCGATCGTGGCGAGTGCGCTCGCGCGCACGATCCGGACGCTGGATGAGATCGACAACCCGAAGGCCGCGAAGAAGGTGCGCGGATTCGGAGAGCGCTCCGGCTACCTGAAGCCCAAGAAGAGCAAGGGCGGTGTCGTGGCGTTGGGGCTCGGCGTGGCTGCTGCCGTCGGAGTGGGGTACGCGCTGTGGCAGGCCTTCCGCACCGATGACGAACTCTGGGTCGCCCCCGAGAACTGATCAGCAGCGGTGAATGGCGTTCCGGCTCACCAGCCGGGGCGCCATTCGTCGTTTCGGGCGGACGTCCCGCGATCCTGACCGGTTGAACCGTTTGCGCCAAGAACAGCGACGACCCGCCACCCCCACTACTTGCGCGGTTTCGCCGAGCGACCCTGGCGGTTCGCACCCTTGCCAGGCTTACCTGCCGGGCGCCGATTCAGACCCGCCATCCGCAGACCGGTCTGCACGAGCGAGAGCGTGCGCAGCGATTTGAGATCGCGCAGCGCCACCCAGCGCGCCTCATCCGATGACCCATCGACCTCGTTGCGCAGCGGCCCGTCGATGACGGTCGCACGATAGACGATTCGGATCGTGTGCAGTTCGGGTTCGTCGCCCGCGGGAACCTCTTCGCGTACCATCACACGCGAATCCACGCCGAGAAGCTTGCCGACACGCGCTTCGAGCCCGGTCTCCTCGGCGACCTCGCGCACCACGGCGTCTCGGGGATCCTCGCCGCTCTCGATGCCGCCCCCGGGAAGGGTCCAGCCGTGCAGGTGGCCCCGCCGCCAGTGCGTGAGCAGGATCTTGCCGCGCCGCTCAACGACGGCGTAGGCGGCGACTCGAAGATCCATGATCCGAGCCTAGTCGTTCGGGTGCTCCGCACGCTCCGCGCGCGCCGGGGGCCGCTGCACCGACCTCTGCTCCGTTTCAGCCCAGCCGGTGATCCAGCGATCGAGTCTGCGGTAGGCCTCGGCCCGTACGGAATCGCGCGAGAGGAAGACGTCGTGCAACGCGCCCTCGAGCCGTTCGATCGTGAGCGAGGAGCCGAGGCGCAGTGACGCCTTCGCGATCTCCTCCACCTCGAGCACCGTATCCGCGCTGGTCAACGCGTCGTCCCACCGCCACGGCACGGCGGAGCGAGCCGAGAGCAGCATGAGGATGGGCGCATCGATGGCGAGCCCGCGACTGACCCGCGCATGACCGGTGAGGATCGCGCGAAGCCACGCCGTGAGCACGGGGTGGCTTCGCGTCGGCCGCCACCGTTCATCGATCGCATCGAGTTCGTCCTTCGGCCCCACCTCGCGCTGCGCGCGGGAGTAGAGCCCGGCATCGAACTGCGGCGCGGAGTCCCGCAGGTTGAAGCGAGCTCCGAGATCGAGCAGTGGTGCGAGCATCTGTCTGCCGGCGCCCGTCAGCTGGAACTCGAGCCATGGGCTGTTGAGCACGAGCGCGTCCGCACGCCCGGAGTGCGTGGAGGCCCACAGGCTCAGAATCAATCCGCCGGTGGAATGCCCGAAGAGCACGAGTCTTCGCTGCCGGCCCCCTACCGGCGGCGCGGATTCTCGAGACGACGCCGACTCCGCTCCGGCCTCCGGATGCCCGATCGAGTCGAGTGCGAGCCCGATCTCCAGGTCGTACTCGCCGAGATCCTGGATGTACCCCGGCGTCTGCCCGTCGCGCAGGCTCCGACCGTACTTGCGGAGATCGAGCGCGTAGAAGCGCGCACCTCGATCCGTCCAGAATCGGGCCATCGTTCGCTGGAAGAAGTAATCCGACCAGCCGTGCACGTAGAGGACGTCGACATCCTCGAGCACGCGCGTGCGATGCAGCATCCGATCCATGAACGTGCGCGACGTCGGCATCGACCGCACCAGCGTCGCGACGAGCGGGCCCTCGTCATCCTCACCGAGATCGAGCTGCGCCGCCTCGAAGCCGGGCCCCAATACGTCGGGCGCCCAGACGGGCGGCGGGCGATCCTCCCGCCCAGAAGGCGACGGTGCCCGCGCCTGGGGCGCCGCGGCTTCACGCGTTGCGGCACGGTCGGAGTCGGGCCCGGAGGGTGCCGGTTCGACGCGGCGAGCACGCGGCGGCGGACTGCCGTGCCGTCCCGAAGCCCCGCCGTGGTCCATGCTCCCAGTGTACGTGGCGGGACCACAGCGGGTCGGGGTCTAGTTCAGCGTCACCTTCGCGGCTTCGGCGCGCACCGTCACCACGTGCTTCGAGTCTTCGCTCTTCGAGAGACGGTCATCGAGCTCTCCGAGCTCCGTCATCGCGTCGACGCGGTATTCGGCGTCCGGCAGGTCGAGCACGGCGCTTCCCGTGCTCGCGTCGATGGACACGCGATCCGGAGCCGCCCCGGTGATGCCGAGTCGCACGGAGCCGGCCTCGACCCCCACCTCCGCCGCGGTCACGTCGGCGAGGTCGAGCTCGGTCTCACCTGCTTCGACATCGACATCCACGTTCTGAGCGCTCCCGTCGATGCGGAGGTCGCCCGCTTCCACGCTGAGGTCGAGGGAGCGGAAGGATCCGGAGCCGCTCAGCGCTCCGCCCTCGACGCTCATCTCCGCGTCGAGCGAACCGTCGTCGCTCATCGCCTGCGGGAGGGTGAGCGTCGCTGAGGCGTTGCCGAGCGCACCTGCCCCGCAATTGAAGAGGCAGCCCGAGGTGAACCCGCGGTCAGGGGTCTCCACGCTGAGCTGACCCTCGTCGACCGCCACCCTCCAGTCCGCAGCGCGATCCCCTGTCACCACGAGCTCGGCCTCACTGACATCGCCGAAGGCCACCTCGAAACCCGCTCCCGCGATCTCGAGATCCAGCGACCGCACGCCCTCGATGGGTGCCGTATGCGTGAACGTGCCGTCGCCGTCGTCGATCGTCTCAACCGATCCCGCATTGATGTCCTGGGAGTACTCGGAGGAGGCGTCCGCGGAGTTCGTCGCGTTGCCGACGAAGGCGTCAATGGCGTCGAAGCGGTTCGGAGCGATCGCGGCGTACGCTGCTGAAGCGCCGACTGCGAGCAGGGCGACACCTCCGACAGCTGCAGTGACTGCGACGATGACGCGGGTGGAGGGCGCTTGCTTGCCGGAGGCGCCGCCCCCGCGCTGAGCCGTCGCGGGCGGCTGCGGCTGTGTCTGCGTCGGCTGCGACTGCGTCTGGTTCTGGTTCTGGTCGTCGTTCGAGGGGATGTTCATGCGGAAACTCCGGTCTGTGCGTCGGGGTGTGAACGATCGGCGTCGTGCATCGTGCTGGGAGCGCCTCCCAGGCTTTCGAAGTGGGCGATCGCGGCCAGCACTCGGCGATTGCCGCCGCCGTCGGGCTCGAGCTGCAATTTCTGGAAGATCGCGGTGATGTGCTTCTCGACGCTCGCTTCGGAGAGGAACAGCAGGGCGGCGATCGCCTGATTGGACCGCCCTTCCGCCAACGCTGCGAGCACGGTGCGTTCGCGGTCCGTGAGTGCACGCATGCGGTCGTCGCGCGAGCGCCTCGTCAGGAGCTGTGCGACCACCTCGGGGTCGAGTACGGTGGCCCCTGCGGCGATCCTGCGGACGGAATCGATGAAATCCCCCACGTCCGCAACACGATCCTTCAACAGGTAACCGAAGGCTCCGCCCTGCGCAGCGATCAACTCACTCGCATAGCGTTCCTCCACATACTGAGACAGCACGAGCACTGGCAGGCCCGGTCGGGTACGGCGCAGCTCGAGTGCTGCGAGAATCCCCTCATCCGTGAACGACGGCGGCAGACGAACATCGAGGATGCACAGCTCCGGGTCCGCCGAGGCGACCGTCTCGAGCAGATTGCTCGCGTCGGGCAGTGCCGCGACGACCGTGTGGCCGCCGTGCTCGAGGAGCCGGACCAGCCCCTCACGCAGCAGTACTGAGTCTTCGCAAATCAGGATGCGCACGGAACGCTCACCTCCAACGTGGTCGGCCCGCCGTGCGGGCTGTCGAGTCGCGTCGTGCCGCCGGCTGCGAGCACCCGGTTCATGATGCCGTCGAGCCCGCCGCCGGGCGTCACCCGAGCACCGCCGATCCCGTTGTCTTCGACCCTCGCCCACAGTCGTGCCGGCTGCGCTTCGTCATCGTTGCGCATGCGCACGACCACACGCGCTTCACTCGCGCGGGAGTGTTTCGCAGCGTTGGTGAGCGACTCCGCGATCGCGAAGTACACGGCGGCCTCCGCCTCACGACTGCAGCGATCGGTCAGGCGCACGTCGATGTGCACCGGAATGTGCGACCGGGCTGCAAGCGCTGAGAGCGCTGCATCGAGCCCGCGATCATCGAGCACCGAGGCGTAGATGCCTCGCGCGAGTTGCCGCAACTCCGTGATCGCGGCCTTCGTGGACGTGTGAGCTTCGGCGACGAGTGACTTCGCCGCAGCGGGATCGCTATCGATCTTCTCCTGTGCGAGACCGAGCGTCATACCGACGGCCACCAGACGCGGCTGAACGCCGTCATGCAGGTCGCGTTCGATGCGAGTGCGTTCCACATCGGCGGCGCGTACGGCTCCTTCGCGCTGCTGCGCGGAAACCCGCGCACTCTCCGTGAGCTGCGCTTCCGCCGCACTCGAGCCGATGATCGCGATTGCGATGAGGCGGTGCAGGAGCGCAAGCCCGACGATGCCGGCAGCGCAGAGCAGCATGCCGATGATTCCGGGCTGCCACCATATCGAGAATGTGCGGAAGACGGACGCGAACGCCTGGGCGAACCCCTGAACGAGACCCAGCACTGCCGCACCCAGCGCGCTTGAGATCGCGAAGTTCGCGACCGCTCGCCACATGCGCCCATCCACGGACTGGCGCAGCACCGATCCGAGCCATGCCGAGAAGCCCGGCCCGCGCCGCTCCTGCCACCTCGGCGCCGTTACTGAGAGCTCGTACAACCCGCCGACGCGGAAGGTTTCGAACCAGGCGATTCCGTACAGCGCGTACACCGCCGCGATCAGCAGGATAAGCCCGATGCCGATGATGAGCATGCCGATGCCCGTTCCCAGGAGTGTGGCGAGCACGATGGTGATCGTGAACCCCACGACCCCGAGAGCGGCGAGATGCAGAACTGTCAGCAGGAGGTGGAACGGCGTCTTGGATGCCCACTTCGCGGCCGGCTTCATCGACGCAGTGGAGGGCCGTCCCGGCCGGGATGCGGGTTCGGAGGTGCTCGCCGTGCGCTCGTCATCGGCGGGCTGCGGGCCCGAGGTCGGGAGAAGCGGAGTTGTCATCGCCTCGGATGGAGGAGGAGTGGTCATGGTTCTACGGTAGGTGCTCCCCTACCCCGGCGTGAGCGAGCGGACCCGAGAACGCGGTTCGGGTTTTCCCTATTTCGACGCGAACGTTCCACGTGAAACGAAACACCCCCGCCAAAATCGACGGGGGTGCACTGGTGGATCCTGGGAGAATCGAACTCCCGACATCCTGCTTGCAAAGCAGGCACTCTACCAACTGAGTTAAGGACCCGAAGGAAGTTGAACACTTCCCTCCGCTGCCCCAATCGTAGACCGGAACAACTCGATCAACTTTACAGACTCGGTGCGGAAAGCGCAAAACGGGAAGTGCCGGCGTGCCTCGAGTGCAAACGGCGGGCACATCCGGGCCCATCCCTACAACGCAAAAGTCCCGCTGGTTTCAGCGGGACTTTCGTGTGGTTGTGGTGGGGCTACCAGGACTTGAACCTGGGACCTCTTCATTATCAGTGAAGCGCTCTAACCACCTGAGCTATAGCCCCTCGACCAAGCAATGACTCTACCCGAATACGCGACAAATCCGAAATCGACCTCGAAAACCGGGCGTGGCCCGGCCCACCGACGGGCCGGGCGCACTGCTCAGTTGCTCGTGAAGCCGAGCTGGAATCCGCCGAGAACGCGCACCAGCAGGTTGTATACGAGTGAGCCGACGGCGCCGAGCGCGGTGCCGACGATGACATTCAGGATGCCGACGACGACCGAGAAGCCGAGCACCTGCGGGAACCCGATGATCCTCATCAGGCTGTTGTCCTCACCGACGATGTCCATGAAGAGCTGATCGACCTGTGCGAAGACCCCGGTCTGCAGCAGCACCGTGTAGATCAGAATCGTCGCGACGACGCTCACGACTGCGAAGCAGATCGCCACGAGGAAGGAGAACTTCACCGCCGACCAGAAGTCGACGTATACGAGCTTGAGGCGAACCTGCTTCGCCGGCGCCTTCTTACGGGTCTTCTTGGCCAGCTTGTCGGCGACAGTGTTACTCATTCAGGTCTTCCTCGTTTTCCGCGTTCTCGGGCCCTGCGGCCTCGGACTCCTCGTCGTCGAGCCCACGCTCCGGATTGCGCGCGATGCCAATAATACGGTCCTGCTCTGGGAATCGTGCAAAGACGACTCCCATGGTGTTGCGGCCCTTCGCGGGTACCTCGGCCACTCCCGAGCGGACGACCTTTCCGCTTGCGAGTACCGCGAGCACCTCATCGGTCTCATCGACGATCAACGAGCCGACGAGTACGCCACGGTTCTCATCGAGCTTCGCGACCTTGATGCCGAAGCCGCCGCGCTGCTGCACACGATATTCGTCGACAGCCGTGCGCTTCGCGTATCCGCCCTCGGTGACGACGAAGACGTACCCCCCGCTGCCGTCGATTCGCGACGCTCCGAGGAGGGCGTCGCCCTCACGGAAGTTCATGCCGCGCACGCCGCTGGTCGAGCGTCCCATCGGGCGAAGAGCCTGATCAGAAGCAGTAAAACGCACGGACATGCCGTGGCGGGAGACGAGCAGTACATCGTCGCTCGCCTCTGCGATGAGCGCCGAGACCAATTCGTCGCCATCACGCAGCTTGATCGCGATGATGCCGCCCGTCCGGTTCGTGTCGTACTCGGTCAGGGCGGTCTTCTTGACCAGACCGTCTCGCGTGGCGAGCACGAGATAGCCGGCCGCCGAGAAGTCGCGGACGTCGAGAATCTGCGTGACCATCTCGTCGGGGGCGAGCGCGAGCAGGTTGGCGAGATGCTGACCCTTCGAATCGCGTCCGCCTTCGGGGACCTCGTACGTCTTCGCACGATAGACACGACCGGTGTTCGTGAAGAAGAGCAGCCAGTGGTGAGTGGTTGTGACGAAGAAGTGCTCGACGATGTCGTCGGCGCGCAGCTGCGCACCCTTGACACCCTTCCCGCCTCGGTGCTGCGAACGGTAGTTGTCGATGCGCGTCCGCTTCACGTATCCGCCGCGAGTGACGGTGACGACCATCTCCTCCTCGGGAATCAGGTCTTCCATCGACATGTCGCCATCGAAGCCGTGCAGGATGGCGGTGCGCCGTTCGTCGCCGAACTTGGTGACGATTTCGCCGAGTTCTTGCACCACGATCCCGCGCTGTTCCGACGGCGAGGCGAGGATCGCCTCGTACTCGGCGATCTGGGCCTCGAGCTTGGCCGCGAGGTCGAGAATCTTCTGGCGCTCGAGCGCCGCGAGGCGGCGCAGCTGCAGACCGAGGATCGCATCCGCCTGGATCTGATCCACCTCGAGCAGCGCCATCAGACCCTCACGAGCCTCGTCCACCGTGGGTGAGCGTCGGATGAGGGCGATCACCTCGTCCAGAGCATCCAGCGCCTTCAGGTATCCGCGCTGGATGTGGGCTTCGGCCTCGGCCTTCTTCAGTCGATATGCGGTCCGACGTACGATGACCTCGATCTGGTGCTTCGCCCACGCCGTGATGAACCCGTCGAGCGAGAGCGTTCGCGGAATTCCATCGACGATCGCGAGCATGTTCGCGCCGAAGTTCTCCTGAAGCTGCGTGTGCTTGTACAGGTTGTTCAGCACGACCTTCGCGATGGCATCGCGCTTGAGCACGATCACGAGTCGCTGCCCGGTGCGCCCGCTCGATTCGTCGCGGATGTCGGCGATCCCCTGGACCTTGTTCTCCTTGACGAGGTCGGCGATCTTCACCGCCAGATTATCGGGGTTGACCTGGTAGGGCAGCTCGGTGACGACGAGGCAGGTGCGGCCCTGAATCTCCTCGATGTTGACGACCGCGCGCATGGTGATCGAACCGCGTCCGGTCCGATAAGCCTCGCGAATGCCCTTCGTGCCGAGGATTTGTGCACCGGTCGGGAAATCGGGCCCGTGCACCCGCTCCATGAGCGCGTCCAGGAGCTCGTCACGGCTGGCATCCGGGTGCTCGAGATGCCAGATCGCAGCTTCGGACACCTCTCTGAGGTTGTGCGGGGGAATGTTGGTCGCCATACCGACGGCGATACCGACCGATCCGTTGACCAGCAGGTTCGGGAACCGCGATGTGAGTACCGTGGGCTCTTGCGTGCGCCCATCGTAGTTGTCCTGGAAATCGACCGTGTCCTCGTCGATATCCCGCACCATCTCGAGGGCGAGCGGAGCCATCTTGGTCTCGGTGTACCGGTGCGCGGCGGCCCCGTCATTGCCCGGTGAACCGAAGTTCCCCTGTCCGAGGGCCAGCGGGTACCGGAGCGTCCACGGTTGCACCAGACGTACCAGCGAGTCGTACACGGCGCTGTCGCCATGCGGATGGAACTGCCCCATCACATCGCCGATCACGCGGGTGCACTTCGAGAAGGCCTTGTCGGGTCGGTAGCCCCCGTCGTACATGGTGTAGATGACACGGCGATGCACGGGCTTGAGCCCGTCTCGTACATCGGGCAGCGCACGGCCTACGATCACGCTCATCGCGTAGTCGAGGTACGAGCGCTGCATCTCGAGCTGCAGATCGACCTGGTCGATCCGACCGTGCACCGCGTCTTCCTGCGCCACCATCGCGCTGGTTTCCGTCTCCGGGGTCTCGTTCTCAGATGTCAAGGAAGCGCACGTCCTTCGCGTTCTGCTGAATGAAGGTACGGCGAGCCTCGACATCTTCGCCCATCAGGGTCGCGAAGATCTCATCGGCGATCGCCGCGTCTTCCATGGTGACCTGCAGCAAGGTGCGGGTCTCGGGGTTCATCGTGGTGTCCCACAGTTCTTCGTGATTCATCTCGCCCAGGCCCTTGTAGCGCTGAACGCCGCTCTCCTTCATCAGGCGCCGGCCCTGCTCGGCACCGGCGGCGAGCCGCGAATCCCGCTCGGCGTCGCTGTACACGTATTCATCCTCGGCGTTCGACCACTTGATGCGATACAGCGGCGGCTGCGCGAGATAGACGTAACCGAGATCGATGAGAGGACGCATGTACCGGAAGAGCAGCGTGAGAAGCAGCGTCGTGATGTGCTGACCGTCGACATCGGCGTCCGCCATGAGCACGATCTTGTGATACCGCGCCTTCTCCGGGGCGAAGTCCTCGCCGATACCCGCGCCGAATGCCGTGATCATGGCCTGCACCTCGGCGTTGTTGAGCGCGCGATCGAGACGCGCCTTCTCGACATTCAAGATCTTCCCTCGCAGGGGCAGGATCGCCTGAGTATGCGGATTCCGACCAGTCTTGGCGGATCCTCCTGCCGAGTCGCCCTCGACGATGAAGATCTCCGAAATCGTCGGATCCTTGCTCGAGCAATCCGAGAGCTTGCCGGGCATGCCACCGGACTCGAGGAGACCTTTGCGACGCGCCGTTTCCCTCGCCTTCCGAGCCGCCAAACGAGCCGAGGCAGCCTGGATCGACTTGCGGATGATGTCCTTCGCGGGTCCCGGGTTCCGCTCGAACCAATCTCCGAGCTGATCCCCGACGACCTTCTGCACGAACGCCTTGGCTTCGGTGTTCCCGAGCTTCGTCTTCGTCTGCCCCTCGAACTGGGGCTCCCCCAGCTTGACTGAAATCACGGCCGTCAGTCCCTCGCGAACGTCGTCGCCGGACAGGTTGTCGTCCTTCTCGCGGAGGATGTTCTTCTCGCGAGCATACCGGTTGACGAGCGTGGTCAAGGCGGCGCGAAAGCCCTCCTCGTGCGTGCCGCCCTCATGCGTGTTGATGGTGTTGGCGTAGGTGTGCACGCTCTCCGTGTACGAGGTCGTCCACTGCATCGCCACCTCGGCAGCGATCTTGCGATCCGCATCTTCTGCTTCGAACGAGATGATCTCGTCATTGACGAGTTCAGCGCGCTTCGCAGAGTTGAGGTGCTGCACGTAGTCCTGAATACCGTTCTCGTACAGAAACTCGTCATGCAGAGCCGGCGGCGCAACGAGCTCGCCCTCGGCATTCTCGATCGGATCCAGTTCTCGCAGGTCCGTCAGCGCGATGCGGAGGCCCTTGTTCAAGAAGGCCATTTGCTGAAATCGTGTCTTCAACGTCTGATAGTCGAAGTCGATCGTTTCGAAGATGTCGCCGCTCGGCCAGAACGTGATCGCCGTTCCCGTTTCGGTGCTCGGCTCCCCCTGCGCCAACGGGGCATCGGGAACACTGTCGGTGAATGACATGTTCCACGTGAAACCCTGCCGCTGCACGGATACCTCGAAGCGACGCGACAGTGCATTCACCACGGACGAACCCACGCCGTGGAGCCCTCCGGACACCGCGTATCCTCCGCCTCCGAACTTTCCGCCGGCGTGCAGGACCGTCAGCACCACCTCGACAGTGGAGCGGCCCTCCGTCGGGTGCTCGTCGACGGGGATACCGCGGCCGTTATCGACCACACGCACTCCCCCGTCGGCGAGAATCGTGACGTCGATGAAATCGCAGTACCCTGCGAGTGCCTCGTCGACCGAGTTGTCGACGATCTCGTACACCAGGTGGTGCAGGCCACGAGGGCCCGTCGAACCGATATACATGCCAGGCCGCTTGCGTACCGCTTCGAGCCCCTCGAGTACCTGGATCGCTCCGGCACCGTAATTTTCCGCAGCGGGAGCCTGCTCTGAACTCATAGGTAGAAAGATCCTTATCTGGGCATCTCAGGGCGCGATTGAGCCCCGAGCACTTCCGCCCACCAGCTTATCAAGATTCAGGCGTTCACAGGCGCGCTACGGGCCTCCTGACCAGCGAATTTGTGCGGGATCGACCCCCGACCGCTTCATTCCCTCGAGAACATGCTCGAGCATCGCACCAAGCGTGGGCGAGCGTAGAGGAATCACCCATACGTGTCGCGTGGCCCGCGGCCCGGCACGGACCGCGGGCCGTGCCGCCAGCTCGGCGCGCCGGGAGCGAGGAACCTGATGTCACGCACCTCCGCATCGGGGTAATCGCGCAACAGTCGCGTGAGCAGTTCACCGCGCAGTCTCCGCAGCTCTGTCGCCCACGTGGTGGAATCGCACTGAATCTGAAGCACGCCGTGACTCAGCCCGATCACCCGCGTGTGCTCAGCTGTCGCCTCCCCCGCGAATATCGGCCAATCGCTGATGAGTCGTGCTTGCTCGAGTTCCACGCTCCAGCCCATATCGGACGCCACCGTCACCAGGACGTCTGAGAGCGCCCGAGGGTCGCGACCGAACCCGAACGGACTCCCTGCCGAGCTATCCGTGCCACCCTGCCGCTTTCGCCGACGTTGCGGCACGCCTCGCCATACGGATTTCGCTCTGAGATACGCGTCCGTCGCGAACTCGGCGCCCGCGTCATTCATCACGTTGCGACTGCGCGTCATCGCGCGTCCCCAGGTCTGCAGGTCGATCAGCTTCTGATTCCGCGCCGACATCAGAGGCCGAAATCGGGTGCAGGACGCCGGCGCGTATTCGCACACGGTCCCACGCAACGTCATCGGGTACGTCCGCTTCAACGGCAGCAGTGACGATGACCTGTTCGTAATCAGCGACGGCCAACATCAGTCGCGCTCGTCGAGCGGCGTCGAGTTCCGCGAAGACGTCGTCAAGAATGATGACGGGATCACCAGCGGATGACTCAGAGCGAAGGAGCTCCGCCAGCGCAAGCTTCAGGGAGAGCGCGAAGGACCAGGATTCCCCATGACTCGCATACCCCTTGACCGGCAGTGCATTGAGCGAGAGCAGCAGATCATCTCGATGTGGGCCGACGAGGGTGACGCCCCGCTCGATCTCGCGACTGTGGACCGAGCGCAGAGCGGACCGGAAGTCGTCAGCGAGCGTTTCACGTGAAACGCCGGCGAGCTCTTCAATTCCAACTGTTTCACGTGAAACGCCGGTATCAGTCAGGGCGTCGGAGACGCTCTCCGACATGGATACACGAGGGGCGTGATCTGCACCCACGAGCGCCTCATAGTGCCTCCGCAATGGATGCTCGAGATCTCGAAGAAGTTCGCGGCGGGCAAGCATGATCTGCGTGCCGTACTCGACGAGCTGGTCGTCCCACACGGGGAGGCTGGAGAGTGCCGAGTCTCCTCTGGAGCGAGCGGATTTCAAGAGAGACGTGCGCTGGCGGACCACTCTTTCGTAGTCTGCAAGAGCGACGGAGGCGATCGGATGTCTCGCGAGCAGCGCATCATCGAGGAAGCGCCGGCGTCCTGAGGGCTCTCCACGAACGATAACGAGATCTTCGGGCGCGAACACTATCGCTGAGAACCAGCGCGTCACCTCACGAGGGCGCACGACATTGCCATTCACCTGGGCTCGATTCGGCCTGCCCTGATTGAGCTGCAACTCCAGTCGCACCTCCCGCTCCCCTGAGCGAACTTGCATACGCGCGACCGCTGATTCGCGACCGGCGCGAATCAGCGCACTGTCACCGGTGACGCGATGCGATCTCAGCGTCGCAAAATAGGCGATGGCCTCGACCAGATTCGTCTTGCCCTGACCGTTCTGACCGATGAGCAGGTTCGGGCCAGGCGAAAGCGGCAACTCCGCCGAGTGATAGTTGCGGAAGTCGCCGAGCGAGAGATGCGAAACCCGCATCGCTCCCCTAACGCAGAAGCAGGTTCGGCTGCAGCAGGTAGCGGAAGCTCTTCTCATCCGCATCGTCTTTACTGCGCTGGCTCGTAATCAGAACCGGGCCCGGCTTGCCCGGGTTGTCAGTGCGTGTGAAACCGATCCGTGCGAACTCCGAGTGAGTGGAGCGCAATCCGTCGAGAAGGAATTGCGGCTTCAGCGAGACGACCATGTCGTCGCCGACGAGATGCGCGTCGACCGTCTCGACAGCCTGAGCGGATTCGGTTCCCGCCGCCTCGAGCGTGACGATGCCCTCGGCGAATGAGAACCGCAGAGCGGCTTCACGCTCGAGCACCAGACCGACACGACCGACCGCCTCGATGAGCTCGGACGTGCTGACCACGGCGTAATTGTCCACGTTCTCCGGGAAGAGGCGTCCGACCGGAGGATAGTTGCCCTTGATGAGCAACGACGTCACGGTCTTCGTCCCACCGGTGAACGCGATGAGCTCACGATCCGCATCCTTCACGATGCTGACCTGCACCTCGCCGACTCCGGAGAAGGTCTTCCCGACTTCGGTCACGATCTTCGAGGGAACGAGCGCACCCAGCGACTCCCCTGCGTCGCGGTGCTCCCAATCAATGCTCCGGGTAGCTACACGGTAGCGGTCCGTCGCCGTCAACGTGACTGAGTTCGTATCGATTTCGAACTGCACTCCCGTGATCACCGGAGTCACATCATCCTTCGACGCCGCCATCGACACCTGGGACACCGCGTCGGAGAAGACGTCGGCGGGAACGGATCCCGACACCGAGTCGACCCTCGGAACCTGCGGGTACTCTTCCACCGGCATCGCGGGAAGACTGAATGACGCGGAGCCGCATCGGACCTCGACGCGGCTCTCCAGGAGCGATACCTCGACGTCCGAGTGCGGCAGGCGCTGGGCGATCTCGCCGAGCAGACGACCGGATACCAATGCGCGGCCCGATTCAGATACGACGGCGGAGATCGATGTTCGCGCTGAAACCTCGTAGTCGAACGAAGAAACCGTGAGCTGCTCCCCTTCCGCTTCGATGAGCGCACCGGTCAGGAGCGGCTGGGTGGGGCGAGGAGGAAGTAACTTGACCGCGAAAGACACTGCATCGCTGAATACGTCACGATTGACGGTAAATCGCATCGGGCTTCCCTTCGCACGCGTTCTGGGTCGCGTCGTTCTCCTCGGCCTGACAATCTTTGCATACTCCCGAGGGCTGAGCATCCGTTAGCTCAGCGGCTCACCGAGGACTCGTTTCGTGTGAAGAGCCGATCGCGTGATCGAGTGCCCGTTGAAAAGAATGAGAAGTGTTAACAGTGTTAACGTCTGTGGATTTTGTGGATAAGTCGCTTCTTCCCAATTCTTGCAACCGAACTACACGAATGTGAGTTGTGCACTCCACGTGGATGGAACGAGTTCGGCGGAACCATGCGAATCTTTCGCGTTGACGCCTCGCTCACAGGGGATGGTGATCCATGCACAAGTTCGGGTGAGTTCTCCCCAACTATTCACATGTGCGCGAAAACTTGTGGATAACTCGACTAGCGGGAGCCCTGCTTGATACGAGTCGTCAGTTCCGTGACCTGGTTGTAGATCGATCGGCGCTCAGCGATCAACTGCGAGATCTTCTTGTGCGCGTACATCACCGTCGTGTGGTCGCGGCCGCCGAAGAGCTGTCCGATCTTCGGGAGGGAGAGCGGAGTGAGTTCACGGCAGAGGTACATCGCGATCTGCCGAGCCGTGGCGATCTGCTGTGCGCGAGTCGGGCCGTAGAGGTCATCGACGGAGAGATCGAAGTACTCGGCGGTCTTGCTGATGATGTCCGAGGGCTGCACCTCGTTGTCCGCGTCGAGGGTGATGAGGTCCTTGAGCACCGTGTGCACGAGCTGCATGTCGATGCGCTGCTGATTCAGGCTCGCGTACGCCGTCACGCGGATCAGGGTTCCTTCGAGCTCGCGGATGTTCGACGAGAACTTGCTGGCGATGAACTCGAGGATGCTGTAATCGATCTCCAGGTTCTCGCGCTCCGCCTTCTTCCGCAGGATCGCGATGCGGGTTTCGAGGTCCGGAACCTGGATGTCGGTGAGCAGGCCCCACTCGAAACGCGAGAGCATCCGCTCCTCGAATCCGCGGAGCTGCTTCGGCTGCACATCACTCGTGATGACGACCTGCTTGTTGTGATCGTGGAGCGTGTTGAAGGTGTGGAAGAACGCCTCCTGCGTTTCCACCTTGTCCTCGAGGAACTGGATGTCGTCGACGAGCAGAATGTCGACGCTGCGGTACCGCGCGTGGAAGGCGGCGCCCTGGTTGTTCGCGATCGAGTTGATGAAGTCGTTCGTGAAGTCCTCTGAGCTGACGTACCGGACGCGCACGTCGGGGAAGAGCTCGCGGGCGTAGTGGCCGATGGCGTGCAGAAGGTGCGTCTTGCCCAGCCCGGAATCGCCGTATATGAACAGCGGGTTGTACGCACGCGCGGGGGCTTCGGCCACTGCGACGGCCGCGGCGTGAGCGAAACGGTTCGACTGGCCGATGACGAAACTGTCGAAGCGGTACTTCTCGTTGAGTCGGCTGTCCACGGCCTCTTCCGCGCCGTGACGACGTCGGGGTTCGGCCACGGGGCGTTGCGTATCGTGTCGTGGAGCATCGAAACGCGCATTTCCGAAGTCCGGTGCATCGGCATCGCGGGTTGTAGTGACCGGCGCCGGCGGTGCAGGGGCCGGCTCGGGATCGATATCGGGGTGCGCGTCTTCGTCGACGATCACGATGAAGTTGTCGATCTCGTGCGCTTCGGGAATACGCGCAATCGCCGCCATGATCGCCGGGCGAAGACGATTCTCGAGCAGCTTCAGCGTGAAGTCGAGCTGTACGGCGAGATACAGCGTTCCCGCAGCGATTCCGCGCGGAAGAGCGAGCGCGAGTTGCGCGCCCACCGCCGGCCCGACAGCCGGATCTCCCATGACGGCCTGAGTGACGCGATCCCAGACTTCCTGCAGTTCGTCCTCAGTCACGTCGCTCCCGGCTCGCTGTTCATTGGTTGAGATCACCCGTTATACCCAGGCTTATCCACAGGCGAACGAGCGCGATGTCGCGAAAAAACAGCGAAGTCCAGCCGCCTGCGAACACTTGCGCCCACGTTAGTCACAGATTTGTCCACAGGCAAGTCGGACGGCGAAGATGGCACGGCATGCGAGAACTCCGTGTGCGAACCCACCAGAATCGCGGCGAACTTTGACGGAATCGGGGTGAAGGCGTAGAGTGAAGACCTTGTATGGGTGGCTCGTGTACGACGAGTGCGTCATCGTGTGCTCGAAAACGATTTGATCACGCGCGTGGTCGCACGCACGCGGGCGACCTGCATCCGACTTCCTCGCCGCCCGAGAGGCACGGGGATCTATTCCATAAGTCACGGAGTCTTCATTATGAGCAAGCGTACCTTCCAGCCCAACAACCGCCGCCGCGCCAAGGTGCACGGCTTCCGCGCCCGCATGCGCACGCGCGCCGGCCGCGCGATCGTGGCGGCTCGTCGCGGCAAGGGCCGCTCGAAGCTCACCGCGTAATCGACGTACTCCCCCCGGGATCGATCATGCCTGCACGGCGAAATCGAGTGACCCGCGGAGAGGACTACCGGCAGACCGTTCGTGCCGGACGCCGCGTGGGTGGTGCATTGTGCATCACCCACGCGGTTTTGCGTTCGACGGGTTCAGAAGCGAGGTTCGGGTTCATCATCTCGAAGGCGGTGGGGAACGCGGTGACGCGCAACCTGCTACGCCGACGCCTGAAGACGATCGTGGAGCAACGCCTTCGGTCAGGGATAGCGGGGGTCGACGTGGTGTTTCGTGCTCTTCCGGCCTCGGCCGAAGCGGATTTCGCGTCACTCGATCGAGAGATCAATCGCGCGCTCGATCGTGTGGAACGCTGGCAGACTCCCGCGCAGGTGGCGACATGATGCGAGTCATGACGGAGCTGTGGCTCGCCCCGCGCAATGCCGCGCTCGCCTGCATGCACGCCTATCGCAGACTCGTCTCTCCGCTGTACGGCGAAGTCTGCAGGTATTATCCATCGTGTTCCAGATACGCTGTTGACGCGTATCAATCCCGCGGCTTCATCGTCGGAACCGCTCTCACCGCGTGGCGGTTGCTGCGCTGCAATCCTCTCACGCCCGGCGGCATCGATGACGTGCCGCAGCGAGCGCACTCCCACTTCGTGACCAACACCCGCGGCTTCGTCCGCCCCATCGAGCGAAAGGCTTAACCCGGTGGACTTCTTCGAAACAATCCTGTGGCCGCTGCGCTGGCTCGTCGAGCTCGTGCTCGCGGTCTGGCACCAGGCCTTCACCTGGCTCGGCATGGATCCGGAGTCCGGTCTGACGTGGGTGCTGTCGATCATCGGTCTCGTCGTCGTGGTTCGGTCCGCGCTCATCCCAGTCACGGTGCGACAGATCAAGTCGCAGCGTCGCATGATGGATCTCGCTCCCGAGATGAAGAAGATCCAGGACAAGTACAAGGGCAAGAAGGATCAGTACTCCCGCGAGGCCATGAGCCGGGAGACGATGGCTCTGTACAAGAAGCACGGTACGAACCCGTTCTCGTCGTGCCTGCCGATCCTCATCCAGATGCCGGTATTCTTCTCGCTCTTCTACGTGCTGCGCCATGCGTCGGACAACACGACGGGCATCGGCTTCATGACGGCGGAGCTCACGAAGAACTTCAACGCCGCGGAACTCTTCGGCGCTCCGCTGAAGATGACCTTCACGCAGGGCTGGGAGTCCGGCAACTGGACCGTCGTCGTGCTGCTCGGCATCAACGTCATCCTGATGATCGGATCGCAGTTCTTCACGCAGCTGCAGATCATGTCGAAGAACGTCTCCGACGAGACGAAGAACTCTCCGATGTACCGCCAGCAGCGCATTCTGCTCTACATCATCCCCTTCGCGTTCCTCTTCTCCGGTGTTGCATTCCCGCTCGCGCTCAACGTCTACTGGTTCACCTCGAACCTCTGGACGATGGGCCAGCAGTTCATCGTGATCCGGAACATGCCGACGCCCGGCAGTGACGCCTGGCGAGCGCGTCAGGAACGCCTCAAGGCGAAGGGCAAGCTGACCGACGACGAGAAGCGCGCGCAGGCTCGCGGCGAAGAGATCGCTCCTGCGAAGACGGGTCAGCGGCAGCAGCCGATCAGCGCCAAGCGTTCGAAGAAGAAAGGCAAGTGATGGTGACGGACGACCGCACTGCTCCCGGATCGACCACTGACGAGCTCAGTCTCGCGGAACTCGAGGCTGACGGCGATCTCGCCGCCGACTACATCGAGGGCCTGCTCGACATCGCTGATCTCGATGGCGACATCGACATCGACGTCGCCAATGGACGCGCCTACGTCTCGGTGACCGGAGGCGACGCCGACCTCGAGCGTCTCGCGAGCGTCGACGCCGTGCAGGCGCTGCAGGACCTGACTCGTCTCGCGGTGCAGGCGAGGACGGGTCGTTTCTCGCGGTTGATCGTCGATGTGGGCGGCTCCCGGGATGCCCGGGCGGTCGAACTCAAGCGCATGGTCGATGCTGCGGTCGCGCAGATTGCGGCGGGCCGTGAGCACGTGGAGCTCGAACCGATGTCCTCCTATGAGCGCAAGCTGGTGCATGACGACGTGGCGGATCGCGGGTACTTCTCCGAGTCCCGCGGTGAGGGCCGCGATCGCCGCCTCGTCATCAGCCGCGCCTAAACGCAGCGCCGTTTCACGTGAAACTCCGGAAGGACGACCATGCCCGTTGAGCAGGTGACAGAGCAGGAGCCTGCTGCCGCCGCCGTGATGGCGGGCGAGCGCATTGACGTGCTTCGGGCGTTCGCCGCAGACCTCGGCGAGCGCGGCGAGGAGCTCGGTCTCATCGGTCCGCTGGAGGCGCCCCGACTCTGGACTCGGCACCTGCTCAACAGTGCGCTGCTCGCTCCCCTCATCGTCAGCGGTGCCCAGGTCGCGGACATCGGTACCGGCGGAGGCATGCCGGGCCTGGTTCTCGCGATCGTGCGACCGGATGCGCACTTCGTATTCGTCGAGCCGATGGAGCGGCGTTGCGCATGGCTTGCCGAGCAGATTCAGACACTCGGGTTGGTGAACGCTGAAGTACGACGGGGCCGCGCCGAGGAATTCCACGGCGCGTTCGAAGTGGATCAGATCACGGCGCGCGCGGTCACAGCGCTGCGGAGGCTCGTCCCGCTCACCGCTCCGCTCCTTCGGGACGGCGGTGACATGCTGTTCTTGAAGGGTGCCTCGGTGGAGAACGAGATCGGAGCGGCGGCCAAGGTGCTGCAGAAGTACCGAGTGCGCGACGTCGAGGTGTCCGAGCTCGGCACGGATCTCGTCTCCGAGGGTCTGCTCGCTGAAACGACCCGTGTCTTTCGAGCTAAAATCGTGAGACATGGCTGAAGCGGAGAAATCGCTCGTCGGCGACCATCTCGTCGATAAGATTCGGCGACGGCGCAAACTCGCCGAAACGGTGTCTCCGCTCCCGGCGGAGACGCGCATCATCACGGTCTCCAATCAAAAGGGGGGCGTGGGCAAGACGACGACCACCGTGAATCTTGCGGCGGCTCTGGCTCGCCGCGGAGCGACGGTGCTCGTCATCGACATGGATCCGCAAGGGAATGCTTCGACCGCTCTCGGTGTACCCCACCGGCCGGAGGTGACGAGCATCTACGACGTGCTGCTCGGGGACGACACGATTCCCGATGCGTTGCAGCCGACGTCAGATCACGAGAATCTCTGGTGCGTTCCCTCGACGATCAACCTCGCCGGCGCCGAGATCGAGCTGGTGTCTCTCGTCGCGAGAGAGCAGCGCCTGCGCACGGCTCTCCAGACCTTCCTCGCGGAGTCGGAGCGCACGTACCACTACGTGTTCATCGACTGCCCTCCGTCTCTCGGTCTCCTCACGGTGAACGCGTTCGTCGCGGCGGATGAGGTGCTGATCCCGATTCAGACGGAGTACTACGCGCTCGAGGGTCTGAGCCAGCTTCTCGGGAACATCCAACTCATTCAGAAGCATCTCAACCCCGGGCTGCGCATCTCGACGATCTTGCTGACGATGTACGACGCTCGAACGAATCTCGCGCAGGAGGTAGCGGGCGAGGTGCGCGAGCACTTCCCCGACCAAGTGCTCAGCGCCATCGTGCCCAGATCGGTGCGGATCTCGGAGGCGCCGAGCTACGGACAGACGGTGCACGCCTATGACGGAGCATCGATCGGAGCGCTCGCCTATCTGGAGGCGGCCGCCGAGATCGCGGAACGCGGCGCCGGTGAAGCCGCAGGTGACATTCAGCAAGACGGAAAGGCCTAACGCATGGCGACCAAGAAACGAGGCGGTCTCGGTCGCGGAATCGGCGCGCTCATTCCGCAGACGTCATCGGGCGAGGAGCGCCCTGTCGACGTGTTCTTCCCCTCAGGCGCGGCGCCTGCCGCCGTCAGTGCCACTCCGAATCCTGAGGCGGACGAGAAGCGGGCCCCCGAGGGTGACACCGCGCCTCCCCTCCAGGAGGTGCCGGGTGCGCGTCTCACGAGACTCAGCGTCGAAGACGTGGTGCCGAACCGGGTTCAGCCCCGTTCCGAGTTCGATGAGGAGGCGCTCGAAGAGCTGACCCACAGCGTTCGGGAGTTCGGAGTCTTCCAGCCGATCGTGGTGCGCGCGATCGAACCGGTGCCCGCCGAGGGTGCGCGGTACGAACTGATCATGGGCGAGCGCCGACTGCGCGCGTCGAAGCGCGCGGGTCTCGACACGATCCCCGCGATCGTGCGCAGCACCGCCGATGAGCACATGCTGAGAGACGCACTGCTCGAGAACCTGCACCGCGCACAGCTGAACCCGCTCGAGGAGGCGTCGGCGTATCAGCAGCTGCTCGCCGATTTCGGGATCACGCAGGAGCAGCTCGCCGAGAGCATCGGACGTTCGCGTCCGCAGGTCTCGAACACGATCCGTCTCCTGCGGCTGCCGGAGCCCGTGCAGGCGCGCGTCGCCGCGGGGGTGCTGTCGGCGGGCCACGCGCGTGCGATCCTCTCGCTCGATGGCGACGTCGACGCGATGCAGCGGCTGGCCGACAAGGTCGTGAACGAGGGACTTTCGGTGCGCGCGGCCGAGGCCGCCGCCTCGGAGGAGCCGAAGCGCAACAGGCCGAAGCCCCGAGCGGGAGGCGTACAGGCGCAGCTCGGGGAGATCGCGGAGCGCTTGGGCGACCGGTTCGACACGCGAGTGGCTGTCAAGCTCGGCGCGAAGAAGGGTCAGATCGTCATCGACTTCGCGACGATCGCCGATCTCAAGCGTATTCTCACCGACCTCGGTGATCCCGGCTTCGGCGCCTGAGGAACTCCTCCGCTATCCGCAGAGGCGGCCGTAGAGGGCTCTCCGAACATGAGAACGGCCGGCAATCGTCGAATCGATTGCCGGCCGTCACTCTGAGCTGAAAGTGTCTTCAGCTCACTGGCTTCAGATGATGCCGTCGAGGTGCTTCTCGATCATCGGCTTCGGCATGGCGCCAATGATCTCGCGCACCTCGGAGCCGCCCTTGAAGACCTTCATCGCAGGAATGGACGTGATGCGGTACTGAGCGGCGAGATTCGGGTTCTCGTCGACGTTCAGCTTCGCGATCACGATCTTGCCCTCGTTCTCGGCGGCGATCTGATCGAGCACGGGCGCGACGGCGCGGCAGGGGCCGCACCACTCAGCCCAGAAATCGACGAGAACGGGAACGTCGCTCTGGAGGACGGCCTGCTCGAAGCTCTGCTCGTCGACGGTGATTGCCTGTGACATGGTGACTCCTTCTGACGTGTTCTTGCGGTTAGACAGTCGCGAGTGCGATCTGCTCGGCCTGCTCGTGCGCAGCGAGGTAGTGCTCGGCGTCGAGGGCGGCGACCGTGCCGGAGGCCGCAGCCGTGATGGCCTGGCGGTACGACGGGTCGATCACGTCACCCGCCGCGAATACACCGGGGACCGATGTGCGCGAGCTGCGTCCCTCGACCGCGATCGTGCCATCGTCCGTCAAGTCGAGCTTGCCGTGCACGAGGTGCGTACGGGGGTCGTTGCCGATAGCGATGAACAGGCCCTCGATGGCGAGGTCCTTCTCGGAGCCGTCGACCGTGTCGCGGAGCGTGAGGCCCGTGACCTCGGTTTCGCCGTGGATCGCAGCCACCTCGGAGTTCCACACGAACTCGATCTTCGGGTTGTCGAACGCCCGCTGCTGCATGATCTTCGACGCCTTGAGCTCCTCGCGACGATGAATCACGAAGACCTTGTCGGCGAAGCGGGTGAGGAACGTCGCCTCCTCCATCGCGGAGTCGCCTCCGCCGACGACCGCGATCGTCTTCTCGCGGAAGAAGAAGCCGTCGCAGGTTGCGCACCACGATACGCCGTGACCGGAGAGGCGATCCTCGTCGGCGATGCCGAGCTTGCGATAGGCCGAGCCCGTCGCGTAGATCACCGTGCGGGCCTCGTGAACCGACCCGTCGCCGGCAGTGACGCGCTTGACGTCGCCGGTGAAATCGACCTCGGTGATGTCGTCGTAGACGACCTCCGTGCCGAACTTCTCGGCCTGCTCCTGCATCTTCTGCATGAGGTCGGGTCCCTGCACGCCCTCCGGGAACCCGGGGAAGTTCTCCACCTCCGTGGTGTTCATGAGCTCGCCGCCGATGCCGACCGCGCTCGCGAACAGCACAGGCTCGAGGCCGGCGCGCGCGGCGTAGATCGCCGCGGTGAAACCGGCCGGGCCGGATCCGATGATGATGATCTGGTGCATGACGCTCCTTGCACACCTGGTGATTGGGTCGCGGTGATGACCGCTCGGATGATACAACCCATCCTAGGCGCGCGGTATTCCTGGCGACTGAGGCCGGGACTACATCGCCCGAGCCGGTTCCTCTGGGGCGTCCTGCGCTCCCGACGATCCCTCGGCTCGATGACGTCTGCGGCGCACGCTCCGCAGAATGCCGAATACGAGGAGCAGCACCGCCAGCCCGCCCAGCGACCAGAAGATGATTGTCTCGATGCTGCTGCGGATGGTGATCGACAGCGTGCCCGTGAACACCGTCGTCTGCTCGTCGGCCGCCGACACGCTGACGACGAGACCCGATTCTCCGGACGAGACGCGACTGCGCACGGGCACGAGCACGCGCTCGGTCGTCTCCGCCGGCACGATGACGTCCTCGAAGCGGCGCTCCTCCACGGAGAGGGCTGCTGATGCCGGTTCGACATCGACCGTGACGGCGGCGTCGAAGGGAAGCGCGTTGCGCAGCTGCACGGGGACGCGCGATGAACTGCCGACGAGTTGAATGTGCTCGGTACTGATCGCTTGAACCCCGCTGAGCAGCTCGGCGTCGCGCTCCCGGAAGGCGGCCGCGACGTCGGCGAAACCGCCCTCATCGCCGGCGTACCGCGTCGAGAAGAGCTCCAGGAGACGCGTGCGCTGGTAACCGCTGAGGTACTCGGGATGGGTGAGCACCGCGCCGACCTCGTTCACGGATCCCTCGCGGTTCGATGCGGAACGCAGGAGCTCGAGTCGGTCTTGCAGCGGGCCGGACGGTCGAAGTTCGACTGATCCCGTGCCCTGCTCGGCGATCGCCGTCGGCGAGGTCCACGCGAAGGTCTCGAGTTGCTCGAGCAGAGCCGCCGGATCGGCCGCGCCCCCGGTCGCCCCCCGGTCGAGGGCGAGTACCACCCCGTCGGAACCGTCCTGGGCCTCCAGTACGAGTTCCGCGGCGATTCGCGCCACTCCTCCGGAGCGCTCGGTCTCGGTCGCCGCTCGCAGCGCGGTGCGGGCGGCGCGGTCGAGCTCCGCGTCGGTGACCGTCACCTCGGTGTCTCCGATACTCCCCCGCGGCCCGCCGGCGAGCTCGACTCCCTCCGAGCTCAGCACGAGGCTGTCAACGCCTTCGCTCTCGAGCAGCGGGAGCAGTGCCGGGTCAGCTCGGCCCTCCGCCGGCCAGGCGTGCAGCGACTCCTGCTGGGGCCACGCGAGCAGGTCGCTCAGCGCGGGAAGCGGAGCTGACTCCGGCTCGATTTCGGGAGTCGATTCGGCGCCGGCGTCGGCTTCGTCGGCGGAGTCAGTGCTCTCGGTGCCGGATGCGCCATCTGCGACGGAGTTGCTATCGGAGCCGGAGCCGGAGCCGGAGCTGGGGCCGGAGTCCGCATCGGCCTCGGTGCCCGCATCGGACGCCGGTGCCTCGGAGAAGCTCCCGAACCTGCTGACGAAGTCGAGGCTGGTGGGCTCCAGCAGCGTCGTGAACCCGAGCGCCGCTTGCGCGGACGGGTCGGCGTCGGCGAACTGCAGGAGGAATGATGGAAGCGGGGTGGTCTCGAGGCGGTTGAGCAGCAACTGGGCGTTCCGCGGCGCCTCGTCGCCGTACGCGCGGATACCCGCGATCACGCGGGGGTCGATCGCGAGCGTCGCCTCGTGCGTTCGAGCAGCCGTCAGCAAGCGATCCCAGCCCGGAGCGAGATCCTCGAGCTGGCCGCGCGTCGGCAGCGTACGAATATCGGGGGGCAGCACGAACGGCACGATGACGCTCAACGGGACGCTCTGCGCACCCGCCCCCTTCCAGACGATCGAGGTTCCGCTCGAGACCGTCGCCGGGACGACAGCGGTCTGATCGGTGGGTTCTGCTCCGAACAACGCGAATCCCGGTTCAGGAGCTTCGACGAACTCGAGCGTCGCACCGACGCGATACGCCCCCGCGGCCGCGTTCGGACCGATCGGCAGCTCGCCGCGGGGTACCGTCACCGTCACCGTCTGATCCGCGCCGGGAGCGGTCGATCCCACTTCGGCCTCCGCGAAGCGGATCGCGGACTCGGGGAGCGCCTCTTCGAGCTCTGCGGGATCGTTCAGGCGCGTTGCGTCGAGCTCGAGCGACACCGTGCCGGCGGGCAATGCGGCGGAGGTCGAATTCCGGATCAGCAGGCCGAACTGCACCTCATCGTCTGCAGCTGCGATCACGGGTTCGCGCGGCGAGACCACGAGCTCGACGTCCGCTCCCCCACCGGTCTCGGATGTGATCGGGGCGCCATCCGCGCTCCTCGGAGGTTCGACCGACGTTCCGAAGACGGCTCCGGCCAGCACGGCTCCGGCGAGCGCCCACGATCCGACAGCGCGCGCGTGCAGACGGAGGAGTGGGAGCATGGCGTCAAGTCTAGGGACCGGACCTACCACGCGGAGCCGAGTACCCTAGAGGGATGCCTTCCCTCGCTGCATCCATGGATGCGTTGCGCGCTATCGCCGGTTCGGCGCCGGTCGCGGCACTCGCCGCAGCCTTCGCCGAACGCGGTCATGAGTTCGCCCTCGTCGGCGGCCCGGTGCGCGACGCGCTGCTCGGCCGACCGGTGACGGATCTCGACTTCACCACGTCTGCTCACCCGGACGAGACGCGAGCCGTGCTGGACGCCGTCTCGACGAACGTCTGGGATGTCGGGCGCGATTTCGGCACGATCGCGGCGAATGTACTGGGCGAGACGGTCGAGATCACCACGTATCGCGCGGAGACGTATCGCGACGACTCGCGAAAGCCCGAGGTGCGCTTCGGCAAGACGATCGAGGGCGACCTCGTGCGCCGCGATTTCACGATCAACGCGCTTGCGCTCATGCTCCCCGATCTGCGCCTCGTCGATGTCTCCGGGGGGCTCGAGGATCTGCTCGCGGGCAAGATCCGCACGCCGGGCGCCCCCGAGGAGTCGTTCACCGACGATCCGTTGCGCATGCTGCGGGCTGCGCGCTTCTCCGCGCAGCTCGGGTTCGAGGTCGGTCAGGAGACTCGGGTCTCGATGGAGGAACTCGCAGAACGGCTCGACATCATCTCGGCCGAGCGGATCCGCGACGAGTTCGTGAAGCTCCTGTCGGCCGGCGACCCGCTCCCGGGCATCCGACTGCTGGTCGAGACGGGCCTCGCCGAGCGTTTCCTGCCGGAGCTCACGGCGCTCATCGCGACGCAGGATGATCACGGACGGCACAAGGACGTCTACGAGCACAGCCTCACCGTGCTGCAGCAGGCGATCGGGCTCGAACGATCGCGTGGCGCGCGGGCCGGAGGCGACGCAGGGGCAGTGGCGCCCGACATCGTTCTGCGGATCGCGGCGCTGCTGCACGACATCGGCAAACCCGCGACGCGCCGCTTCGAACGGGGCGGTGTCACGTTCCACCACCATGATGTGGTGGGTGCGAAACTCGCGAAGAAGCGACTGCGCGAACTGCGGTTCGACAACGACACCGTGAAGCGCGTCGCTCGGCTCATCGAACTGCACCTCAGGTTCTTCGGGTACAGCGACCAGCCGTGGACGGACTCGGCGGTGCGCCGCTACGTCCGCGACGCCGGGGAAGAACTCGAGCGCCTCCACATCCTGACTCGGGCTGACGTCACCACGCGCAATCGGCGCAAAGCGGAGCGACTCGATCATGCCTACGACGACATCGAGCGGAGGATCTCCGAACTCGCGGAGGCCGAGGAGCTGGCGGCGGTGCGTCCCGAGCTCGACGGCGAGCAGATCATGGGGATCCTCGGCATTCGACCCGGGCCGGCGGTCGGCCGCGCGTATCGCTACCTGCTCGAGGTGCGTCTCGACGAGGGGCCGATCGGGGCGGAGGCAGCCGAGACGAGGCTGCGCGCGTGGTACGCCGAGCACGGCGACGAGTGAATGGGAGATCGTGACGTGAGTGAGACTGCTTCGACCTGGTTCGACGGGCGTGCGCGGGTGCTGTTCGTGCACGCGCATCCCGACGATGAGACGATCGCGACCGGTGGCACCCTTGCGGCTCTCGCGGAGGCCGGTCGGGAGCCCCTGCTCGTGACGCTCACGCGCGGGGAGCGCGGCGAGGTGGTGGCCGGCCCGCTGGAGGCGCTGGTGGCAGCGCACGGAATCGCGGTCGCTCGTCAGAACGAACTCAAGACGGCGCTCGGCATGCTGGGGGTGGATCGCCACGCGTTCCTCGGAGTCGAGCCGGCGCGCGCCGAAGGGCATCCCCCGGTGATCTACGAGGATTCGGGTATGGCATGGGGCCCGGACGGGCGCGCAACGGCGGCGCAGGATGCGAGCCCGGATGCGCTCACCTCGGCCCCCGCGGTGGAGGCGCTGAACGATCTCCTCGCCGCCGCCTTCCATTCGGGTGCGCAGGCGATCGTGAGTTACGACGACGGCGGCGGGTACGGGCACCCGGATCACGTCTTCGCGCATCGCATCGCGCGCGCGGTCGCGCACGCTCTGGAGATCCCGTTCTGGGGCATCGTCTCCGACGTCTTCGCGAGCGATGTCGCCCCCGTGCACGCGAGCGAGTCGGTCGAGGCGTACGACGTCTCCCCCTGGCTTCCGCGTAAGGTCGCGGCGCTGCGGGCGTACGGCACGCAGCTCACGGTCGACGGGGACGAGATCGTGCACGTCGGCGGGCAGCGCGAGCCGATTGGCACGGTCGAGGCGTTCCGGCGCCTGACACCGGTGGCGGGTTCGCCGGGGTCCTCTTCCTCGGCGGACTGAGACCCGGGGGCGGAACGGAGCGAGGATGAGTCGATATCACGACCCGGTTCAGCAGCTGCTGAGCCTGCCGGAGATCAAGCGGAGCACCGTGGGTTTCCACCTGGCCTGGTCCATCGGCTTCGTAGTGCTCGGCACGATCTTCATCGCCGTCGCCCTCGGTTCCTCCTCGAACGCGGAGGCGGTGTGCCGCCCCGGCGTCGACTGCTCAGCAGCCGCGGGCGCGAGCCGGGCGTTGACGCTCGCGCTGATCCCCTTCGGGCTCCTCTTCCTCCTCGCCCTCTCCATCGGCGGAGCATTCATGATCCGTCACCGCCTCTGGTTCAACCGCAGCGCGGATGCGCTTCGCCGTCGTGCGACGGGAGCGCCGGTCGTGCGCGTGTTCGAGCGCACGTGGCACTCGGACGACGCCTGGAACGAATGGATCTACCAGCAGTTGAGAGCCGGAGATCTCGCGGCGCTGCAGCAGCTCGGAATGCCGCAATGGCACAATCTCGGGGATCTCATCGTGCACGTCTACGAGGCCCGGGCGGATCGCGTCGCGTACGTCTGCGTCGGCTCGTACGCGGCTCGACGCCGCGGCCGCGATACGGGCTGGCGTCCGATCGTCATGAGCGGCCCGTGGTACGACTTCACACTGCAGTTCTTCGGGGTCGCACGCACGCCACACTCTGTATGACGCTTCGGGCACGAGGTGCTAAGCTGTTGAAGTTGTCTGCGTTCAGTGCACCCTGCGCTGCGCGACGGCATGATGTATCAACACCCTCCTGTCACAGAAATCCTGTGGCCGTGAAGTCCGAAGGAGGTGGGTCAATAATGCATCCGTACGAACTGATGGTGATCCTCGATCCGGGTATCGACGAGCGCACCGTGGCCCCCAGCATCGAGAAGTTCCTCGGCGTCATCCGCGATGCGGGCGGCGAGATCGAGAGCACCGATATCTGGGGCAAGCGCCGTCTGGCCTACGAGATCAAGAAGCAGTCCGAAGGCATCTACGTCGTGGTGAACTTCACCGCGTCGCACGAGGCCACCGCTGAGCTCGATCGCCAGCTGGGTCTCTCCGAGGCCGTGCTCCGCACCAAGGTGCTGCGCTCCGACGAGCTCATCGCCCAGCGCGCAGAGCAGAAGAAGCGCGACCAGGCCAAGGCTGCTCGCGCAGCAGCGAAGGTCGGCGCCTAGCTCATGGCCGGCGAGCCGCTGATCACAGTCGTCGGCAACCTCGTTGCCGACCCGGAACCGCGCGTCAGCCAGGCGGGAAAGTCGTGGGTGACCTTCCGGATCGCCTCGACCCCCCGCGTGCGCGACCGTCAGTCGGGTGACTGGTCGGACGGCGAACCGCTGTGGCTCGGATGCCGCGCATACGGCGAGTACGCCGACAACATCGCGGCATCCCTCACCAAGGGCATGCGCGTCATCGTGCAGGGCCGCCTCACCCAGCGCAGCTACACCGACAACCAGGGCCAGCAGCGCACCTCTCTCGACCTCGAGGTCGAAGAGGTCGGCCCGTCGCTCCGGTTCGCCACAGCACAGGTCGCGCGCGGCCAGGCTCGTGGTCAGGTCGGCGGCTTCGGTGGCGCGAACTCGGGTGGAAACCAGCCCGCCGGGCAGAGCAGCTGGGGCCAGCCCGCAGCTCCTCAGCAGCAGGACAATCCCTGGACCAATTCGGGTCAGGGTCAGTCAGGCGGCGGTTTCGGCGGCGGTTTCGACGACGAGCAACCCTTCTAAACTTCTTGATCCGGCTCAGCCGGAACGCATCACGAAAAGAGACCAATTATGGCAGGCAAGTCCAGCGGCACAGCCCGCAAGCCGGGTCGCGGTAAGAACGCCAAGACCCTCGCACCCGCGAAGAAGCAGACCGTCGGCGTCATCGATTACAAGGATGTCGCAACGCTCCGCAAGTTCATCTCCGAGCGTGGAAAGATCCGCGCCCGTCGCATCACCGGTGTGTCCGTTCAGGAGCAGCGACTCATCGCGAAGGCCGTGAAGAACGCCCGCGAGATGGCTCTCCTCCCCTACGCCGGTTCCGGCCGGTAAGGAGCAGAGAAATGTCTAAGGTAATCCTCACGAACGAGGTCCAGGGCCTCGGTTCCGCCGGAGACGTCGTCGACGTCAAGACCGGCTTCGCACGCAACTACCTCGTCCCCCAGGGGTACGCGGTGCACTGGACTCGCGGTGGCGAGGCCCAGGTTGCGCAGATCCGCGCTGCGCGCGAGGCTCGTGCGCTCGCATCGGTCGAAGAGGCTCAGGCCCTCAAGGCCAAGCTGCAGGAGGGCAAGATCCGCCTCCTCACCAAGACCGGAAACGGCGGTCGTCTGTTCGGTTCGGTGAAGCCCGCTGCAGTTGCAGCTGCGGTCTCCGAGGCCGGAATCGGCGAGATCGACAAGCGCAAGATCACGCTCCCCTCGATCAAGACCACGGGCGAGTACGAGGCCGTCGTGCACCTGCACGAGGGCGTCGACGCCAAGGTCACGCTGCAGGTCATCGCTCAGCGATAACGCTCTCGCGCACGACAACGGCGGGACGCCGGCTCGGTTCTCCGGGTCGGCGTCCCGCCGTTGTCGTGTGCAGAAGCCATGCCGCGGAGGCGCTGGTCGCGATTGCCGGGCGGCGTGGTGGAGTCGTACAGCTCGCTGAACGAGTCGTGAACACAGCGATTCGAACGCTTCGGAGAATTGCTATCAATGGCGAGTTCCCCGCCGCAAGTTCTCCACACTTCGGGCGTTTCATCAAGCCTCAAGGTGTACCTGAAGCTTGAATAACTTTTCTCCTGTGGAGATTATAAATCGCAGGTCAGCCGCCATAAAAACATTCTGATCCACAAGCCATCCACAAGTTGTCCCCAGGAATGTGGACAACGTGCGGCTCAAAGCGGTGACTTGTCCACCGAGTTATCCACAGGACGCTGCACGTGTGGAAGAGCACCGTTTTGACCACCGACGTTCGAGCCCTACCGTGAATGTCCGGGGTCTGGTGTCTGATCGATCAGTAACCGAATCCATCGCTGTGAGAGGAAGTCTGCGCGTGTCAATTGCACACCTGGGTATCCCGGATCCCTTCGTCGACGACGACTCCCGGGGGCACGAGCGAACTCCTCCCTACGATCTTCTGGCGGAGCAGAGCGCACTCGGCGGCATGCTGCTGTCGAAGGACGCCGTCGCAGACGTTACGGGTCTGCTGAAGGGCTCCGACCTCTACGTGCCCAAGCACGAAGTGATCTATGAGGCCGTACTCTCGCTGTACTCCCGCGGCGAGCCCACCGACGTCATCACGGTCACCGACGAACTGACGAAGAGCGGTGAGCTGCAGCGTGCCGGCGGTGCGGAATACCTGCACACGCTCACCAGTATCGTGCCGACCGCAGCGAACGCGAGCTTCTACGCGGAGATCGTCGCGGAGAAGGCGCTCCTCAGGCGACTCGTCGAGGCCGGAACCCGAATCGTGCAGATGGGGTATGCCGGTGAGGGCGAGGCGATCGACCTCGTCAACGTCGCTCAGTCCGAGATCTACGGCGTCACGGGGGAGAGCCAGGGAGAGGATTACGTGCCGCTCCACCTCGCCGTGGATGCTGCGCTCGAGGAGATCAACAAGGCGAACGGTGCGGCGGATGGCATGCTCGGCGTGCCCACCGGCTTCAGCGAGCTGGACGCCATGACGAACGGGTTCGCGGGTGGCCAGATGATCATCATCGCCGCTCGACCCGCCATGGGTAAGTCGACGCTCGCCATGGACGTCGCGCGCAACGCGTCGGTGCACGCGAACGCTCCCACCGTGTTCTTCTCGCTCGAGATGGGCCGCGCGGAGATCGCGATGCGTCTGCTCGCGGCGGAGGCGAGCATCCCGATGCAGACGCTTCGCAAGGGTGCGCTCGACAACCGCGACTTCCAGAAGCTCGCGGCGACGCAGGCACGCGTGGCCGAGGCGCCGCTCTACATCGACGACAGCCCGAACCTGACGCTCGTCGAGATTCGCGCGAAGTGCCGTCGTCTGAAGCAGCAGCACGGGCTGCGCATGGTCGTGATCGATTATCTTCAGCTGCTCTCGAGCGGCAAGAAGTCGGAGAGCCGTCAGCAGGAGGTCTCGGAGTTCTCGCGAGCCCTCAAGCTGCTCTCCAAGGAGCTGGATGTGCCGGTCATCGCGCTCTCGCAGCTGAACCGAGCCTCGGAGCAGCGCGCAGACAAGATGCCGGCCATCAGCGACCTCCGCGAATCGGGATCGCTCGAGCAGGACGCCGACATGGTGATCCTGCTCCATCGAGAAGCGGTGGGGGATCGCGACAGCCCACGAGCGGGGGAGGCCGACTTCATCCTCGCCAAGCAGCGCAACGGCCCCACGGGCACCGTGACGGTCGCATTCCAGGGGCACTACTCGCGCTTCCAGGACATGCCGCAGGTGTGATCCTCGGGCGTGACCATGCCCGGCCCGTCCGGTAGATTCAGAAGTCTGCACCGGCGGGCCGATTTGAAGGACACTGTATGAACGCTATGAACTCGCTGCCATCGGCGTCCCAACGCAAGGCCACGCAGCGAACGCCGGCGTGGGCGAGAATGCTGCTCTTTGTCGTGGTGACCGCACTCATCGTTGGCGCTGGTGTCGTCGGCGTCGGAGTTGGGACACACCTCGGCGCCGAGGAGGAGCGATCCGTTCAGGTCCTCCGGTCTGTGAAAGGTGAGGAGCAGGTCATCTTGGTCACCGCCGGACTCAGCGAGATTAAGCCTCAGAAGGAGAACCAGAACTTCTTCGGTCTCTTTGACATCCCGTTCTCCGACCGCGAGGTCTTCATGCAGTACGACTTCGACGCGAAGTTCGGCATCGAAGGCAAAGATGTCGAGATTCGTCCCACGGGTGAGATGACCTACACGATCGAGATCCCCGAGTTTATCTTTTTGGGTTATAACGACCCCAACTTCACTGTCGCGACTGAATCGAACGGCATTCTGAGCTGGGTCACCCCGGAGATCGACAAGACCGAAGCTATCGAAGAGATACTCACCGATGCCCAGATCACCGAGCAGGTTGCGGAGTTCCGGCCGCTCCTCGAAGCGCAAGCAGAGACGTTCTATACGCGGATCGTCAGTAGTATCGAACCCGATGCCGTCCTCACGTTCGAGTTCGCCGAGTAGCTCGCCCAGAGACGAGGAGCTGAGGTGACGAAACAGGAAGCGCCGAACGGCGCTGAACCCGTGCCCGACCCCGCTGAGGCGGCAGAGGCGACCGGTGAGTCCGTACGGAAGATCGATGAGCGCGCATTCCTCGAAGCGAACGCAGAATCCAAGTCGGCGTATGGTCGGTTCAACCTCGCCGTCATCGGCGGTTCTGGCGTCGGGAAGTCCTCGCTGGTGAATGCCGTATTCGGGAGAGACTGGGCGAAAGTGGGCAAGGGTCTCCCCGTGACTCGTGGCGTGCAGTTCTATCACGACGATTCGCTTGGCATCTGGGACGTCGAGGGTTTCGAGATCGGTTCTCCGGTATCGCCCGCGGAACAGCTCAGGGCGCACCTTGCGATGATCGCCGAGCACCCGGCCGATCGCCAGATTGCTGTCGTCTGGTATTGCGTGAAGGCGAACGACGACAGACTGACTCCGGCGGACATCGCGATGATTCGGGAGCTCGACGCCGCAGGCCTCCCAGTGATTCTTGTGCTCACAAAGGTCGATTGGATCAAGAACCCCATCACCGGTCAGCGCGGTGCGGCGAAGGACGTACAGGCGTTCGTCGACTGGCTCGAGAGTCCTGTCAATGACGCGACGGGCGAACCGCTTGACATCCCGTATCAGCGCATTGTGCTGGTTTCTACACGCGACAAGCACGGGAAGGGTAAGGGGCATGGCCTCGGTGAGCTCGTAGCGGAGACCCTCGCACTCTCGCCCGAAAACGAGAAGGACGCGTTTCGCGTCGCCCAGCGACTCAATCTTCCCTGGAAGAGGGAACTGGCCCGTCCCGTCATCACATCCGCTTCGGGAGCAGCCGCAGCGGCAGCAGCAGTCCCGGTTCCCATTGCGGATGCGGCCATTCTGGCGCCGATCCAACTCGGAATGATGGGGAGGATCTCGGCCATATACGACCTGGACATGAAGACGATGATGTCCGCCGGGGCGCTAGCGCAGGTCGGTGTGCAACTGGCCGGCAGGGCGCTTGCGAGTAGCCTGCTCAAGATCATCCCCGGGGCCGGAAACGTCATGAATGCCGGAATTGCCGCGGCGCTGACCGCGGCAACGGGGGAGGGCTGGATGCGAATGTGCGAACAGGTGCACACCGGCAAGCTCGACGGGGACAAGATCAGCGACTCTTGGGGGGAGTACGTCCCCGGGTTCCTCGACGTCGCTCGTAAGATCGCCGAACGACGGCTCGGAAAGTCGTGACAACGCCGGCGATCGGCCGATGCTCGCGATCCGCGGAGAATCGCACACGGTGACGGCCGAGGGCTGAGGGCTAAGCCCACTCCCGCGGGGATTCTGCTCAGCGAGGCGGGGGTAGACTGGGGAAGAGCGAGAAAGGGGTGTCATGCCTGCTGCAGTTTCGACAACTGCGGGATCGTCGACTCCCGAAATCCCCGTCTCACGCCCGGTCAAGCTGGTGCGCGTCGCAGTGCTTCTGCTCTCGGGGATCGCCATCGCATTCTCGGCGACGCTCCACGAGCAGCTCCCGTTCGATCTCGGTATGGCCGCCATCACGATCGGCGCCATCGGCATCGCCCATCTCCTCGAGTGGTGGTCGTGGCGGGCGAACGGAGGAAACCCGCTTCCGCTGCTGCTCGGCCTCGTCTCGGTGGCAGCAGCGCTCGGGCTCGCGTTCGCGGGCGCCGTCGTCGCCTTTGCGATCATCGTCGCCGCATGGGCGCTGCTGAGCGCGCTCCTCGAGTTCGTCGGGACGACCGTGCGCCCGGGGAGCAGGCAAGACGCAGTATTCCTCGGAGCGATCGGCATGCTGCTCGCGCTGCTCGTGATCCTCGTGCGCGACGATCAGGTCGCCGTGCTGGGGTTCCTCGGAGCGTACGCGGTGCTCGCAGGAGTCTTCCTCGGCATCTCCGCCTTCGACACACGCCGAGTGCACTCCCCTCGCGACGCCGCCGCCGGCAACCGTTGACCACACCCGAGCCTTCCGAAAGCAGACGATGACCCAGCCCCCCGAGCCCGCCAATCAGGAACCCGTGACGCCGTCGCGCCGTGACCGCCTGAAGCCGCTCGAGCTCATCGGCTTCTCCGTGGTCCTCGGCCTCTTCGCCGGCGTCGTGGTGCTGCTGACGACGCGGGATCTGATCCTCGCGGCCGTCTTCCTGGGCATCGGCTTCATCGTCTCGATCATGATGGTCGCGCTGGTCGGGCTCGGCGGCAAGCCGAGTCAGGACGACCTCGATGCGCGCAAAGACCTGCAGCAGCCGAACGACAAGCCCACCTGGCACTGACGCTCTCGTCGTCACCTCGACGAGCGTTCAGCACGGCGCGCTGTGGAACGTCACCTGCGGCTCGTGGAGGGGAGAAGTCGTCGAGGCGGACGGGGGAGTCGCCTCCCACCGTCCGCGATCCCGCGCCCCGAAGGGCACGAGCTACCGCTGCAGGTAGTCGACGAGCCGCACGGCGTCTCCGATGTACGTCGCCGGGGTGAGAGCGAGCAGTCGCTGCTTCGCGTCGTCGCCGATCTCGAGCCCCTCGACGAACTCCACGAGGTCCGACTGCCCGATGCGGCGACCGCGCGTGAGCTCCTTCAGGGCCGCATAGGGGTCGCTGATCGATGAGCGGCCGGCGGTGACCTCGGCGCGGATCACGGTCTGGATCGCCTCGCCGAGCACCTCCCAGTTGGCGTCGAGATCGGCGGCGAGCACCTCGGGCGCCGCATCGATCTGTCCGAGCCCCTTCAGGATGTTGTCGAGGGCGAGCACCGAGTGGCCGAGGCCGACGCCGATGTTGCGCTGTGCGGAGGAGTCGGTGAGGTCGCGCTGCCAGCGGCTGGTGACGAGTGTCGCCGCGAGCGAATCGAGGATCGCGTTCGAGAGCTCGAGGTTCGCCTCTGCGTTCTCGAAACGGATCGGATTGACCTTATGGGGCATCGTCGAAGACCCGGTGGCGCCTGCGACCGGGATCTGCCGGAAGTAGCCGATGGAAATGTAACTCCAGATATCGGTGGCGAGATTGTGCAGAATGCGGTTCGCGTGAGCAATGCGCGTGTACAGCTCCGCCTGCCAGTCGTGGGATTCGATCTGCGTGGTGAGCGGATTCCAGTCGAGGCCGAGCCCCTCGACGAACTCCTGCGACACCTGCGCCCAGTCGGTATCGGGGTCAGCGGCGAGATGCGCCGCGAAGGTTCCCGTCGCGCCCGAGAACTTGCCGAGGTACTCGATGTCGTCGATCTGGTTGAGCTGGCGCTCGAGCCGGTGCACGAAGACGGCGAGCTCCTTGCCGAGCGTCGTCGGGGTCGCGGGCTGGCCGTGCGTGCGGCTCATCATCGGGAGCTCGCGGTACTGCTCGGCCTGCCGCGCGAGCTCGGCGATGACCTTCTCGAAGCGCGGGCGCCACACCTCGGCGATCGCCTGCTTGACGGTCAGTGCGTACGAGAGGTTGTTGATGTCCTCGCTGGTGCAGCAGACGTGGGTGAGTTCGGCCAGACGACCGAGGCCCTGCGATTCGAGACGGGCGCGCACCAGGTACTCGACCGCCTTCACGTCGTGCTGCGTCGTGCGCTCCGTCTCCGCGAGCTCGTCGATCTCGGCCTGACCGAAGTCGGCCGCCCACTCCCGCAGCGCAGCGACCTGATCGGCATCGATGGGGGAGCCGCCGAGCAGCGAGTGCTCGGTGAGGTGGATGAGCCACTCGACCTCGACGTGCACGCGCGCTTTATTGAGACCCGCCTCGGAGAGGGTGTTGCCGAGTTCGGCGACCGCAGCGCGGTAGCGTCCGTCGAGGGGGCTGATGGGCTGCGTGGGGAGCGGGGTCATGTGAGCCTCTCGGAATCGGGATCGCGGTCCGTCGACCATTCTCCCACGCCGCCCGCCCGTGGACGTGGCGCCGAATGGCGGCTCAGCCGACCTTCTTCCGAGAGGTTCCGAGCAGGCCGTTCAAGATTCCCGAGAGGATCGACAGCACGAGTGCCGCGAGCACACCCCACCAGAAGCCGTCGAGACGCAGGCCGAACCCGGCCAGGTCGGAGAGCCATGCGACGACCGCCAGGAGCAGTCCGTTCACGATGAGACCGAAGAGGCCGAGCGTCAGGATGTAGAGCGGGATCGAGACGAAGCGCACGACCTTGCCGAGCGTGCCGTTGACGAGGCCGAACACCAGCGCGACGAGCACCAGGGTGATCACCTGGCCGGAGCCGTCCGCGTTGATCGGATCGATCCACACGCCGTGGTTCCCGCTGCCGCCCACGATGAGCGTGGTGAGCCAGAGAGCGAAGGCGTTCACGAGGACCCGGATGAGCGTGCGCATGCTTCGATTCTCCCACCCGCCCGAGCGCTCCGACGAGAGGAAAGATCCGCCCGTCGGCGGACGGCCTTGAGCGCCGATCACGCGGATTGCTAAGCTTCGCATTGCCTGTGAGTTTTCCGAGGGGACGCGTGTGTGCGGAGAACTTCGTCGCCGATCGAATGGAGCCGCCCAACGTGTCCAGCACGGACGATCCTCACCCCGAGTACCGCTCGCCGCACCCGCCGGCACCCGAGACTCCCCAGACTCCCTCAATGGCCGGTCAACCGGGAGCGGAGCCGCATCACCATGCTCCTCCACTGCCGCCCCCCGCTCCGCGCAACCCGGCGGTCGCCGCCTACCTCCGGGCGATCTGGAGCGCCGCGGGCCTGCGGACCCTGGGGTGGCTCGCGGGAGGCGTGCTCGCAGCGGGGGTGACGAGTGCACTCCTGCTCATCGTCGCAGCGTTCGCCTCGGACCCGGGGGGCGCTGCGCCCGACCTCGGGCAGGCGTTCCTCGGACTGCTCCTGGCCCTGGGTGCGGCGCTCGGCGGTGGTATCGCGGTCGACGCGAGGATCGACGAGTCGTTCATGAGTGCGAGTGCTGCGGGGTCTCTGTCCGTCGTGCCGCTCGGCACGGTTGCCATCATGATCACCGGCACTGCGCTGATCGCGCGTTGGCGAATGCGGCACGACCGCGTTCTGGCGCCGAATCTCGGGGCAGAAGCGGCGCGCGCCGCTATCGAGGCCACCGTGATCGCGCTTGTCGTCACGCTGGTGACGGCGTTCGCGAGGTTCGACGGGCTTTCGCTCAGCGCTGGATTCAGCGTGCGCACGCAAGCCGGGCTGGTCTTCCTCGTCGTGCTGCTCACCGTGTCGCTCTCGCTGTTCATCGCCCGCACAGCGCTGCGGCGTGAAGTCACCGCCGTGCACGACGGAGCGTGGATCTCCGGCCTGCGCGAAAGCGGAATCGCCCTCGTCGTGCAGTTCGCGGCGTTCGGCGCCGCCGCGCTCGTGGTGCTCGCCGTGCTCTCGGTGCAAGCGGAATCGCTCGCGCCGATCCTCGCCGGGATGCCGCTGCTCGGCAATCTTGCGGCGATGATCGCTGCCCTCGGGCACTTCGGAGGCGTCAGCCTGTCGGTCGCATCGTATCCCTCGATGAGCACGAGTGCGTTCGACGTTCCCGACGGATACGGCATCTGGTCGATCGTCGTTGCGCTCCTCGCACTCGTCATCGCGGCCGCCATGATCGGAGTTCGTCGCCCGCGGGCGCAGGCTCCGGTGTGGGGCCGCGTCTGGCAGATGCCGCTCATCGTTCTGGGCGCGTGGTGCGTGCTCGCGTTCGGGGTGGCCGGCGCCTCGGTGCGCGGCGAGGTGCTCTCACTCGCGAGCCTCGGCTCAGGCGGAACCGTGAACGTCTCCTGGTGGAGCCCGTTGGCAGTCGGAATCGGGGCCGGGCTTATCTCCGTCGCAGCCGAGTTCGCGCCGCTGCTCGCATATCGCATCTCCCCCGCATTGCTGGTGCTGTTCGGCGGGCGCGGGAACGCGCACGCATGGATCACCGGCGCGAGGAGGCCGGCCGCGCCCGCGCCTGCTCCCGCAGCTGCATACGCAGCGGACGCATCACCCGCGCCCGCGGTCGCGTATGAGGCTCCGACAGCCGCACCCGGAGCGGCAGCGGGCGGGCAACCGTCCTTCGAACTGCCGCCTCGGCAGCCCATGGCGCCGAGCACCAAGCGCGCGCTCATCGTCACCGGGTCGATCGTCGGCCTCGTCGTGCTGCTCGGTGTGGGCGCGGCGGTCACCGTGTCGGTGCTCAATCAGCAGCGCGACCCGGCGCAGGCGGTGGAGCAGTACCTCGAACTCCTCGCGGAGGGCGAAGCCGAACAGGCGAACGAGCTCGTCGATCCCGGACTGCAGAATGCGGATCGTGAGCTGCTGACCGACGAGGTGCTCGGGTCTGCCGAGACCCGCATCGAGATCGTGGATGTGGAGACCACGGATCGATCCGATTCGGGTGCGACGGTGGACGCGACGCTGGCGCTCGACGGCGAACGATTCGAGAAGACGTTCTTCCTGTCGCCGGGGCCCAAAGAGTTCGTCGTGCTCGACACCTGGACGCTGGAGGATTCGCTCGTCGCTCCCGTGACGTTGAGCGCCGAAGGCCTGGAAACGGTCACCGTCGGTGCAACAGACGTGGCGCTCGAGAGTGACGGCGGGTACGGCTACGCCAGCCGTTCCCTCTACGCCTATCCCGGTGTGTACCCCGTGACGGGCCCGGGAAGCGCCTTCATCACGCCGTCGCAGGAGAGCCTGCGGGTGACGCCCGGCGGCGGCCTCGGCGAGGGGGTCACCATCACCGTCGCCCCGAGCGAGGCGTTCGAGGAGGAAGTGCTGCTGCAGGTGCAGAATCGCATCGCGCAGTGCGTTGAGATTCCCACCAACATGGACGACGTCTGTCCGTACGTCACGCGAGACGATGACCTCGCAGAGATGAAGGTCGTCGCACAGCCATCGGGCTTCGACGACATCTCGCTCGACAGCTTCACGTCGGGAGAGGGCACCATCGCAACGCGCTCCAATCCCTCCATGTTCGACGAGGACCCGGAGCTCGAGGAACACACGGTCAGCGTGTGGGGCACGATCAGCATCGAGGACGGCAAACCCGTGATCTCCGATATCTATATCGCCAGCGGCTGGTAGCGGTGCAGCGGCGCGGCCTGATCACTAGACTCACTTGTCATGAGTGAGCAGGCCGTGCCCCCCGTCAGATTCCGCGCGGACGTCCTCGCCGTTCCGGCCTATCGTCAGGGCGCAGCGCCGACGAAGCCGGGATTCAAGCTCTCGAGCAACGAGAACCCGTTCGCGCCGCTTCCCGGCGTGCTCGATGCGATCGCCCGGCGCGCGGACGTCAATCGCTACGCGGCGGTCGCGATGCCCGAGCTCCGGGAGACGATCGGTGCGGAGTTCGGCGTGGATGGCGCGCACGTGCATCTCGCCGCCGGCTCCGTCGCGATCCTCTTCCAGCTCGTCCAGGCGACTGCCGCTGCGGGCGACGAGTACCTGCACGCGTGGCCGAGCTTCGAGGCCTACCCCTCACTCGGTCTCGCTTCGGGTGCCGTGGCGCGCAGGGTTCCGCTCACCCCGACCGCCGAGCACGACCTCGAGGCGATGGCCGACGCGATCACCGAGCGCACCCGGGTCGTGCTGCTCTGCACGCCCAACAATCCGACCGGGCCGACGATCCGCCGTACCGACTTCGACCGCTTCATGACGCGAGTGCCTTCGGACACCCTGGTGGTGCTCGACGAGGCGTACCGCGAATTCGTCACCGATCCGGACGCGGTGCGCGGTGAGGATGTGCTGCGGCAGCACCCCAATCTCGTCGTACTGCGCACCTTCTCGAAGGCGTACGGGCTCGCCGGGCTTCGCATCGGCTACGGCGTCGGCGATCCGGCGATCTTCGCGGCGGCGGCCAGCGTGGCGATTCCGCTCTCGGTCACGGGGATCGCGGAAAGCGCCGCCCGCGCATCGCTCACCCCCGAGGCGCGCGCCGTGCACGTGGAACGCGTGGCCGAACTCGCCGAACGCCGTGATGCGCTCGCCGCAGCGCTGCGGGACTTGGGTCTCGCGATTCCGCAGGCGCAGGGCAACTTCGTCTGGATCCCGGAGACCGGGGAAGCGCCCGGAGGCGTTGCGGATGCGCTCGCGCTCGCCGCAGACTTCTCCGAGGCCGGCACGCTCGTGCGACCCTTCGGCGGCGTCGGCGTGCGCATCTCAGTCGGTGAGCCGGAGAGCGTGCCGGTCGTCATCGAGATCGTGCGCCGCCATCTCGCGAAGCGGTAATCGCTGCACCGCGACTCCGCGGGTATATCCCGCCGTGCGCAGCGCCACTCATTACACTGAGTCGAGATGAGCGAACAGAGCACAGAGCGCTTGCTGCGCGGCGACGACCCCGAGCCGATCCGCTTCTTAGACGCGGAGGGCGGCTACGCGCCGTCGGACACGGCGGCCGAGTACGCGGCCGAGCTCGAGGGCGTGGGCGTCGAAGACTTCATGCAGTGGTACCGCGACATGGTGACGACCCGCGCCTTCGACACGGAATGCACGCATCTGCAGAGGCAGGGTCAGCTCGCCCTGTGGGTGCCGAGCGTCGGCCAGGAGGGGTGTCAGGTCGGGCTCGTCCGTGCGACCGAGCCGCAGGATCACGTCTTCCCGGCGTACCGCGAGCACCTGGTCGCGCACGTGCGCGGCGTCGACCTGCTCGACATCGCAGCGCAATTCCGCGGGGTGACGCACGGGGGGTGGGACATCACCGACCCCTCCAACGGCAACGTGCACCTCTACACGCTGGTGCTCGGCTCCCAGACGCAGCACGCCACGGGCCATGCGCTCGCGCAGGTGCTCGATGCGAAGCGCCGCTCCGGCAGCACCGCGCTCGACGCCGGCGAGCCGGGGACCCCGACCGGGGAGGCCACGATGGTCTTCTACGGCGACGGCACCACCAGTCAGGGCGATCCGAACGAAGCGATGATCTTCGCCGCGAGCTATCAGACGCCCGAGGTGTTCGTCGTGCAGAACAACGGGTGGGCGATCTCGGTGCCGGTGGCGCGCCAGTCGCGCACTCCGCTGTACCGCCGAGCCCTCGGTTTCGGCCTCCGCGCGGTGCAGATCGACGGCAACGACCCGCTCGCGGCCTTCGCCGTGGGGCGTCGATTCATGCGCCTCGCCCGTGAGGGGCGGGGTCCGGGCTACATCGAGGCGCTCACGTACCGCATCGGCGCGCACACCACCGCCGACGACCCGACCCGCTACCGCCCGGAGGGCGAGCTCGAAGCGTGGCGGCTGCGCGACCCGATCGCGCGCCTCGAGGCGCACCTGCGCAGCCTCGACGTCGACGACGCCTTCTTCGCAGAGGTCGCCGAGACCGCGGATCGGCAGGCGAAGGTCGTGCGCGATCAGATCCTCACGCTTCCCAAGCCGCACCCGGAGTCGATGTTCGCGCACGTGTACGCCGAGCCGCACCCGCGCATCGACGAGCAGCGCGCCTGGTTCACCGAGTACGAATCCTCGTTCGAGGGGGGCGCCGCATGACCGAGATCCAGACGCTCGCGAAGCGCGCCGAACTGCCCATCGCGCGGGCGATCAACGAGGGCCTGCGCACCGCGATGGTCGAGAACGACCGCGTGCTGCTGATGGGCGAGGACATCGGGCCCCTCGGCGGGGTGTTCCGCGTGACCGACAAGCTGCAGGCCGATTTCGGCTCGGCCCGAGTGCTCGATACGCCGCTCGCGGAGGCGGGCATCGTCGGCAGTGCGATCGGACTGGCGCTGCGCGGCTACCGCCCCGTGGTCGAGATCCAGTTCGACGGGTTCATCTTCCCCGCGTTCAACCAGATCACCACGCAGCTCGCGAAGATCCGCGCGCGGCACGACGGCACGGTGAGCATGCCGATCGTCATCCGCGTGCCGTACGGCGGGCACATCAACTCGATCGAGCACCACGAGGAGAGCCCCGAGGCGTACTTCGCGCACACTGCGGGGCTGCGCGTCGTCGCGCCGTCGACGGCGAACGATGCCTACTGGATGATCCAGCAGGCGATCGCCTCGGACGACCCGGTGCTGTTCTTCGAGCCGAAGGCGAAGTACTGGCACAAGGGGGAAGTCGATCCGACGGCCCCCGCCGCCGCGCTGCACGAGAGCCGAATCGCCCGCGTCGGCACCGACTGCACCGTCGTCGGATTCGGGGCGATGGTCACGACCCTGCTGCAGGCGGCCGAGATCGCGCAGTCGGAGGGGACGAGCCTCGAGGTGATCGACCTGCGCACGGTCTCTCCCATCGACTACGAGCCGGTGCTCGCATCCGTGCGCAAGACGGGACGCCTCGTCGTCGCTCAGGAGGCGTCGGGCAACGCCAGTGTCGGCAGTGAGATCGCGGCGACCGTCGCCGAACGCGCGTTCTACTCGCTGCAGGCGCCCGTGCTGCGCGTCTCGGGGTACGACGTCCCGTTCCCCGCGGCCGCCATCGAGCCGCTGTTCCTCCCCGACGCCGACCGCGTGCTCGAGGCCGTCGACCGCACGATGCACTACTGACCCCGAACTGACTGCAGGAGTTTTCATGAGCGAGATGACGTTCCCCCTCCCCGATGTCGGAGAGGGACTCACCGAGGCCGAGATCGTCACCTGGCACGTCGCCGCCGGCGATACGGTCGCGCTGAATCAGGTGATCTGCGAGATCGAGACGGCGAAGTCGCTCGTCGAGCTGCCCTCCCCGTTCACCGGCGTCGTCTCCGAAGTGCTCGTCGAGGTCGGTGTCACCGTGCCCGTGGGTCAGCCGATCCTGCGCGTGAGTGTGGAGGGCGAGACTGCCGGGGATGCATCGGGTCTCGGCGGGGAGAATCCCGTCGCGCAGGATCCCGCGACGCCGACCAGCCCGCTCGATACCGAGGAGACCCGCGACGTCGTCGCGGACACCGCCGCCAGTGTCGCTCACGAGGACGGCGAGGCCGGGGCGGTGCTCGTCGGCTATGGCACCGGAGGTGCGGTGAAGTCGCGCCGCCGCCGCGGGGGAGAGCCGCTGCTGCGCGGCAACGCGGGCGGCACGGACGCGAATCGAGGCGCTGCAACGGGTGGCGGCGCGGCCGCGGTTCGCGGGCCGCAGGCGGGGTCGCACGCCGTGATCCCGGTCGCGGAGTCGTCGCCCGTGATTGCGAAGCCGCCGATCCGCAAGCTCGCAAAAGATCTGGGCGTCGATCTCACGCGGGTGACCGGCACCGGCATCGCCGGCGAGGTGCTCCGCGACGACGTCGTGCGCGAGGCGTCGCAGGCCAGCGTCTTCCGCAACCTGTCGACTCCGGAGGCGGCGGAGGCTCGGGAGGAGCGGATTCCGCTCAAGGGCATTCGCAAGATGACGGCGCAGGCGATGGTGACCAGCGCCTTCGAGGCGCCGCACGTGAGCGTGTTCACCGACGTCGATGCGACGCGCACCATGGAGTTCGTGAAGCGGCTGAAGAGCTCCACCGACTTCGCCGGCGTCAAGGTGTCGCCGCTGCTCATCTTCGCGAAGGCGATGCTCTGGGCGGTGCGGCGCAACCCCGAGGTGAACGCGACCTTCACGGACACCGAGATCATTCGACACAATTTCGTGAACCTCGGGATCGCGGCGGCCACGCCCCGCGGACTCGTCGTGCCGAATATCAAGGATGCGCAGGATCTCAGCCTGCTCGATCTCGCCCGCGCGATCGAGCAGCTGACCATCACGGCGCGCGACGGGCGCACCCAGCCGAGCGACATGGCGCGGGGCACCATCACGATCACCAATATCGGCGTGTTCGGCATGGATTTCGGCACGCCGATCCTCAACCCAGGCGAGTGCGGCATCATGGCGATGGGCACGATCCGTCAGAAGCCGTGGGTGGTCGACGGCGAGGTGCGGCCGCGCATGGTGACGACGGTCGGCGGATCCTTCGACCATCGGATTGTCGACGGCGATGTGATCTCGCGCTTCGTCGCCGACGTCGCGTCGGTGCTCGAGGAGCCTGCGCTGCTGCTCGATTGAGCCCGGGACGGGTCACGCGTGCACGCGTTCGCTTGCCGCTTCGTGGCTGCGCGGCTCCAGCTGGAGCGTGACGTGCTCGGTGTCGAAATGCTCGTGCAGGCAGGCGCGCACCTCGTCGAGGATCGCGTGGTAGCCGCGCTCGCTCCACGCGGCGTCGGCTACCGTGACGTGGGCTGAGAAGGCCGGCACCCCCGAGGTGATGGTCCACGCGTGCACGTCGTGCACGTCCTCGACCCCGGGCACCGCCCGCATGTGCGTGCGCGCGGCGTCGACATCGATGTTCTTGGGCGATGCTTCGAGCAGCACGCCGACGACGTCTCGGAGCAGGCTGATCGCTCGCGGGAAGATGAGGAGCGCGATGAGGATCGAGGCGATCTGGTCGACCGCGTTCCAGCCCGTGAGCAGGATGACGATTCCGGCGGCGATGACGGCGACCGATCCGAGCAGGTCGCCGAGCACCTCGAGGTAGGCGCCCCGCACGTTGAGGCTCTCGCGCTGACCCGACTGCAGGATGAGCAGGGAGATGAGGTTCGCGAGCGCTCCGATCACGGCGGCGACGAGCATCGGCCCGGAGTGCACCTCGACCTCGGAGCCGAAGCGCGCGATGGCCTGAGCGAGGATGACGATCGCGATGACCCCGAGCACGATGCCGTTGACGAGTGCGGCGAGGATCTCGATCCGCAGGTAGCCGAAGGTGCGCTTCGATGTGGCGGCGACGCCCGCGATGAGGCTCGCGATGAGCGCGATCGCCACTCCCGTGGCGTCGGTGAGCATGTGCCCGGCATCCGCGAGCAGGGAGAGCGAGTTCGAGACGAAGGCGCCGATGAGCTGTACGACGAAGACCGCGAGCGTGATCCCGAGTACGAGCACCAGTCTGCGGCGGTGCTTCGCCGTGCCGGTGGCCGCGCCCTGAAGGCCGTGATCGTGGGCGTGCGCCGTTCGGGGATTTGCGTCTTCCCCCGGTCGGGTGGGGTGCCCGGCGCTGAACTCGGGTTCGCAGGCGTCGCTGCTCGCGTGCGGCTCGGACATGGCGGCTCCCTCCCCGGTCGATGCAATCGAGCATACCGCCCGGGGGTATCTTTAGTCGAGGCTTGCTCGGCCGGCAGGTCCGTCCTGTGACGGCCGGCCTCGATCCTGCCACTACGCTCGATGTATGACTACCGCAGCACTCTCGATCGGCTTCGTCATGCTGCACACCTCGCCGCTCGATGTGCCGGGCACCAAGGATGCGGGTGGAATGAACGTCGTCGTGCGCGCCCAGGCCGAAGCCCTCGCGCGCGCCGGGCATCGGGTGCGCATCTTCACCCGGCGCAGCGACACGGAGACGCCGGCTCGCGTCGAGCTGATGCCGAACCTGACCGTACTGCTGCTCGACGCGGGCGCCCCTCGCCTGTTGGCCAAGGGCGAGCACGAGCAGGTGATGGAGGAGTTCAGCCGCCTGTTGCTCGACGAGCTCGCCGATGACCCGGTCGAGGTCCTCCACGCCGAGCACTGGTTCTCGGGCATCGCCGCTCTGCCCGTCGCACGTGACCGCGGCATCCCGCTCGTGCAGAGCTACCACTCGATCGCCGCACCGCCCGAGTCGCCGATCGGCGACGGCGAGCGGCCGGAGTCGCCCGGGCGACTCGCGGGTGAAGCTCGGCTCGCGGCCGAGGCCGACCTCATCATCGCGGTGAGCGACGCGGAGCGGGCGACCGTGCTGGAGCGGCTGAAGGGCGATCCGGATCGTGTGCGCGTGGTGCCGCTCGGCGTCGACACCGAGCTGTTCCACCCGTGCGACACGGCCGAGTGCGAAGAGCAGCGCGACTGGCTGCGCGGCGGCGGGCGGCCCGAGGTGATCCTCGTGGGTCGCCTCCACCCGCTCAAGGGGTTCGACCTCGCGATCGAGGCGATCGCTCGGTTGCCGCGGGCCGAGCGGCCGACGCTGCGCATCGTCGGGGCGCCGCCGCCGGATGGCGATGCGTACGCCCGAGCCCTGCACGAGTCCGTCGTGGCGCACGGCATGCTCGGCACGACCGCGTTCGAGGGCGCTCTGCGGCGTCGGGAGCTGGCGGAGCGCATTCGTTCAGCCAGCGTGATGCTCGTGCCGTCGCACACCGAGACGTTCGGTCTCGTCGCGCTCGAGGCGGCTGCATCCGGGGTGCCCGTGATCGCGCGCAACGCGGGCGGGCTGCGGGAGGCGGTCGTCGACGGCACGACCGGTGTGCTGGTGACGAGCGACGACGCAGAGGTGTGGGCCTCGACGATCCGGGAGATGCTCGCCGACGCCCCGGGTCTGAAGCGCATGGGAGATGCGGCTCGCGCGCACGCGGTGGAGCGCAGCTGGCAGGCGTCCGCCGACCGTCTCGTTGAGGTCTACCGAGAAATCATCGCCCGCGAGATCTAGCGGGAGACGAGCGTGGTCTCGAACGAGTAGAGGTCGGGGCGATAGCAGTGATGCCCGGCCTCGATCACGCTCCCGCCCTGATCGAAGGCGACGCGATCCATCGTGAGTACCGGGCTGCCCTTCGCGAGATCGAGCAGTTCGTGCTCGTCGCTGTGGGTGCGTCGCGCGCCGATCGTCTGATTCGCGATCTTGATCGCGATGCCTCGCGCCCGCAGCATCTCGTACAGACCATGCGTCTCGAGGTCTTCCAACGTGATGTCCGCGTACTCGGGCGGGAGCAGGTTCTCGAGGATGGCCATCGGCGTGCCGTCCGCGCTGCGCAGGCGCCGTATGCGCGTGATCTCGGTGCCCACCGCGACCCGGAGCCGCAGTGCCGCATCCTCGTCGGCGGGGATCCTGTCGAGCGAGAGCACTCGGGTGCTCGGGTGATGGCCTGCGCGCGTGAGGTCCTCCTGCAGGCTCGTGAGTTCGACCGGCCGGCTCACGCGCGCCTGCACGACCTGGGTGCCGATCCCGCGCCGTCGAACGAGGAGTCCCTTGTCCACGAGCTCTTGGATCGCGCGGCGCACCGTGGGCCTCGAGAGCCCGAGGTGCTGCCCGATGGCGATCTCGTTCTCGAGACGGGCCCCGGCGGGAATGACGCCGTCGCGGATCGCTCGCTCGAGGCGGCTCGAGATCTGGAAGTACAGCGGGATGGGGCCGCTGCGGTCGAGGTCCGTGAAGAGCTCGCTCGGCCAGACGGGTTCAGTACTCATGCGGTGCTCCTCGGCGCTGGGGTGGCACGCGGATCGAAGGCGGTGGGCCGCGAGCGACCCCTTTGTGATGACAACATTACCCCCCTCATTCCACCGTACGAGGTTCCGCGCCAGTTCGTGCTATTGTTAGGACAAATGCAGCGGTGCACGAGGCCCGCCTGCGCCACGACGAGAAGGCGAGTAGCGAATGTCGGGACTGCGACGTCGGGATGACGTTCTGGCACTGGGTCGACTCGGAGTCGACATCTACCCGTTGCAAGACGGAGTCGGCCTCGAAGACGTCACGAGTTTCGGCAAGTACCTCGGCGGCAGCGCAGCCAACGTCGCCGTCGCCGCAGCCAAGTACGGGAGAGCAAGTGCTCTGGTCTCGCGCGTCGGCGACGACCCCTTCGGGCGGTACCTGCTGCGAGAGCTCGAACGGCTGGGCGTCTCGAGCCGCGAGGTGCGCGTCGATCCGCAGTACCCGACTCCGGTCACCTTCTGCGAGATCTTTCCGCCCGACGACTTCCCGCTCTACTTCTACCGCAAGCCCAAGGCGCCCGACTTGCAGATCGCCGCTGAGGATCTGGACCTCGACGCCGTGCGCGAAACGCGCATACTGTGGTTCACGCTCACGGGGTTGAGCGAGGAGCCGAGCCGGGGGGCGCATCTCGCCGCCCTCGAAGCGCGCGCAGGAGCCGCGCACACGATTTTCGATCTCGACTACCGCCCGATGTTCTGGGACGACCCGGCGGAGGCGACGACGCAGGTCGCGGCAGCGATCGAGCAGGCGACGATCGCCGTCGGCAACCGGGAGGAGTGCGAGGTCGCAGTGGGGGAGACCGAGCCCGATCGCGCGGCGGATGCCCTGCTCGAGCGCGGATTGGAACTCGCGATCGTGAAGCAGGGGCCCAAGGGCGTGCTCGCGAAGACGCGGGGGGAGCGCGTGGAGGTGCCCCCGCACTTCGTCGACGTGGTCAACGGCCTCGGCTCCGGTGACGCCTTCGGGGGCGCGCTCTGCCACGGGCTGCTCGAGGGGTGGGACCTCGAACGCATCCTCCGATTCGCCAACGTCGCCGGTGCGATCGTGGCCACGCGGCGCGAATGCTCCACCGCGATGCCCGATGCCGCTGAGGTTGAAGCGCTCCTCGTGAAGGAGGCCTGACCGTGGCACTCGACTTCGAGCGGCTGCGCCACCTGCGCGCCGCAGACCCCTCGGGCATCGGTCGCGCTCTCGCGGAGCGTCGCCGGCGCGACGTCATCGCCGGCGATGGGCGCCTCTTCATCGTTGCGGCGGATCACCCGGCGCGCGGCGCCATCGCCGTGGGAGGTGATGCCACCGCGATGGCGAACCGGTACGACCTGCTCGAGCGCATGGCTCTCGCCCTGTCGCGCCCCGGCGTCGACGGCGTGCTGGGAACACCCGACATCATCGACGACCTCGCCGCCCTCGGGCTGCTCGACGACAAGATCGTCGTCGGGTCGATGAACCGCGGCGGGCTGCGCGGCGCCTCGTTCGAGCTCGACGACCGGTACACGGCGTACGACATCGATGCGATGGTGCGGCAGGGGCTCGATTTCGCGAAGACGCTGATCCGCGTCGACCTGCAGGACGCCGGCACGGCGGCCACGCTTCAGGCGACGGCCCGTGCCGTCGATGCCGCCGCCGCCGCTGGGCTGCCGATCATGCTCGAGCCGTTCATGAGCCGTCGCGTCGACGGCAAGGTGGTCAATGATCTGTCGGCCGACGCGGTGATCCTCTCGACCGCCATCGCATCGGGCCTCGGCAATTCGAGCGCCTACACCTGGATGAAGCTGCCCGTCGTGCCCGAGATGGAGCGCGTCATGGAGGCGACGACGATGCCGACCCTGCTGCTCGGGGGAGACAACGGCGGCGATCCCGACGAGACGTTCGCGTCGTGGGAGCAGGCGCTCGCGCTGCCGGGTGTGCGCGGCCTCACCGTCGGGCGCACGCTGCTGTACCCGCACGACGGCGACGTCGCGGCCGCGGTCGATACCGCCGCGCGGCTGGTGCACCGGGGCCTCGACGAGGCGCTTCGCGATCCGAACCCGGCCCCGCACCGATCCGAACCCGCACCCATCTCCTGAACGAACGACACGACCCCACACGAAGGACATACGCAATGAGCACCGATTCCCTCCCCGTGATTCCCCACTGGATCGATGGAGCCCGCCGCGCCTCGACGAACGGTCGCACCGCTCCCGTCTACAACCCGGCCACCGGCGAGGTGCAGGCGCATGTCGCGCTCGCCGACGAGTCCGAGATCGCCGAGGCCATCTCCTCGGCGAACCGCGGGTTCGAGGCGTGGAGCGCATTCTCCATCGCGAAGCGTCAGACCGTCATCTTCGCCTTCCGCGAGCTGCTGAACGCGCGCAAGGGCGAGCTCGCCGAGATCATCACTCGCGAGCACGGCAAGGTGGTCTCCGATGCGATGGGCGAGATCCTGCGCGGCCAGGAGGTCGTGGAGCTCGCGACCGGCTTTCCGCACCTCATCAAGGGCGCGTTCTCCGAGAACGCGTCGACCGGTATCGACGTCTACTCCATCAAGCAGCCGATCGGGGTCGCGGGCATCATCGCGCCCTTCAACTTCCCGGCCATGGTGCCGATGTGGTTCTTCCCCATCGCGATCGCCGCGGGCAACGCCGTGATCGTGAAGCCCTCCGAGAAGGATCCCTCCGCAGCGCTGTGGCTCGCCGAGCTGTGGAAGGAGGCCGGGCTGCCCGACGGCGTCTTCACCGTGCTGAACGGCGACAAGCTCGCCGTCGACGGCCTGCTCACCGACCCCGGTGTGCACTCGATCTCCTTCGTCGGGTCGACACCGATCGCGCAGTACATCTACGAGACGGCCTCGAAGCACGGCAAGCGCGTGCAGGCGCTCGGCGGGGCGAAGAACCACATGCTGGTGCTGCCCGACGCAGACCTCGACCTCGTCGCCGATCAGGCGATCAACGCGGGCTACGGCGCCGCCGGCGAGCGCTGCATGGCCATCTCGGTCGTGCTCGCAGTCGAACCCGTCGCCGATGAGCTCATCGAGAAGATCAGCGAGCGCATCGCGAAGCTCAGCATCGGCAACGGCGCCTCGACCCCCGAGCCCGACATGGGGCCGCTCATCACCGACGCGCATCGCGACAAGGTCACGGGCTACATCGACATCGCCGAGCAGGACGGCGCCACCATCGTGGTCGATGGCCGTGACTATTCGGTGGAGGGGCACGAGAACGGCTTCTTCGTCGGTCCGACCCTGATCGACCGCATCCCCACCACGTCGCGCGCCTACACTGAGGAGATCTTCGGGCCCGTGCTCGAGGTGGTGCGCGTCGACACCTTCGAGGAGGGCGTCGAGCTCATCAACTCCGGCGCGTTCGGCAACGGCACCGCGATCTTCACGAACGACGGCGGGGCGGCGCGTCGCTTCCAGCACGAGATCCAGGTCGGCATGATCGGCATCAACGTTCCGATCCCCGTGCCCGTCGCGTACCACTCCTTCGGCGGGTGGAAGGCCTCGCTGTTCGGCGACTCGAAGGCGTACGGCGTGCAGGGCTTCGAGTTCTTCACCCGTGAGAAGGCCATCACGAGCCGCTGGCTCGATCCCGCGACGCACGGCGGCATCAACCTCGGCTTCCCGCAGAACAACTGATCGAACGCACCGAAGGAGGGGCGAGATGACGCACGACGCGCAGCAGACGGCACCGGCCGAGCGGTGGTTCCACCGCCGAGGTGAACTCGCGGAGGGCGGGTGGGAATCCGTCGTCGACGAGCGCATTCCGGGGTGGGAGCACACGGGTGTTCGCGTCGCCCGGCTCGCCGAGGGTGCTTCCATCGCGCTCGAGGGCACCGGAGTCGAGCGCCTGATCGTCCCCCTCTCCGGATCATTCGCGGTGACGTACCGGGAGGCGGACGGCAGCGAGACCGAGGTGGGTCTCGCAGGCCGCGCCTCCGTCTTCGACGGCCCCACCGACGTGCTCTACCTGTCGTCGGTCGCCACGGCCGAGGTCACCGCGACCGTCGCGCCCACCGGAGAGGCGCGGTTCCTCGTCGCCACCTCGCCGGTGCCCGAGGGCGATCCCGAGCTGGTGCGCCCCTCCCGCTACATGGCGGTCGATGAGGTGCCGGTCGAACTGCGCGGCGCGGGCGCCTCGAGCCGTCAGGTGCACAACTTCGGCCGCAAGGAGTCGCTCGATGCCGCCCGGTTCATCGTCGTGGAGGTCATCACGCCCGCCGAGAACTGGTCGTCGTATCCGCCGCACAAGCACGACGAGCACATCCCCGGGCACGAGTCGGAGCTCGAGGAGATCTACTACTTCGAGGTCGCGCCCGTCAGGGACGCCCCGGAGGGCGTCGATCCCGAGCGCGCGTTCGGCATGTTCAGCACCTACTCCTCGCCCGCCGGTCCCATCGAGATCGACTCCCAGGTGCGCACCGGAGACATCGCCCTCGTGCCGCACGGCTACCACGGGCCTGCGGTCGCCGCGCCCGGGTACGACATGTACTACCTGAACGTGATGGCCGGCCCCGATCCCGAGCGCACCTGGCTCATCAGCGACGACCCGGCGCACGGCTGGGTGCGCGATACCTGGGAGGGACAGGACCTCGACCCCCGCCTCCCGTTCGCCCCGCAGACCCCCTCGAACGAAACGGAGCAGGCACGATGAGCACCCGACGCATGACCGTGAGCCAGGCGCTCATCGAATTCCTCGCGAACCAGTGGACAGTGGATCGCGCGGCCGACGGCACCGAGATCCGCGAGCGCACGATCCCGGGCGCCTTCGGCATCTTCGGCCACGGGAACGTGGCTGGGATCGGCCAGGCTCTGAAGCAGGCCAACGTCGAACAGCCGGACCTCATGCCCTACTATCAGGCTCGCAATGAGCAGGCGATGGTGCACCAGTCGGTCGGGTACGCCCGCATGCATCGCCGTCGCGGCACGTACGCTTCGGCCGCATCGGTCGGGCCCGGCGCGACCAACCTGCTGACGGGCGCCGCGCTCGCCACGACGAATCGTCTGCCCGCGCTGCTGCTGCCGAGCGACACATTCGCGACGCGCGTGGCCGATCCCGTGCTCCAGCAGCTCGAGCAGCCCCACGACATCGGGCTCACCGTGAATGATGCGTTCCGCCCGGTGTCCCGGTTCTTCGACCGGGTGCAGCGCCCCGAGCAGCTGTTCTCGATCGCGCTCGCCGCCATGCGCGTGCTCACCGACCCCGCCGAAACCGGCGCCGTCACGATCGCGCTTCCCGAAGACGTGCAGGCCGAGGCCGTCGACGTGCCCGAGGAGTTTCTGCAGCCGCGCGAGTGGCGCATCCGTCGCCCGCGCCCGGAGCGCGATGCGCTCGCCCTCGCGCTCGATGCGATCCGCACCGCGCAGCGCCCGTTCATCGTCGCGGGCGGCGGCGTGCTGTACTCCGACGCCGAGCAGCAGCTGCGCGCGTTCGTCGAGGCGACCGGCATCCCCGTCGGATCATCGCAGGCCGGCGGCGGCGTGCTCGACTGGGATCACCCGCAGTACCTCGGCGGCGTCGGCGCGACCGGCACGCTCGCGGCGAACCGGCTCGCGGCTGAGGCCGACGTCGTCATCGGCATCGGCACACGGTACAGCGACTTCACCACGTCGTCGCGCACCGCGTTCCAGAACCCCGATGTGCGCTTCGTGAACATCAACGTCGCATCGTTCGACGCGTACAAGCACGGCAGCCAGATTCCGGTGATCGCAGACGCCCGCGAGACGCTCGTCGAGTTGATCGAGGCCGTCGACGCGGATGCGACGGGCGAACTGCGCGTGGTCTCCGACTACGCCGAGCGCATCGCCGCCGAGAAGGCGGAGTGGGACGGCCTCGTCGATGAGGCGTTCGCGCCGTCGGGGCGCGAGCTGCCCGGCCAGCCGGAGATCATCGGAGCGGTGCAGCGGGCGAGCGCCCCCGATGACGTGATCGTGCAGGCGGCGGGATCACTGCCCGGCGACCTGCACAAGCTCTGGCGCGTGCGCGACCCGCTCGGTTACCACGTCGAGTACGCCTACTCGTGCATGGGCTACGAGATCGCCGGCGGCATCGGCGCGAAGCGCGGGCTCGTCGCCGCCGATGACGACCGCGATGTGATCATCATGGTCGGCGACGGTTCGTACCTGATGCTGAACAGCGAGCTCGTGACCGCGGTGGCCGAGGGCATCAAGGTCATCGTGATCCTCATTCAGAATCACGGATACGCGTCGATCGGCCACCTCTCGGAGACCGTCGGCTCCGAGCGCTTCGGCACGTGGTACCGCGAGTACGACGGCGACGCGAAGAACTTCCAGGGCGAGCGGGTGCTGCCGGTCGACCTCGCGATGAACGCCCGCAGCTACGGCATGGATGTCATCGAGGTCGAGCCGACCGCGTCTGCGATCTCGGATCTCGAGGCGGCGATCGCGCAGGCGAAGGCGTCGGATCGCGCGACCTTCATCCACGTCAACAGCGACCCGCTGATCTACGCGCCGGACGGCGCCGGTTGGTGGGATGTGCCGGTGCCGCAGGTGTCGACGCTCGAGTCGACGCAGCGCGCTCGGGCCGCGTACGAGGAGCAGGTCGCCGCGCAGAGGCCCCTGCTCGGATAGGGCGGGAGTACCGCTCAGCTATGATCTATTGTCATATCAATATAGGGCGCAGGACTCTGCAGCGCCCATTCCGAACACTGGAGTTTGCGTGAACGCATCACCAACCGACAATGCCGGCCTCCGGATCGGAACCGCGCCGGATTCGTGGGGCGTCTGGTTCCCGGACGACCCGGGGCAGGTGCCGTGGGAGCGCTTCCTCGACGAGGTCGTCGCCTCCGGCTACGAGTGGATCGAACTCGGCCCGTACGGGTACCTGCCCACCGACCCGCACCAGCTCGAAGACGAACTCGGCAAGCGCGGGCTGAAGCTCAGTGCGGGCACGGTGTTCACCGGCTTCCACAAGGGCGACGACGAGTGGCAGCGCGCGTGGGACCAGGCACTGCAGGTCGCGGGCCTCGCGTCGAAGCTCGGGGCGGAGCACCTCGTCGTGATCCCGGATCTCTGGCGCAGCGACGCGACGAGTCAGGTGCTCGAGCCGCGAACGCTCACGGACGAGCAGTGGGCGAAGCTCGGGGCCGGTCATGACCGACTCGGCAAGGCGCTGCTCGAGGAGTTCGGCGTCAAGCAGCAGTTCCACTCGCACGCCGACAGCCACATCGGCACCACCCGTGAGGTGCTGCGATTCCTCGACGAGACCGATGAGCGGTACACGAACCTGTGCCTCGACACCGGGCACTTCGCGTACTACGGCGGTGACAACGTGAAGCTCATCGAGGAGCGGCCGGATCGCATCGGCTACCTGCATCTGAAGCAGGTCGACCCGTCGCTGCTCTTCGACGTGCTGAAGAACGACGTGCCATTCGCAGAAGCGGTGACGCAGGGCATCATGATCGAGCCCCCGCACGGCATCCCCGACCTCGCGCCCGTGATCGAAGCCGTCGCGAAGATCGACTCGGAGATCTTCGCGATCGTGGAGCAGGACATGTACGGTTGCGACGTCGACCGACCCCTGCCCATCGCCACGCGCACGCGGGAGCACATCTTCTCCTGCACGCACCTTGCGCGGACGTAGCGCTCGAGCGCCGCATCGCGGCGCGCGCTACCGGTCCCGGGACCGCCCTCGGGCCCGGAAATGACACGAAAGGACCCACACCATGACCGAAGATCTTCGCATCGCCGTGGTCGGCGCCGGCAAGATGGGCGCCGACCACATCGCACGCATCACCGAACGCATCAGCGGCGCCCGCGTCTCGGCGGTCGTCGAGCCCGATGCCGGACGCGCCGCTGCTGCCGCGCAGGACGCTCCGGGCGCCCAGCTGTTCGCGAGCATCGAGGAGGCCATCGCCGCCGAGGCGCTCGACGCCGTGCTCATCGCCGTTCCGGGCCAGTTCCACGCGCCCGTGCTCGCACCGGCATTGGCGGCGAAGCTGCCGATCCTCTGCGAGAAGCCGCTGACGCAGGATTCCGCGAGCTCCTGGGAGGTGCTGCAGCTCGAGCAGCAGCTGGACCGACCGCACATCCAGGTCGGATTCATGCGCCGCTTCGACGCCGAGTACCAGGCGCTTCGCGAGCTCGTCGAGTCGGGCGAGAGCGGCGAGCTGCTGATGGTTCGCGGAGTGCACCGCAACCCCTCGGTGCCCGAGAGCTACACGAACGACATGCTCATCACCGACTCCGTCGTGCACGAGTTCGACGTGGTGCCCTGGCTCGCGGGGTCGCGGGTCGTGAGCGTCGAGGTGAAGCACCCGCGGCGCAACTCGCTCGCGCCGGAGCGCCTGCACGAGCCGATCCTCGTCATCATGGAGCTCGAGAACGGCGTGCTCGTCGATGTCGAGATGAGCGTCAGCGTGCAGTTCGGCTACCAGGTCGCCACGGAGGCGGTCTTCGAGCAGGGCGTCGCCCGCATCGGTCAGCCCTCGGGGTTGCAGCTCTGGAGCGCGGGCCGATTCAGCACGAGGGAGCACGAGTCGTTCACGACGCGCTTCGCCGCGGCCTACGACGAGCAGATCCAGCGCTGGGTGGATGCCGTGCACCGCGGCGACCTCATCGACGGGCCGAACGCGTGGGACGGATACCTCGTCGCGCTCTCCTGCGAGGCGGGCGTGAACGCCATGCGAGGCGGCGGCGTCGTGCCCGTCGAGGCGCCCGAACGCCCCGAGTTCTACGCCTGAGCCCAGCACACGACAGAGGAGGCCCCCATGGTGCGCATCGCACTCGACCCGACGCCGTACAACGATTCGGTGCATCTGCTCGACTTCCCCGACCTCGTAGCGAAGCTCGGGTACGAGTACCTGCAGCTGACGCCGAGCCCCGACTTCGGGCGGCACTTCCACTACCCGAAGGTCGACAGCGACCTCATCGCGCAGCTGAAGAAGCGGGCGAAGGACGCGGGGGTGACCATCACGTCGGTGCTGCCCGTGCAGCGGTTCGGCGGCCCCGAGCCGCACCAGGTCGACGCGGCCGTCTTCAACACGACCCGCTACATCGAGATCGCCGCCGAGCTCGAGGCACCCGTCGTGAACACCGAGTTCTCGGGTCGGCCGGAGCGCGAGGAGGAGTCGGAGTACGCGTTCTACCGAGCGATGGAGCGGCTCATCCCCGTGCTCGAGCGGGAGGGCGTCGCGCTCAACTTCGACCCCCACCCCGACGACTTCGTCGAGGACGGGCTCGAGGCGTGGCGCATCATCCGCGGGCTGAACTGCGACCGCGTCGGCTTCGTCTACGTCGCTGCGCACACCTTCCACTACGGGGACCGGGCGACGAGCCTCATTCCGCAGCTCGGCGATCGCCTCGGCGCGGTCTACGCCGCCGACACGTTCGACCACACGCGGTCGCACGCGCTGCGGTACATCACGAATCCGCCGGGCAATGCGGTGCGCGTGCATCAGCACCTGGCGATCGGCGATGGCGACGTGGATTGGCAGGAGTTCTTCAGCGTGCTGCGGCAGTCGGGGTACCTCGACCGTGACGACGCGCTCATCGTGTCGAACGTGTTCGCCGAAGACGAGCGCGCGGACGAGATCTCCCGATTCCAGCTCGAGAAGCTGCGCGAACTGGTCGGTCTGGCCTGATTCGCGCGTTGCTCAGAAGATCACGAGATACAGCGCTGCGAGCACCGTCACGACGAGCACGGCGCCTTCGAACACCCGCTGCTTGAGGCGCACCGCGATCCATCGCCCGAGAACGGCTCCGATGATCACGCCGGGCACGAGGAGCAGGTCGAGTGCGAGGCTCGAGGCGTCGATGAGGCCGAGCCCGAACGAGAACGGCAGCTTCGCGACGTTGATCATCGCGAAGAACCAGGCCGCGGTGCCGAGAAAGGCCTGCACCGGGAACTTCGCCGCGAGGAAGTACATCGACATGACCGGCCCGCCGGCATTCGCGACCATCGTCGTGAAGCCCGCCAGCGACCCGTAGCCGACGCTGCCGGCGAGTCCTCCCGCCCCGGCCTCGGACCGGCCCACGGAGAAGAAGCGGCGCCAGACGGTGAACGCGACGACGAGCAGTAGGATCGCGCCGATCACTCGGCGCACCCATCCGTCATCAGCGATGGCGAGGAACACGGCGCCGAGTGCGAGGCCCGCGACCACCGCGGGCGCGAGACGCAGGATCGTCTGCCAGCTCGCGTGCTTGCGATAGGCCCACACTGCGAAGACATCGCCTACGATGAGCAGCACGAGAAGAGCTCCGGTCGACTCCTTCGCGGGCAGGATCGCGGCGAAGATCGCGATCGATACGGTGTTGGCGCCGGGCAGCGCCGTCTTCGAGAACCCGACGATGACGGCTGCGACCCCGAGCGTCGTCCAGGCGAGGGGAGCGAGCTCGGGTAGCAGGGTCATCACCGCACCACTGTACCGCTCGCGAAAGTTTGTCCAAATGTAACGACATTGTTAGGCTCAGATGAAGGGCCCGTTACTCGGCGGGTCGCGTGCACGACGAAGGAGTCACACTATGTCAGTCGGAACCGCGGGCGCGAGTCGTACCTCGCTGCCTCCGCTCGGAACCGGGCCGCATCGGCGCCGCCTCGGACTCGTGGCGCTCATCGCCACGTTCGGCGGCCTGCTCTTCGGGTACGACACCGGAGTGGTCAACGGCGCGCTCAGCCCGATGTCGGAGGAGCTCGGGCTCACTCCGTTCCTCGAGGGCTGGTTCACGAGCTCGCTGGTGTTCGCCGCCGCGCTCGGCGCGATGGTCTGCGGGCGGCTCTCCGACGGCTGGGGCAGACGGAAGACCATCATCCTGCTCGCCGTGCTCTTCTTCGTGGGAACCGCGTTCGTCGTGTTCGCGCCGAGCGGCGACGTCTTCGGTTCGCACACGCCGCTCGGGTTCGGCACGCTCATCCTCGGGCGCGTGCTGCTCGGCCTCGCCGTGGGCGGAGCCTCGACCGTCGTGCCCGTCTTCCTCGCCGAGCTCGCGCCCTACGAGATTCGCGGCTCCCTCGCGGGCCGCAACGAACTCATGATCGTGGTGGGTCAGCTCGCCGCCTTCGTGGTCAACGCCATCATCGGGAACGTCTGGGGGCACATCGACAGCATCTGGCGCGTCATGTTCGCCGTGTGCGCGCTTCCGGCGATCGCGCTCTTCTTCGGCATGCTGCGCATGCCGGAGTCGCCCCGCTGGCTCGTGGGTCGCGGCGACTTCGCCGGCGCTGAGCGCGTGCTCGCGACCGTGCGGACGCCGGAGCGGGCGACGGCCGAGATCGGCGAGCTGCGCACGCTCATCGAGGAGGAGCGCGGAGCGACTCAGATCGGCTGGCGCGCGATCTTCGCGAATCGCAACCTCACGAAGATCATCCTCGTGGGCATCGGCCTCGGCATCGCCCAGCAGCTCACGGGCATCAACTCGATCATGTACTTCGGCAGCCAGGTGCTGGAGCAGTCGGGCTTCTCGCAGAACGCGGCCCTCATCGCGAACGTCGCGCCGGGCGTGATCGCCGTGATCGGCGCGATCATCGCGCTCCAGATGATGGATCGGCTCGATCGACGCAAGACGTTCATCACCGGATTCAGCCTCACCACCGTCAGCCACCTGCTCATCGGAGTGGCGTCGCTCACGCTGCCCGAGGGCAGCGCCGCACGCCCGTGGGTGATTCTCGCGCTCGTGGTCATCTTCGTGGGGTCCATGCAGACGTTCCTGAACGTCGCCGTCTGGGTGTATCTCTCGGAGATCTTCCCGCTGCACATGCGCGGCATCGGAATGGGAATCTCGGTGTTCGCACTGTGGATCATGAACGGCATCGTCGCGCTGTTCTTCCTGCCGCTGGTCGACGGGGTGGGGATCTCCAACACCTTCTTCGTCTTCGCCGCCGTCGGCGCGCTCGCCCTGCTGTTCGTCTGGAAGAGCGTGCCCGAGACGCGGGGGCGCACCCTCGAGGCGCTCGAAGAAGAAGTCTCGACCGGCGCGATCTACGTGCCGCGGAGCAAGTGAGGAGCGCGCATGCGCATCGGAATCGTCGGGTTCGGCGTCGGAGGACGCCTGTTCCACCTGCCCTACGTGCAGGCCGCCACGGAGTGGGAGCTGGTCGGTGCGGTCGCGCGGTCGGAGCGCACGCGCGCAGCGCTCGCCGACGCCGCGCCCGGGGTGCCGGCATTCGCGTCGCTCGACGCGCTCATCGATGCGGGCGTCGACGCCGTCGTCATCACGACCCCGCCCGCGACGCGACGCGAGCTGGTGCTGCGGGCGCTCGAACGCGGAGTGCACGTCGTCGCCGACAAGCCCTTCGCGCCCGATGCGGCGACCGCTCGCGAACTCATCGCGGCGGCGCGGGCGGCGGAGCGGACGCTCACCGTGTTCCACAATCGCCGGTGGGATACGGATCTCGTGACGCTGCGATCGGTGCTCGCATCGGGAGCGCTCGGCCCCGTCTGGCGGGCGGACTTCGCGCTCGAGCAGGACGACCGCGCGGTGCTCGACCAGGGGCCCGACGAGGGACTCCTGCGAGACCTCGGCGCGCACGTCGTCGACCAGCTCACGCAGCTCTTCGGCCCCGTGGAGCGGGTCGACGCGCACCTCGACTGGATCGGCACCGGTGATCGACGCGTCGACGTCGGGTTCTTCCTGGGGCTGCACCACGTGTCGGGGGTGTTCAGCGCGGTCTCGTCGACGAAGGGCGCGCGTCGTCAGGATCGTCGCATGATCGTGGTCGGCCATGAGGGCAACTACGAGTCGCACATGGCCGACGTGCAGTTCGAGCAGCTGATCGCCGGGCTGACCCCCGCCGCGAATGCGGACGTGTGGGGCATCGAGGCCGAGGAGCGCTGGGGCGTGCTGACGACTGCGGATGGCGCGATCCGCGTCCCGTCGTTGCGAGGCGACTACACGGAGTTCTACCGCGACCTGCACCGCGCGCTCGCCGCCGGTACCTCGCCGAACGTCACCCTCGACGAGGCGCTGCACACGGTCGCCGTGCTCGACGCCGCCCGGGAGAGCGCGCTGACGGGTGAGCGCGTGACGGTCTGAGCGCCCTTGACCGCGCCGAGAGCGCAGTTTCGGTCGCGCCCGCTCGCGCGGACGACCACGACTGCGCTCTCGCGGCCGCGACGGGCGCGCGTCTCTCGGCCCGCGAGAGCGCCTCGGCCTACGGGGCGGTTCGCAGGGCCGCGTCCGCGTCGAGAAGCACTCTCGCTGCGACCTCGAGGCCCTCGATGCGGCCGAGCGAGACGTCTTCGTGCTCGATGTTGACCCACATGTCCGGGTCCACATCGCGGAGCGCTCGCAAGAACTCCGTCCAGAACGCGGTGTCGTGCCCTCGACCGAGTGCGACGAAGTCCCAGGCGGAATGCACGGGCCATTCGTTCGCCCATTCGTCGCCGCCGAGGTTGGTGCGCGGCTCATCCGCACCGAGACGGCGGAACGAGTTGTCGAGTACGCCGTTGAGGCGCGCCCATTCGGGGTTCACCCGTACGTCTTTGGCAGCGGCGTGCACGACGAGCTCGCCGAGGTGCTGCACGACGGCGATCGGATCCATCTGCTGCCAGAAGAGGTGGGAGGCGTCGAGCTCGACGCCGACGTGCGTTGCGCCGGTGAGCTCGATGAGCTTGTGCACATCCGCCGAGTTGAAGACGAGATTCTGCGGGTGCAGCTCGAGTGCGACCGTGACGCCGTGCTCGGCGGCGAAGCGGTCGGTCTCGCGCCAGAACCTCGCCGCAACGTCCCACTGGTAGTCGAGCACGTCGAGCGCCGCAGAATTCCAGGCGTTGACGACCCAGTTCACCACGGTCGCCCCGGGCTCGCCTCCGGGGAGGCCCGACATCGTGACGACGCGATCCTGCCCGAGCCGCTCCGCGAGCAGGATCGACCGCCGCACGTCACTCGCATGCGCTTCGCCGATCGCCCGCTTCGGATGGAGCGGGTTGCCGTTGCAGTTGAGTCCGGCGATCGAGACGCCGGTACCCTCGAACGTTCCGAGGAAGTCGTCGCGCGCGCTGTCCGACTCGAGGATCTGCTCGAATGTCGGGATGTGGAGCGACGGCAGGAAGCCGCCCGAATTGAGCTCGATGCCGGCCAGGCCGAGGTCGCGGACCACCTCGATGGCCTCGGGGAGGGTTCGGTCGTGGAGGATTGCGTTGTAGACGCCGAGTTTCATGGGGTGCTCGCTTCTTCGGGATCGGGGTTCGGGGATGTGAGGATCAACGCACCGCGACCGCGGTGCCGCCCCGGGCCGCCGACTCGGCGACGGCCGCGAGGAACTCCATGTTGTGCACGCCGTCGTCGAAGCTCTTGCAGCGGGGGAGCGACTCGGAGGTGGGAATCCCGGCGATCTCCTCGAGGAAGGCCCTTGCCTGATGCACGAAGAGGTCGTTCTGCCCGATGCCGACGCCGGGGGCGTCCATCGCCCATCCGCCCGCGTAGTGCGGATGCTCAGGACCGAGGGGGATCGTACGGTACCCGGCGACATCGGAGTGCTCGTCGTGCAGCACGACCTCGACCTGGGAGGGGTTGGTCTGCGTCCATCGCGCAGCCCCCTGCGATCCGAAGATCTCGACCGTGCAGCTGTTGGGATGGCCGGCCGCTACACGTGAGACCTCGATGGTGCCGATGCAGCGGGCGAATTCGGCGTTGAAGGTGGCGTAGTCGTCATTGGTCACCGGTGCGGTCTCGTTGCTCACGTTGCCGCGGGTGTGCCCGACGACCCGGCCGAGCGGCTGCGGGCGTTCGGTGATGGCCGTGTGGAAGCGACCGCCCGAGACCTCTCGCACCGGTCCGCACAGGTACTCGGCGATGTAGCTGAGGTGACTGCCCACGTCGCCGAGGGCTCCGGTGCCGGCGGGGCCCTGGTAGCGCCAGCTGATGGGGGCGTCGGGGCGGCTGGCGTAGTCCGTCCAGTAGCGGCCCGAGAAGTGGAGTACGTCGCCGAGTCGGCCCTCCTCGATGAGCTTGTGCAGGAACGCGATGCCCGGCGCGCGCAGGTAGCTGAAGCCGATGCGCGCGATCACGCCGTTCGCCTCGGCGCCGCGGGCGGCATCGGCCATTGCGCGAGCGTCTTCGATGGTGTCGCTGAGCGGCTTCTCGCAGAGCACGTGCTTGCCCGCGGCGAGCAGGCCCTCGACGATCTCGCGGTGCAGCGAATTGGCGACGACGACGCTCACCACGTCGATGTCGTCGGCCGCGGCGATCTCGCGCCAATCGGTGACGTGCCGCTCGAATCCGAAGCGCTTCGCGGTCTCCTCGCCGAGCGGTGCGAAGACATCGCCGATCGCGACGAGCCGGATGTCCGGGAGCACCGGTGCGTAGAGGGTCGAGGCCGCGCGATACGCGGCTGCGTGCGCTTTGCCGGCCATGCCGGCTCCGATGACGGCGACGCCGAGAGATGCGTGCATGGTGATCCTTCCGAGAGTGCTTCGGTGCTGTGGGGCGAGGGTGCAGCGAGTATTGGAGCGCTCCAATTACGGCCAGGGTAGCCGGGGCGCCGGGCCCCCGTCAATCGGTCGTGCGCCGAATTCGCCGGGCTTCCCGTAGCCTGAGTCGGGCCACCCGCGAGGAAGGACTGCGATGCGACGACCGACGATCTACGATGTTGCCGAGCGCGCCGGAGTCTCCAAGTCGCTCGTCTCACTGGTGCTGAGGGATTCCCCGCGGGTGAGCGACGAGAAGCGGGCCGCGGTCCTCGCCGCCGTCGCGGAACTCGACTACACCCCGAGCCGTCTGGCCGCCGGGCTCGCGGGCACGCGCACGAGAAGCATCGGCGTGGTCATCGACGACTTCGCGAACCTCTGGTTCGTCGAGGCGCTCACGGGTCTTCGCTCGGCGATCGGACGGGAGGGGTATGCGCTCAGCGTGGCGGACGCCAGTCTCAACGCGCACCTCGGAATCGACCCGCTCGACGCGTTTCGCGCTCTGCGCGTCGACGGCATCGTGCTCGCGGGCGAGGCGACGGCGGCGGCCGTCGAGCGAGCCGGCGTGCCGGTGGTCGTGCTCGGCACGCGGCACGTGAGCGGTTCAGGGATGCCGGTGATCGCGAGTGATGAGGCCGAAGGCGGGCGCATCGCCGCGCGCCACCTGATGGAGATCGGCCACCGCAGCATCGTCTGCGTGTCGGGGCCCGGTGCGAGCGCGACCGAGCGCGAGCGCGGGTACCGAGAGGCGATGGGCGAGGCGGGGCTCGACACCTGCATCGTTCCCGCGGACGCGAATGAGGAGCAGGCGGCTCGCGCCGCTGTTGCGCCGATACTGGGAGGCGGCAGTGCCGCCGGGCGGGTTCGCGGGGCGGGCGCGCCGCGGCCGACGGCCGTATTCGCGGTGAACGACCCGATGGCGGTCGGCGTGATGGGAGCGGCCGCCGATGCGGGTCTCACCGTGCCGGGCGACATCTCGGTCGTCGGCTACGATGATTCGCCGCTCGCCGACTACGGCCTCGTCTCGCTCACCTCGGTGAGCGGAGACCCGAGAGAGGTGGGGGAGGCGGCAGGCGAGACGCTGCTCGAGCTGCTCTCAGGAGCGCCGGCCGGATCGCGCACCTTCGCCCCCCGACTCGTCGTTCGCGATTCGACATCCGCGATCCTGCGCCCCTGACCGCGCCGCTGGCGCGTCGCTTCGCCGAGGCCTAGAATCAGACTTTGACCTAACAATTCATCTGTGCCAGGCTCGCACTCTCGATCGACCGGGCGCACATCGCAAGGGAATCGCAATGACGCAGCAACCCATTCGCTTCGGCCTCGTCGGAACCGGTCGCATCGGCCAGGTGCACGCCGCCAGCATCGCCGCCTCGCCTGAGGCGACGCTCTCGTGGGTGGCCGACCCCTTCATCGCCGGTGCGAACGCGATCGCCGAGCGCTATGGGGCCACCGCCACCGAATCCGCCGAGAAGCTGATCGCGTCGGGCGAGGTCGATGCGATCCTCATCGCCTCCCCGACCCCCACCCATGTCGATCTCATCGAGGCGTCAGTGCGCGCCGGTCTGCCCGTGCTGTGCGAGAAGCCCATCGACCTCGACATCGCTCGCGTCGATGCCCTGCGCCCCCTGGTCGCCGCGAGCGGAGTGCCGGTCGCGCTCGGGTTCAACCGCCGCTTCGACCCGAATCACGCCTCCGCACAGGCGCGGGTGCGCGCGGGGGAGATCGGCGATCTCGAGCAGCTGATCATCATCAGCCGCGACCCTGCAGCCCCGCCGGCCGAGTACATCGGAGTGTCGGGCGGGATCTTCCGCGACATGACCATCCACGACTTCGACATGGCGCGGTTCTTCATCGACGACATCGTCTCGGTCAGCGCCACCGGTACCCGTACCTTCGACGCCGGCGCGCGTGAGCACGGCGACTTCGACACCGCCGTCGTGACGCTGCAGGCGGCCTCGGGCGCGATCGTCACGATCGTGAACTCGCGTCACAGCGCGATCGGGTACGACCAGCGCATGGAGGCGTTCGGAGCGAAGGGCATGCTGCAGGTGGGCAACCCGCAGCAGAACACCGTGGTGCTCTCGAACGGCGACTCGGTCGAGTCCCGGCCGCCGTACGCCGAGTTCTTCCTCGAGCGGTATGCGGCCGCGTACGCCGCCGAGCTCAGCGAGTTCGTGAGACTCGTGCGCGGGGAGGCTTCGACGAGCCCCACGTTCGAGGACGGGCGCGCGGCGCTGATCCTGGCCGATGCGGCGCAGCGGTCGGCCGAGACCGGCGGCATCGTCGCCGTCGCGCTCTGAACCGTCGCCCGTCGGCCGCGCCGCCCCTATGATGAACGGGACGTGAGGAGGACGATGGCGCACGACACCGGTGCCCCGCTCGATGCTGCGCCGCGCCCGCCCACGATCCGCGATGTGGCTCGCGTTGCGGGCGTCTCGAAGTCGCTCGTCTCCCTGGTGTTCAACGGCGGCGAGAACGTGAGCGAGGAGCGGCGCCTCCGGGTGCTGCACGCCGCCGCCGGCCTCGGCTATCGCCCCAATCTCGTGGCGCAATCGCTCTCCGCAGGGCGCCGCGACATCGTGGCGATCCTCGTGTCGAACCTGCACAACCCGCTCTTCGCCGAGATCGTGGGGGCCGCCAAGGCGCGTCTGGCGGACGCGGGCAGGCGCACCATGATCGTGAGCGCGCAGGTCGATGACGGGGCGGGCGGCACGGTGCTGGATCGCGACAACATCGACGTGCTGCGCGATCTGCGCCCGTCGGGGCTGATCACAGTCGGCACGATTCCCGAGTTCGCCGAGCTCGCCGAGCTGACGGCTGCGATTCCGACCGTCGTCGCCAGCGCGATCGATGCCACAGAGGATGTGGTGGCGACGGTGCGCACCGACGACGTGGCGGGTCTCGACCTCGTCATCGCGCATCTCGCCGCGCAGGGCGTCGAGCGCATCGCGTTCGTGGGCGGCGCCGGCGGCACGGTCTCCGCCTCCCGGGAGGCCGCGTTCCGCACCGCCGTCGAGCGACGCGGGTTCGGGAGCAGTGCGTGGGCCGAGCGCGCCGACTTCACGGAGGCGGGTGCGCGCCGGGCGGTGGCCCGCCTGCTCGATGAGGATCGCTTGCCGCAAGCCATTGTCGCCGTCAACGACCTCACCGCGGTCGGAGTGATCACGGCACTCGAGGCCGCGGGCATCGCGGTACCGGGCGGGTGCCGCGTGGTGGGCTACGACGACACCACGCTCTCCGCGATCCCGCGCATCTCCCTGACCACTGTGGATCCCGACAACCGCCGCATCGGCCGGGAGGCGGCGGAGGCGCTGCTCGGAGCGCAGGGCCTGACGGATCAGCCGACCGGTGAGGTGCTGATTCCGCCGACCCTGGTGGTGCGTGCCTCGGCGTGACGCGGGAGAGGTACGGTTCGTCCGGAAGCGATCGTGCCTCCGGTTGACCCGGCCGACACCTTGTGCATACAATTTGGACCGGTCCAAGTCAACGGCGAGAGGACGGTCATGAGCGAGCAGAGCGCGCACCCGCACGCAGCACGAGCAACGGGCGCGGGGGGTGACCCCGGTTCGTACGGGCTGCTCGTCGCCGGCGAGTGGCGCGCGGCCGCGGGAGGCGCCCGGGCCGAGATCCGCAGCCCGTACGACGGCCGCACCGTCGGCGAGGTCGCGGTCGCCAGCGCGGCCGACGCGGAGGCCGCGCTGGCGGCTGCCGAACGCGGAGCGGCGGTCTGGCGCCGAACGCCCGCGCATGAACGCTTCGCGATCCTCAGCCGCGCCGCCGAACTGGCCGACGCCCGAGCCGACGTGCTCGCCGCCACCATCTCCGCCGAGAACGGGAAGCCGCTGGCCGAGTCGCTCGGCGAGGCCCGACGATCGGGGGCCCTGATCCGCCTCGCCGCGCACGAGGGCACGCAGCTCTACGGCGAAGGCCTGCCGCTCGACGCGAACCCGGGCACCGGGCTCGACAAAGTCGGTTTCACGCTGCGGCAGCCCGTCGGCGTCGTCGTCGCCATCACGCCGTTCAACTATCCGGCGCTCCTGGTGCTGCACAAGGTGGCGCCTGCGCTGGCGGCCGGCAACGCGGTCGTGCTGAAGCCCGCGAGCGCCACGCCGCTCACGGCTCTCGCTCTCGCGAGCATCTTCGTCGAGGCCGGGGTGCCGGCCGGCGTGATCTCGGTGCTCACCGGCCCGGGCGGCGAGCTCGGCGACGCCCTCGTGAGCGACCCTCGCGTGCGCAAGGTGTCGTTCACCGGTTCGACGAGCGTCGGGGAGCGCATCGCCTCCCTCGCGGGTGTCACGAAGCTGTCGCTCGAGCTGGGGGCCTCCTCGCCGACGCTGGTGCTGCCGGGGGCCGACATCGAGCGCGCCGCCGCGGCAATCGCGGCCGGCGGCTACGTCAACGCGGGTCAGGTCTGCATCTCGGTGCAGCGCGTCATCGCGCACCGCGACGTCGAGGGCGACCTGCTCGACGCGCTCCGGCCGAAGGTCGAAGCGATTCGCATGGGCGACCCCTTCGCCGACGGCACGACCCTCGGCCCGCTCATCGCCGAGCGGGAGGCCGAGCGCGTGGCCGCCAGCATCGCTCGTGCGGTCGATGATGGAGCGACGCTCCTCACCGGAGGCGAACGCGACGGCGCATTCGTCTCGCCCGCCATCGTCACGGGAGTCGACACGCATCATGCGTTCGCGCAGGAGGAGCTCTTCGGCCCGGCCGTCGCGGTCACCTCCGTCGACAGTTTCGACGCCGCGATCGACGCGGCGAACGGTACCGCCTACGGGCTCGCAGCAGGTGTCTTCGGGGGCACCCTCGCCGAGGGCGTGCGGGCGATGCGGGAGATCGACGCCGGCAGCGTGCACCTCGGATGGACTCCGCTGTGGCGCGCCGACCTGATGCCCTACGGCGGGCTGAAGGCGAGCGGCTACGGAAAGGAGGGCGTGCGCTCGACGGTTCAGGAGATGACGGAGGTCAAGACCGTCGTCATGCACGGCTGACGCGCTGCACCCACCCACTCACCACCAGCGAAGGAGCTGACACCCATGGTTCACGGAGCCTCGGGCCGCACGGTCCGCCTCACGGTCGCTCAGGCCGTCATCCGCTACATCTCCGCCCAGTACTCGGTCGCCGACGGAGTGCGCGAGCGCTTCGTCCCGGCCGCACTGGGCATCTTCGGCCACGGCAATGTCGCGGGCCTCGGGCAGGCGCTGGCCGAGCACGCGGATCGCCTGCCGTTCGTGCAGGGCCGCAACGAACAGGCACTCGGCCACATGGCCACGGGCTTCGCGAAGGCGTCGAAGCGCCGCCGCACGCTCGCCGTGACCGCGTCCATCGGCCCGGGTGCGACGAACCTCGTCACCGCGGCCGCGCTCGCGACCGTCAACCGCATTCCGCTGCTGCTGCTGCCGGGCGACACGTACGCCACTCGCCGCCAGGGCCCCGTGCTGCAGCAGCTCGATCTGCCCGGCACTCCCGACGTCACCGCGAACGACACCTTCCGCCCGGTCTCCCGCTTCTTCGACCGCATCACGCGCCCCGAGCAGCTGCTCACCGCGCTCCCGCAGGCCTTCCGGGTGCTCGCGAGCCCCGAGGAGACGGGCGCTGCGGTCGTCGCGCTGCCGCAGGACGTGCAGTCGCATGCCTTCGACTTCCCGGTCGAGTTCTTCGAGGATCGCGACTGGGTGATCCGCCGCCGCGTGCCGGATGCCGCCGAGGTCGAGCAGATCGCCGAACTCGTCAGGTCGGCCGAGCGACCGCTCGTGATCGCCGGGGGCGGGGTGCACTACTCCGACGCGACGGCGGCTCTCACCGAGCTCGGCCGCACGACGCACCTGCCGGTCGGCGAGACCTTCGCCGGCAAGGGCGCGGTCGCGGCGGACGGCCCGTGGAGCGTGTTCGGCATCGGGCTCGAGGGATCCCCGACCACCAATCGCCTTGCCGAGCGCGCCGACCTCATCGTGCACGTGGGGACGCGACTCACCGACTTCGCGACCGCATCGCAGTCGCTGTTCGCGAACCCCGAGGTGCGCTTCGCGTCGATCAATGTGGTCGAGCACGACGCGGTGAAGCAGGGCGCGACCGCAGTGATCGCCGACGCCAGGCTCGCCCTCGAGGCGCTCGCCGCAGCGCTCGGGGACTACCGGGTGCCCGAGGCGTGGGCCGCAGAGGTGGTCGCCGCTCGCGAGGCCTGGCTGCCCGTGCGCGACGCGGCGCTCGACGCCGACGCGCGATTCCCGCTCGAGCAGCACCCCGAGCTGCCCGACACCGGCGCCGTGCTCACGCAGGGGCAGCTCATCGGGCTGATGCAGGAGCACTCCCGGCCGGGCGACACCATCGTCGCCGCAGCGGGAGGGCCTCCCGGTGACCTGCAGAAGGTCTGGGATGCGACGAACAGCCGCCACGCGCACCTCGAGTTCGGCTTCTCGTGCATGGGATACGAACTGCCGGCCGCGATGGGGGTGCGTCTCGCCGACCCCGATCCCGCGCACCGCGTCACCGCGTTCATCGGCGACGGCACGTTCATAATGATGCCGACCGAGATCGTGACCGCCGCGCAGGAGGGCATTCCGTTCACCGTCGTGATCTCCGAGAATCACGGCTACCAGGTGATCCGGCGCCTCCAGATGTGGCGCACGGGCGAGCACTTCGGCAACGAGTTCCGGTACCGGGAGGGCGGTTCGCTGGCGGGTTCCGGCGCCGGTGGCGGCGACGGCGGCCGGCTCGAGGGCGACTACCTGAAGATCGACCTGGCGCAGATCGCTGCGGGGCTGGGCGCGCAGGTGCGCACCGCGACCGCGCCGTCGGAGGTGCGGGCCGCGCTCGACGAGACCCGGGACGTCCGCGGACCGGTCGTGATCGTGGTGCCGACGATCCCGCACGCCGACCTGCCCTCGTCCGATGTCTGGTGGGATGTGTCGCCGGCGGAGGTGTGGGAGCGAGTCGACACCTCGGAGAAACTCGTCGAGTACGGCGACGGCCTCGCGCAGCAGCGGTGGCACGGGTGAGCGCCGGGAATCGCGGGCCGCTCGCTCCGGGATGGGCGCTGCGCGAACGCCTGCTCTCCGGTGAGCCGACCGTCGGCACGTTCATCGGGCTGGGGTCGGTGACCGCGGCGGAGGTGTGCGCATCGGCCGGGCTCGACTGGCTCCTCGTCGACCTCGAGCACGGCGGAGGCGATGAGGATCAGGTGGGGTCGATCGCCGCTGCCGCCGGTGCGTACGGTGTCGCAACGCTCGTGCGGGTCGAGGTGCCGGATCGCCTGCGCGTCGGGCGGGTGCTCGATGCCGGCGGTGCGGGTGTGATGCTGCCGCGGATCTCGAGCGCAGCGGAGGCCGAGGCGGCGCTGCGGCATCGGCTCTATCCGCCGCTGGGGGATCGCGGCGTCGCGAGCTACAACCGCGCCGCGCGCTGGGGTGCCGATCCGTCTGCGATCGACGCCGCGAACGATCGCGCGATCGGCATCGTGCAGATCGAGACCGCCGGCGGACTCGCGGAGGTCGACGCGATCGCCGCGCTTCCGGGCGCCGACGTGCTGTTCGTCGGCCCGCAGGATCTCAGCTACGCCCTGGATGCTCCGCGCCAGTACGACGATCCGCGGTTCCAGCAGGCGCTCGATCGGGTGGTCGCGGCGTGCCGAGCGCACGGGAAGGTCGCGGGGATCCTGACGAACGACCGCGCGGGCGCCGAGGCGTACCTGGCGCGCGGCTTCGGGTTCATCGCGATCGGCTCCGACGCGACGCTGCTCGCCGCGACGTTGCGCCGAGTGGTGCCCGCGGGGCTGGGCGTCGACCGATGAGCGCCGCATCGCCGGCACCGGCGTCGAGCGCCTCCGCCCGGCCGCGCAGCGTAGTGGTCGCGCTCGGGCCGGTCGATGCCGACGAGGTGACGCCGCACCTGCCCGAGCATGCGCAGTTCGTGCCCGACCCCGGGGCCGACGACCTCGCGGTCGCGGAGGGGGCGATCGTTCGTGCCGCCTTCACCCTCGACCGCGCGATGCTCGATCGCATGCCGCGTCTGCGCATCATCGCACGCACCGGGGTCGGCGTGGATCGGGTCGATCTCGACGCGGCACGGGAGCGCGGCATCCCCGTCGCCATCACCCCGGGGAGCAACAGTCGCGCCGTCGCCGAGGGCGCCTTCACGATGCTCGCCTCGCTGATCAAGAATCTCGGCGAATCCCACCGCTATGTGTCCGCGGGCGAGTGGGGGCGCGCGCCGGTGCCCGAGGCGGGCGACCTGCACGGCCGCACGCTCGCAGTGCTCGGATACGGGCGCATCGGGCGGATCGTCGCCGGGTTCGGGCGCGCGTTCGGGATGCACGTCATCGCGCACGACCCCTTCGTCTCGGCCGACGACGCCGAGAACGTCTCGCTCGAGGACGCGGTGCGGCGGGCCGACGCCCTCACGCTGCATCTGCCCGGAGGGGGATCGGAGCTGCTGCCTCTCGCGATCCTGCGCTCCGCGAAACCGGGTCTGGTGCTCGTCAACTGCGCCAGGGCCGACCTCGTCTCGACGGCGACGCTGCAGGAGGGCCTCGAGAGCGGGATACTGGGCGGGGTGGGTCTCGACGTGTTCGAGGACGAACCCGTGCAGCGGCATCCGCTCGCGGGTCGTACCGATGTGCTGCTGAGCCCGCACACCACCGGGTTCTCGAGAGCGGCGCGTCGGGAAACCGTGCGCATGGCTGCCGTCGCGGTGGGCGAGGTGCTCGGCGGTCGTTATCCAACCTTTACCGTAGGAGATGCTTGATCGCGGAAGTTACGGTACTGTAAACGCAGAGCGCAAGCTTTGTAACGACATTAGTTCAATTACACGATGGAGTGCAGCTATGTTGAAATCACGTTTCGGGCGTTGGTCGAAGATCGGCCTCGCAGGCCTGGCTGGTGTCGGAGCACTGGCCCTCGCCGCATGCGGAACGCCCGCGGGTGCCGGGGGCGGCGCAGCCGGTGGCGGTGGCGGAGGCGTCGAAGAGGACGAGATCAAGGTCGCCCTCGTGACGCACGCCGCTCCGGGCGACACGTTCTGGGACACGATCCGAGCCGGAGCCGAGAACGCCGCCGAGCGCAACAATGTCGAGCTGCTGTACAGCTCCGATCCCGACGGTGCGCGTCAGGCGCAGCTCGTGCAGCAGGCGGTCGACCAGGGCGTCGACGGCATCGTGGTGACGCTCGCCAAGGCGGATGCGATGGCGGGCGAGGTGCAGAAGGCCGTCGACGCCGGGATCCCCGTGTTCAGCATCAACGCAGGCGAAGACGACTACAAAGACATGGGAGTGCTCGCCCACTTCGGTCAGAACGAGTTCATCGCCGGCCAGGCCGCGGGCGAGCAGTTCAACGAGGCCGGCCTGAAGAAGGCCGTCTGCGTGATCCAGGAGCAGGGCCACGTCGGCCTCGAGTCGCGCTGCGAAGGCCTCGCCGATGTGTTCGAGGGCACCTCCGAGGTGCTCTACGTGCAGGGCACCGACATGACGAATGTCGCATCGACCATCACGTCGAAGCTGCAGACCAACTCCGACATCGATGCGGTGCTCACCCTCGGCGCACCGTTCGCCATGACGGCGATGGACTCGATCGCCGATGCCGGCAGCAGCGCGACCCTCGCCACGACCGACCTCAACTCCGACGTCTACTCGGCGATCAAGGACGGCACGATCCTCTTCGGCATCGACCAGCAGCCGTTCCTGCAGGGCTACTCCTCAGTCGAAGCCGTGCGGCTCTACACCGAGGGCGGATACGTGCTCGGCGGCGGGCAGGCGGTGCTGACCGGCCCCGCGGTCGTCAACGCCGAGAACGCCGAGAGCGTCGCCGCGCAGTTCGACGGCGGCGACGAAGAGTCCGCAGAGTAGGAGAGGGTCGCACCGGAAGGTCGAATCCATGAGTACAGCAACAGCTCCCAAGCTCGATGAGCGCATCGCCTCAGGCAACCTGTTCACCAGGTTCTTCACCAAGCCCGAGGCGGGCGCAACTGCAGCCGCACTGGTTCTCGCGATCATGTTCGCCGTGGTCGCCCCCCAGTTCACCCAGCCGAACTCCATCGCGACGATCCTCTACGGCGCTTCGACGGTGGGGATCATGGCCGTCGGCGTCTCCCTGCTGATGATCGGAGGCGAGGTCGACCTGTCGGCGGGCGTCGGCGTCATCTCGGCGGCGCTCTCGTCCTCCCTCTTCATGTACTGGTTCGGAGGGAACGTCTGGGTCGGAGCGACGGTCGGTCTGGTGTTCTCGCTGCTGATCGGCCTGCTCAACGGCTGGCTGCTGACGAAGACGAAGCTCTCGAGCTTCATCATCACGCTCGCGACCTTCTTCATGCTGACCGGCCTCAACCTGGGCGTCACCCGAGCCCTCACGGGCGGCGTGGCAGCGCCGTCGATCGCCGAGTGGCCCGGCTTCGCCTCGGCGGAGGCCGTCTTCGCCGCAGACATTCCCGTGTTCGGCGTCAACGTGAAGATCACGGTGTTCTACTGGATCATCCTGGTGCTCATCGCGACCTGGATTCTGCAGCGCACCAAGATCGGCAACTGGATCTTCTCGTCGGGCGGCGCCCCGGATGCGGCTCGCGCCGTGGGCGTGCCCGTCGTGAAGACGAAGATCGGCCTCTACATGGGCGTCAGCTTCTGCGCGTGGCTGCTCGGCATGCATCAGCTGTTCGCGTTCAAGACGGTGCAGTCGGGTGAGGGCATCGGCAACGAGTTCCTCTACATCATCGCGGCCGTCGTCGGCGGTTGCCTCATGACCGGCGGATACGGTTCGGCGATCGGCGGCGCGATCGGCGCCCTGATCTACGGCATGGCGCTCAAGGGCGTCGTCTACGCCGAGTGGAATCCGGACTGGCTGAGGTTCTTCCTCGGCGCCATGCTGCTCGGCGCGACCGTGCTGAACTTCACGTTGCAGCGCCGCGCGGCGCGGGGAGGGAAGAAGTGAACGCCACAGCAACTGCGAACGCGCCGCTCGTCGAGCTGCGCGACGCCGAGAAGCGATACGGCAACATCATCGCGCTCCGCGACGTCAGCCTGAAGGTCTCGGCCGGCGAGGTGATGTGCGTGCTCGGCGACAACGGCGCCGGCAAGTCGACGCTGATCAAGATCATCGCGGGCCTCCACCAGCACACCGCCGGCGAGTACCTCGTCGAGGGCGACTCGGTGAAGTTCGATTCCCCTCGTGAGGCTCTGAATCGCGGGATCGCGACCGTGTACCAGGATCTCGCGGTGGCGCCGCTCATGCCGGTGTGGCGCAACTTCTTCCTCGGCTCGGAGAAGACGAAGGGCTGGGGCCCGTTCCAGCGCCTCGACGTCGACTTCATGCGGAAGACCGCGAAGCAGGAGCTGCTCGAGATGGGCATCGACCTGCGCGATGTCGACCAGCCGATCGGCACGCTCTCGGGCGGCGAGCGGCAGTGCGTCGCGATCGCGCGAGCGGTGTACTTCGGCGCGAAGGTGCTGATTCTCGACGAGCCGACGGCTGCGCTCGGCGTGAAGCAGTCGGGCGTGGTGCTGCGCTACATCATCCAGGCGCGCGACCGGGGTCTCGGCGTCATCTTCATCACGCACAATCCGCACCACGCGTACCCCGTGGGTGACCGCTTCCTGCTGCTCAAGCGCGGGCAGAGCATCGGGTACCACGAGAAGTCGGCGATCTCGCTCGAGGAGCTCACCGGCCTGATGGCGGGCGGCGCCGAACTGGAGCAGCTCGTGCACGAGCTGCGCGATGTCGGTACGAGTACCGATGCGGTGCGCACCATCCGCGACGAGATCCAGGGCGACGCCGCTGCGGGGGTCGGGCGCGTGCAGGTCACGGAGGCCGTCACCGTCGTGCCCGGCGAGTACGCGGATGACGAGGAAGAGCCGGAGGGCCGTGGGCGCGGACGATCGCGTCGCTGAGCGCGACTCGCCTCGCTGAGAACGGGCGTCGATCCTATCGAGGATCGGCGCCCGTTCCGCGTGCTTCGGTCGCCGCGAAGGCGCGTGTCTCATTGACAGTCGACCGCATATGTTCATACAATTTGGACCGGTCCATTCTTCAACGCCATCGTGCCCTCGGGCGCGTAGCGCGGCCTGGACCTCAACGACGAGGATCGGTGCCCAGCACCACGATTACGGAAGCGAGCACCGATGCGGACACTGCCGGATGGAACCGTCGAGATCGGAGTCGGTCTCATCAGCGTCGGCTGGATGGGCCAGCTGCACAGTCGCGCCTACGCGAACCTGAAGTACGCGTATCCCGACCTCGGCCTGAAGCCCCGCCTCGTGCACGCGGCGGATCCGGCGCCGGCGCGCGCCGAGGAGGCCGTCCACGTGCTCGGATACGAGCGCGCGTCGGCCGACTACCGCGAAGTGCTGAGCGACCCCGAGGTCGATGTCGTGTCGATCTGCGCCCCGAACTTCCTCCACGCCGAGATCGGCATCGCCGCCGCGCGAGCCGGCAAGCACTTCTGGATCGAGAAGCCCGTCGGCCGCGGCGAGCAGGAGACCCGTGAGGTCGCAGACGCGGCGGCGGCAGCCGGTGTGATCAGCTCGATCGGATTCAACTACCGCCACGCTCCCGCCATCGAGTACCTCCGCGAGCTCGTACTCGACGGCAAGCTCGGGCGCATCACCAATGTGCGCGGCCAGATGTTCGCCGACTACTCCGCCGACCCGCGAGGCGCGCTCTCGTGGCGCTTCGTGCGCGGACTCGCCGGCAACGGCGTGCTGGGCGACCTCATGGGGCACCTCGTCGATCTCGTGCAGTACACGCTCGGGCCCATCGCCGAGGTCAGCGCGGTCACGTCGACGGTGTACACCGAGCGCCCGGAGCTCCCGATGGGCACCGGCACCCATTTCGCGGTGATCGAGAACGGCGAGATGAAACCGGTCGAGAACGAGGATTACGCCGGCATGCTCGTGCGCATCGCCGACGGGGCTCCGGCCGCGAACGCGGTGGGCGCTCTCGAGGCCTCGCGCGTCTCGGTGGGGCCGCGGGCGAGCTACGGCATCGAGGTGTACGGCACCCAGGGCTCCGCGCACTGGGATTTCGAGCGCATGAACGAGCTCCACCTCTCCGGCGGCCTCGGGGCCGAGAACCAGGGATACACGCGCGTCATGGCGCGACCGGGCATGGGCGATTTCGGCCGCTTCCAGCCGGGAGCCGGTACTTCGATGGGATACGACGACCTCAAGGTCATCGAGGCCAAGAAGTTCTTGCAGGCCGTGCTCGGCCGCGAAGCCGTCAACTCGAATATTCAGGACGCGCTCTCCGCGGCGCAGGTGGTCACGGCCGCCGAACGCTCCGCCGAGACGCGCACATGGGAGACGAGCGCCCCGGTCGAGGGGACGACCGCGGCAGGCGCCTGACCGACGATCCTCACCCGAGTATCTCCACGCTCGAATCTCACGCCACCCCATCACCTCGACCGACGAAGGAGTCGCACATGGCACGCTCTGCACGCATCGCATCAGCCCCGATCAGCTGGGGAGTCATCGAAGTTCCGAATTGGGGCCTGCAGCTCGAGCGCGACCGCGTGCTCGCGGAGATGGTCTCGCTGGGCATCACCGCGACCGAGTTCGGGCCGGAGGGGTTTCTCCCCGATGCTCCGGAAGATCGAGCCGCAGCGCTCGCCGCCGCGGGGCTCAGCGCGGTCGGGGGGTTCTTCCCCGTCGTGCTCCACCGTGATGCGCAGGATCCGCTGCCGTCGATCGAGCGCGAACTCGAGGCGTACGTCGCCGCCGGAGCGACGACGCTGGTGCTCTCCGCCGTGACGGGAGAAGCCGGCTACGACGGCACGGTTCAGCTGACCGAAGCGGAGTGGACCACGCTGCTCGGCAACCTCGATCGCGCGCTCGACGCCGCCGCGGCGGTCGGTGTCGTCGCGACGCTGCACCCCCACCTCGGCACGGTCGTCGAGACACCCGAGGCCGTGGAGCGCGTCGTCGCGGGGTCGCGCATCGGCCTGTGCCTCGATACGGGCCACTACACGCTCGGCGGCGGAGACCCGGTCGTCTTCGTGGAACAGCACGCGGGGCGCATCGTGCACGCCCATCTGAAGGATGTGAGCCTCGCCGTCGCGGCCCGGGTGCGCGCGGGAGAGATCGACTACCGCGAAGGAGTGCGGCAGGGCATGTACCGGTCGCTCGGCTCCGGCGATGCGCGCATCGGCGAGATCGTCTCCGCGCTGCGCGACGCCGGATACTCCGGCTGGTACGTGCTCGAGCAGGACACGGTGGTCGAGAACGAGGCAGATGCGGAGACGGCCTTCGACAACGCCCGGCGGAGCGTCGCCTATCTGCGCGGCGCTCTCGGGGAGCACGACGGAACGGCAGCGGCGTGAGTGCACCGCTGCGCATCGGCATGCTGGGGGCGTCTCGCATCGCCGATGCGTCGATCATCGCGGCGACGGAGGAGACCGGCGACGTTCGGGCCGCCGTGGCGGCGCGGGATCCCGAGCGCGCTCGACGCTACGCCGCCGACCGGGGGTTCGAGTCGGCAGCGGCGAGTTACGAGACGCTCATCGCAGACGATTCACTCGACCTCGTCTACATCGGCCTGCCCAACGCCCTGCATGCGGAGTGGACGGCACGAGCGCTCGAGGCGGGACGCAATGTGCTCGTCGAGAAGCCCTTCGCGTCGAATCTCGCAGAGTTCGATCGCGTCGCGGCCAGGCTGGAGCTCTCGCGCGGGTGGGCTTGGGAGGCGTTCCACTACGCCGATCACCCCGGTGTGCACCGCCTCATCGGCATCGTGCGCGAGGGCGCGATCGGCGAGATCCGCGGCATCGACGTGCACATGGATATGCCCGCTCCCGACCCGGGCGACCCGCGCTGGAGCTTCGACCTGGCGGGCGGCGCGCTCATGGATCTGGGCTGCTACGCGCTGCACGCCCTGCTGCTGCTCGGCGATGAGCTCGCGGGCTCGGCGCTGCCCGCCGAAGCGCCTCTCGCGCTGGAATCCGCGCGAGCCGAGCCGTACGAGGGCGATGCGCGGGTCGACGCCACGGTCGTCGCGGGTCTGGATTTGGGCGGAGTGAGCGCGGCCGTGCACACGAGCATGGTCAGCCCGGAGTGGAACTTCGGCCTCCGCCTGAGCGGTGCGCTCGGCGAGGTCGTGCTGCCGAACTTCGTGAAGCCGCAGGAGGACGGGCGGCTCATCGTACGCACGACGAGCGGTGCCGGGTTCGAGGAGCGGGTCGAGCACATCGGCACGTCCTCCTCGTACACGCATCAGCTGCGTCGCATTCGCGCAGCGGTGCGCTCTGCAGAGCGGTCGCGCGTCGATCTCGAGCGTTCGCGGCGCACCATGGCGTTGATCGACGAGGTGTACACGCGCGCCGGCCTTCCGCTGCGACCGGGGCGCCTCGACGTCTGACCCGCATCCACCGATCACGTTCAGGAGCACACCATGCAGCACTTACTCACCGGCAGAATCGTTCTCGTCACGGGTGGCACCCAGGGGTTGGGGCGCGCAGTCGCGGAGGCGGCCGCACGAGAGGGAGCCGCAGGAGTGGTGATCGTGGGCAGGAGCGCGGAGAAGGCGGAGACCGCGCTCGCCGCCATCCGCCGGTGCGCCTCGGATCCGGCCGGATTCGAGGCCTCTGCGATCATCGCCGATCTGGCCGAGGCGGGAGAGGCCGAGCGCGCGGTCGCCGAAGCCGTCGCGCGCTTCGGCCGCGTCGACGCCCTCGTGAACGCCGCCGGGGCGACCTCGCGAGGCGCGCTGCTCGACACCTCCCGCGAGCTGCTGCAGGAGCACCTGAACCTCAACGTCATCGCGCCGTTCATGACGATGCAGGGAGCGGTCTCCGACATGCGTCGCCGCGGAGAGCCGGGCACGATCGTGAACGTCATCAGCATGTCGATGCACGGCGGGCAGCCGTATCTCGCGCCCTACGTGGCGTCGAAGGCCGGCCTCGCGGGGCTCACCAAGAATGCGGCGTTCGCGCACCGCTTCGATCGGATCCGCATCAACGGGCTCAACATCGGGTGGACGGCCACGCCGGGGGAGGCGGTCACGCAGCAGACCTTCCACGGTGCCGATGATGATTGGCTCGAGCGGGCCGAGTCGGAGCAGCCCATGGGAAAGCTCGGTCGCCCCGATGAGATCGCGGACGCGATCGTCTTCCTGCTGAGCGGTCGCAGCGGCGTCGTGACCGGTTCGATCATCGACTGGGATCAGAACGTTCCGGGCGCCTACGATCAGTAGCCGCGACGCGCGGCCCAGCGGCCGTGCGGCGCGCGCAGCAGAGCCGGGGGTGCCCGAACAGCACCCCCGGCTCGCGCGTGCCCTAGTGCGTCAGCGACTTCTGGGCGTCGGGTTCGAGGTGCTCGGACTGGCCCTGCACCGCGATCTTGCGCGGCTTGGCCTGCTCGCTGACCGGGATCACGACGCTCAGCACGCCGTTGTCGTACGACGCCGAGATGCCGGCGATGTCGACGCCCTGACCCACGCTGAACTGCCGCAGGTAGGTGCCGGAGGGGCGCTCGCGCGTCAACCACTTCGAGCCCTCGGCGGCGTCGGCCGTGCGCTGTGCGCGAATGGTCAAGAGCTGACCGTCGACGTCGATATCGATGGACCCGGGATCGACGCCCGGCAGATCGGCGTTCAGGACGTACCGCTCCTGGTCCCGCTGCAGATCGACGGGCATCTGCCGGGGCCCCGAGCGCGCCTGCTGCAGCGCGCCCGCTGCCCAGCGGTCCAGCTCGCTGAAGGGATCGAACGTCATTGCCATGATGGTTATCTCCTTCCAGTGAAACGTGAGTGGAGGTCACTCGATGTGCCTATAAATTAGCACTCTGCACCTGAGAGTGCTAATGAAGGACGCTGCAAGATTCCTGGAATCTGCGCGGGAATGCGGACGGCGCCGAGCGCCCCCGGCGCCGTTCCATCACTCCGTCGTGAGCTGCACGGCGAGCCGGAGCAGGAGCTCCTCGCCCCCCGTTCGACCGATGAGCTGCACCCCCATCGCGTGTCCCGTCGGAAGGCGCAGTACGGGCACCGCGATCGCGGGCAGCCCCGAGACGTTGACCATCGAGGTGAAGGGGGCCCACTCGCACTGCAGTCGGTAGTCATCGTCGGCGTCCAGCGATGTGAACGCTCCGATGCGGGGCGGGAGCATCGTCAGGCCCGGAGTGAGCACTGCATCGAACGCACCCCACTGCGCGCGCACGTCGGCGGCGAAGCCCCGCAGGCGCGCACCCGCGCGCGTGAAAGACTCGTCGCCCCGAGCGAGCGAGCGTTCGCGGAAGGTGCGGGTGAGCGGCATGAGCCGCGCGGCGGCCGCCGGCGTGAGGGGAAGCCGGGAGAGCCCGGCCGTCCACGAGGTCGTGAACGCTTCGGGGTACTCCGGGTCGTAGACGAAGTGGGGCGATTCGATGTGATGGCCGCGGCCGGTGAGCCGGTCGATCGCGATCTCGACGGCGCTCCTTGCCTCGCCGCTCAGCGAGATCGGGTACACGGAGGAGAACGGCGACGCCTCCGTGTACGCGATGCGCAGCCCGATGAGGGCATCGGCGGTCTGCACAGCCCTGAGCGCGGGTTCTCCGGCGGCTCCGCGCTGGGCATCGTAGAGCATCGCGGCGTCGAGTGCGTTCCTGGCGAGCGGGCCGCTGACCGTGAGTCGCGGCGCTCCGAACTCGTCGTGCAGGGAGGGCGCGGCACCGCTGCCGAGATCGCCGGGAACCGCTCCGAGCCCCGGTTTGAGGCCGACGAGGCCGCAGGCGAGGGCGGGGATGCGGATCGATCCCCCGCCGTCCGTTCCTGGGCCGACGGGGATGAGCCCGCCCGCGATCGCCGCCGCGCTGCCGCCGGATGACCCGCCTGGGGTGCGCGTCGGGTCGAGCGGATTGCGCGCCGGGGGTGCGATGGCGTTCTCCGAGTAGCCGGTGAGGCCGAGTTCGGGGACCTGCGTCTTGCCAAGTGGGATCGCGCCCGCGGCGCGGAGCGCTGCGACCCCCGGCGCGTCGGTCGCCGCGACTGGGTGGCGCAGGGCTGCGCTGCCCCGGGACGTCGCTGCTCCGGCGACGTCGACGAGATCCTTGAACGCGATGGGAAGGCCGTGCAGTCTGGGCAGGTGCTCGCGCTCCCGGCGCGGGGTCGACGCGAAGCGCTCGTCTGCGCGAGCCGCCTCTGCCCGGGCCTGCTCCGCCGTGACGGTGAGGAACGCTCCGAGCTCTGCGCGATCCTCGATTCGGGAGAGCACGAGCTCGGTCGCGTCGCGGGCGGAGATCTCGCCCTGCCGGAGCGCGTCGCGCCAGTCGATCGCGGTCTCGGGCGCGGCCCCTGCTTCCATGCATTCAGCTTACGAGCGCGAGAACAGGGGGTGTATAGTGATACTCGTTCTCATTAGAAAGTGTGCCATGAAACCTCAGCCCCGGAATACGAAGCCCGCCGTTCTCGCCAGCGCAGCCCTGGCATCGCTGCTCGCGCTCACCGCGTGCAGCGGGGGAGCCGCCGCGGGTGAGGGGGGCGGCGAAGGCGGGCTGAAGGTCGTCGCGACCACCACCCAGCTGACCGATTTCGCAGGCGAGGTCGGCGGTGACGACATCGATCTCACGGGGCTGCTCTCGCCCAATGCCTCCGCGCACCACTTCGACCCGAGCCCGTCCGATCTGCTGGCCCTCGGGGAGGCCGATGTGCTGATCGTCAACGGCGCCGATCTCGAGACCTTCATCGACGACGCGGTCGACGCCTCGGGGTTCGACGGCACGATCGTCACCGCGGCAGACGGCATCGATCTCGATGAGGCGAAGCGCATCACCGCCGAGGGCGGCGAAGCCGACGATCACGGTCACGATCACGAGCACGCCGAGGAGGCGGGCCACGACCACGCCGAAGACGATCACGATCACGCGGAGCACGATCACGCGGAGCACGATCACGCCGAAGACGACCACGCCGAGCACGATCACGATCATGACCACGGCGACGTCAACCCGCACATCTGGACCTCGCCGAAGAACGCCATCGGCATGGTCGCGGAGATCGCGGACGGCCTCGCCGCTGCAGACGCGGACCACGCAACCGACTACGAACAGCGCGCCGCCGAGTACACCGAGCGGTTGCAGGAGCTCGACACCTGGATCGCGACCCAGTTCGAGCGCGTACCGGCAGACGAGCGCGTGCTCGTGAGCGGCCACGATTCGCTGCGCTACTACCTGCACGATTACGGCATCGAATTCGTCGGGTCGATTCTGCCGAGTTTCGAGGACAACGCCGAACCGAGCGCCGCCGACATCGATGCGCTCGTCGCCGCCATCGAAGAGCACGGAGTGAAGGCGGTGTTCGTCGAATCCTCGATGAGCCCGAAGCTGGCCCAGACGATCGCGGACGAGGCGGGCGTCGAGGTGGTCGACTCCGAGAACCTGTACGCGGACTCCCTCGGAGCCCCCGACAGCGACGGGTCGACGTACATCGGCGCCACCGTGCACAACACGGCGCTCATTCTCGACGCGTGGGGCGCGCAGGTGGACGCGGTGCCCGATAGTCTGCAGGGATGACCGCCGCACGCGACGCAGCAGCACACGACGACGGCGACGCGCAGCACTGCGCGGCCCCGGGCGCGATGGAGTCGACGGGCGCGGCGAACGCCGCCCTCGTGCTCGACGGTGCGGCATTCGGGTACGACGGCACCCCTCGCGTCGAACGCCTGACGCTCGCGGTGCCGGCGGGCGCGGCAGTCGCGCTGATCGGGCCGAACGGGTCGGGCAAGTCGACGCTGCTGCGCGGCATCCTCGGTCTCGCCGATCTGACCGCAGGGTCGGTCCGGGTACTCGGCGAAGCCCCGGATCGCGCCCGCCCGCGCATCGGCTCGCTGCCGCAGGCGGACACGCGTGACGCCGCACTCCCCATCACCCTCCGTCAGGTCGTGACCATGGGGCTCTACCGCTCGCGCGGGGCACTCCGCCCCATCGGCAGGAGCGGGCGGGCCGCGGTCTCGCAGGCGCTCGAACGCGTGGGTCTCTCCGCGTGGGCGCATCGGCGATTCGGCGAGTTGTCGGGCGGCCAGCAGCAGCGCGGCATACTCGCGCGCGCACTGGTATCGAATCCTCAGCTTCTGCTCCTCGACGAGCCGTTCAACGGGCTCGACCGCGAGAACCGCGACGTGCTGCTGCGGCTCGTGCGCGAGCTTCGCGCCGAGGGCCGCACCATCATCGTCTCGACGCACGACCTCGAGATCGCGCAGGAGGCGTGCTCCCACGCGCTGCTGCTGGCGAGCGGGCACCACCCGAATCAACCGGGCCACCCCGCCGCCTACGGCTCGGTGGATGCAGCCCTGACGCTCGACGCGGTGCAGCACGCCTTCCAGGACACGACCGTCGAACTCGACCACCACACCGTGACCACCACGCGGGAGACGGAGTGATTCCGACGGTGCTGGCGCCCGCGCTGCACCTCGTGCAATCCGGCCCGCTCGAGATCTTCGCGCTGCCGTTCATGTGGCGCGCACTGCTCACCGTCGCGATCCTCGCGGTCGCGGCCGGCGTCGTCGGGCTGTTCATCAGCTTTCGCGAACTCGAGTTCGTGAGCGATGGGCTCGTGCACTCGGTCTTTCCCGGCCTGGTCGCGGGGTCTCTGATCGGCGGATCCGCAGGTCTGCTTCCGGGCGCACTGGTCGCGGCGATCCTGGCGGCCGTGCTCTTCACGATCATCGAGCATCGCGGCGGTGTGGGCGCAGACGCCGCGATCGCGGTGGTGCTCACCGGGCTCTTCAGCCTCGGCGTGGTGCTGGTCTCGCAGCAGGAGGGGTACGTCTCGGAGCTCACGGAGCTGCTCTTCGGGCGGCTCCTGACCGTCACCGAGGCGCAGCTCTGGCAGATCCTGATCGTCGCGATCGTGGCCGTCGGGATCGTCGGGTGCACCTGGCGAGCCCAGCTCTTCCGCTCCTTCGATTCGGCCGGCGCCGAAGCCGCGGGCTTCCGCGTGCTCCGCGCCGACCTCGCCCTCTCGGTCGCGGTGGCGCTGCTGGTCGTGGCGGGCGTGCAGGCCCTCGGCGTGCTGATGGTGATCGCGCTGCTGACGGTGCCGATGGCCGCCTCCCGTCTGCTCACGCGCGGTTTCGCGCTGCTGATTCCCATGGCGATGCTGCTGCCTCTGGGAGCCGGCGTGGCCGGGTTGTGGCTCTCGTTCGAGTGGTCGACGTCGCTCGGCGCCACCGTGTCTCCCGGAGCCGTCGTCGTGCTGGTTCTCGTCGCGGCGTACGTGCTCGCGGCGCTGATCCGCACCGGAGCGACGGCGCTGCGGAAGCAGAGGAAGCGGAGGGCCTCCGCATGAGCTATCTCGCGCTCGCCGCGCTCGAACTCGCGCTGCTCGGGCTGCTCTCCGGTGTCGCCGGCACGCTGATCGTGCTCCGCCGGCGCTCGTTCTTCGCCGTGGCGCTCAGTCACGCGACGTTTCCAGGCGGCGTCGTGTTCGCCGTGCTCGGCTGGAACCTGCTGATCGGGCAGGCGTTCTTCGCACTGGTGCTCGTGCTCGCCATGGCGCTCCTGGCGCGCATCCCCGGGCAGGGGCGCCAGGTCACGAGCGGCGTCGTGCTCTCGTTCGGCTTCGCGCTCGGCACGTTGCTCGCGGCTCTGAACCCCGGCCTCGGCGTTCCCGTCGAGGCGCTCCTCGTGGGTTCGCCGCTCGGCGTGAACGCGTCGGACGTCGCCGCGACCGCGGCAGTGCTGGTCGCAGCCCTCCTGCTCGCCGCTGTCTTCGGCCGACGGATCCTCTTCCACACCTTCGACCCGGTGGGATTCGCGGCAGCCGGCTTCCGCAGCTGGCCGATCGAACTCGTGGTAACCGGCATCGTCGCCGCCTCGGTCGTCGTCGCGATGCCCGCGGTGGGCGCGATCCTCGGCGTCGCGGTACTCATCGCTCCGGCTGCCGCAGCGCGCGTGCTCACGCAGCGCCTCGAGTGGATTCCGGTGATCTCGGCAGTGATCGGCGTCGTCGGAGCACTCGTCGGATTGTGGATCTCGCGCGAGTTCTCCGTCGCGGCCGGAGGAGCCGTGGGCCTCGTTCTCACAGCGATCTTCCTCGTCTGCGCCGCGTTTCGGCCCCGGAAGATGTCAGCTCGGTAACAATTCTGAGAGACGCTCGGCGCTTCCGTGCGCTGCTCGTGGGCGTTCTCACCGGCGATCAGGAGTTTTGACTCACCCTAGTCAGGTTTGTGGGAGCCGCACAAGTTCTCCCGCTGCCCACCCCGGTGTTTGTACGATCGCAGCATGGGAGACACGACAGCGGTCAGAGTGGTCCGCGACGATCGAGAGCCACTCGTCATCATCGATGCGGTGAACAAGCACTACGGCGACCTGCATGTGCTGAACGACATCAACACGCAGGTGGGGCGCGGCGAGGTGGTCGTCGTGCTCGGTCCATCGGGATCGGGCAAGTCGACGCTCTGCCGCGCGATCAACCGCCTGGAGACGATCGACTCGGGCACGATCTCGATCGACGGGCAGCCGCTTCCCGAGGAGGGCAACGGGCTCGCAACGCTTCGCGCCGACGTCGGCATGGTCTTCCAGCAGTTCAATCTCTTCGCGCACAAGACGATCCTGCAGAACGTCACACTCGGGCCGATGAAGGTGCGCGGGCTCTCGCGGAAGGCGGCGGAGGAGAAGGCGATGGCACTGCTCGACCGCGTCGGCATCGCGAACCAGGCGCAGAAGCTGCCGTCGCAGCTCTCCGGCGGGCAGCAGCAGCGCGTCGCCATCGCGCGCTCTCTCGCCATGGATCCCAAGCTGATCCTGCTCGACGAGCCGACCTCGGCACTCGATCCCGAGATGATCAACGAGGTGCTCGACGTCATGATCGGGCTCGCTAATGACGGAATGACGATGGTCGTGGTGACGCACGAGATGGGATTCGCGCGTCGCGCCGCGGATCGCATCATCTTCATGGCCGACGGGCAGATCGTCGAAGAGGCGACGCCCGAGCAGTTCTTCACCGACCCGCAGACCTCTCGTTCCCAGGACTTCCTGTCGAAGATCCTGGGCCACTGACCCGACCTCCACTCCGGTCGACCGAGCCTCGACGGAACCATCCGCCACGGGCTCACCCCACTCACCGAAGAGAAAGCAGACACCATGCGAATCGCAAAGTACGCAGCCGTGCTCGCCGCAACTGGAATCCTCGCCCTGACCGCCTGCGCCTCGGGCTCGCCGAACGACGCCGGCGATGAGTCGTCGGCCCCGGCGCCCGCCGAGGACGTCACGTTCGACGAGGGCACTACGATGGCGAAGCTCAACGAAGCGGGCAAGATCACGATCGGCACGAAGTACGATCAGCCGCTCTTCGGCCTCATGAACCCGACGACGAACTCTCCCGAGGGGTTCGACGTCGAGATGGGCAAGATCATCGCCGCGAAGCTCGGCCTCTCCGAGGATCAGATCGAGTGGAAGGAAGCGGTCTCCGCGAACCGCGAGCCCTTCATCGAGAACAACGAGGTCGACCTCGTGATCGCCACCTACACGATCAACGACGAACGCAAGCAGGTCATCGACTTCGGCGGCCCGTACTACATCGCCGGCCAGGATCTGCTCGTGCTCTCGGGCAACCCCGACGGCATCACGGGCATCGACGACGTGAAGGGGAAGAAGGTCTGCTCGGTCACGGGCTCGACCTCGGAGGAGAACCTCAAGGAGGCGGGCGTCGAGGTGCTCGCCACCGACACCTACTCCAACTGCCTCGAGCCGCTGCGCTCGGGCGAGGTCGTCGCGGTGTCGACCGACAACGTGATTCTGGCCGGCCTTGCCGACCAGAACGAGGGCGAGTTCGAGGTCGTCGAGAACCCGTTCACGGAGGAGCCCTACGGCATCGGTCTCATGAAGGGCGACGACGAGTTCCGCACCTTCATCAACGACACGCTCGAGGAGTCCTTCGACAACGGCGACTGGGAGGCCGCCTGGGAGAAGACCGCCGGCGCGGTGCTCGAGACCCCGGAGCCCCCGACCGTCGACCGCTACTGATCGGGTGCGGAGCCTCACCGCTCCGACCATCTGTTGGAACTGAGCTGACCCGGGGGCGGTACACACCGCCCCCGGGATCCGCCCTGACGAAGGGATCCCGTTCGTGGATGTCCTACTCGCGAATGCCGGCGACATCCTCGCCGGCTTCCTGATGACCCTGCGGCTGCTGCTGTTCGGCGGCCTCGGCGCACTGCTGATCGGCCTCCTCGTGGCCGTGATGCGCATCTGCCCGGTCGCCTCGCTCCGCGGCTTCGCGACGGCGTACACCGAGCTGATCCGCAACATCCCGCTGACGCTCCTGCTGCTGTTCATGGTCTTCGTGCTGCCGCTGATCGTGCCCGACAAGCCGCCCTACGTCGTGCTCGCGTCGATCGGTCTCGCGGTCTACACCTCGCCGTTCGTGGCCGAGGCGCTCCGCAGCGGCATCAACGGGGTGCCCGTGGGGCAGGCCGAGGCGGCGCGCTCCATCGGCCTCGGCTTCGGCCAGACCCTGTCGCTCATCGTGCTGCCCCAGGCGCTGCGCATGGTCGTTCCGCCGCTCATCAATGTCTTCATCGCGCTGACGAAGAACACCTCCGTCGCCGGCGGCTTCTTCGTGGTCGAGCTGTTCGCGACGGCGCGCCAGCTCACGAACAACAACGGGCAGGCGGTGATCCCGATTCTCATCGGGGTCGCCTGCTTCTACCTGTTGATCACCATTCCGCTCGGCCTCATCGCCGGGCAGATCGAGAAGAAGGTGCGGGTGCTGCGATGAGTACGGCGACAGTCCTCTACGACGCTCCGGGGCCGAAGGCGCGCCGGCGCTCCCGCATCATCTCGGTCGTCGGAGTGATCGTGCTCGCGGCGCTGCTCGGCTGGGTGATCTGGCGCCTGGCCCAGCCCCAGATCTCGGTCAACGGCAACGAGAATCCGGGCATGTTCGACGCATCGCGCTGGGACGTGCTCGCCTACGGCGAGGTCTGGCAGTTCATCGGCCGGGGTGTGCTCAACACGCTGCAAGCCGCCGCGGTCGCGATGGTGGGCGCGGTGCTGCTCGGCATGGTCTTCGCGTTCGGCCGCTTGGCGACGAGCCCCTTCATCCGCATTCCGACGACGGTGCTGCTCGAGTTCTTCCGCGGCATGCCCGTGCTGCTGATGATGCTCTTCATCCTGCTGGTGGCGTCGACCGGGGCGTTCGGCGCGGTGGTCATCGCGCTCATCGTCTACAACGGCGCCATCATCGGCGAGGCGCTCCGGGCCGGCATCGTCGCACTGAACAAGGGGCAGCGGGAGGCGGGCCTGTCGATCGGCCTGACGCCGGTGCGAACGCGCCTGCTCATCGAGTTCCCGCAGGCGTTCACGCAGATGCTGCCGATCATCATCGCGCAGCTCGTCGTGCTGCTGAAAGACACCTCGCTCGGGTACATCGTGGCGTACTCCGAACTCGCGTCGACCGTGAAGCAGGCCTCCACGTTCTACGGAAACCGCTACCTCTTCACGTTCTGGGTCGTCGCCGTCGTCATCTATCTGGCCATCAACCTCACGGTGTCGTGGCTCGGGCGACGCGCCGGTCGTCTCGCCGCCATGCGCAGCGGCAAGCCCATGGCGGCAGTGAAGAAACCTGCGGTCGCCGCCGCGGTCGGAGGCGAGGTCGGCACCGGGCTCGCCGCCGGGGAGGGCGAACTCGGACCCGGTGACGATGCCACCGGTGGGCGGGGGCGGGCGCGCTGACGTCGCCCGCGCACGCACGTGAGTGAACCGATGTACCTCGACCCGGCTTCGGGCGCACGATACGCGCTCGAGCCGGGTCGCTGGCGTTCGGATGCGGGCGGTCCGCTCCTCCTCGAGCCCGGGCGGGGGATCACGAGTGCGGATATCGAGGTCGGCGCTCCAGGTCTGTGGCGCTATCGGGCGGCCTTCGCGATCGAGGTCGATGCGCCGATCATGCTCGGCGAGGGGCGAACGCCACTGGTGCAGGGAACCTGGGGAAGCGCGCGACCGCACTGGAAGCTCGAATGGTGCTCGCCGACCGGCAGCTTCAAGGATCGCGGGGCGAGCGTGATGCTCTCGGTGCTGCGGCAGCAGGGAGCGCGTGCCGTGATCGAGGACAGCTCGGGCAACGGCGGCGCCTCGATCGCGGCATACGGCGCCGCCGGCGGGCTCGACGTCTCCGTCTTCGCGCCGGCGAGCACCTCGCCCGGCAAGCTCGTGCAGTCGCGAGCGTACGGGGCGCGCATCGAACCGGTCGCAGGACCGCGCGTCGCCTCGCAGAACGCCGCGATCGCCGCAGCCGAGCGCGGCGAGGGCTGGTACGCGAGCCACAACTGGCAGCCCTTCTTCTTGGAGGGCACCAAGACACTCGCCTACGAGATCTGGGAGGACCTCGGGTTCCGCGCCCCCGATGCCGTGGTGATGCCGGTGGGGGCGGGCAGCAGCCTGCTCGGCTGCGCGTTCGGCTTCCGCGAACTGCTGCGCAGCGGTCAGATCGAGCGGCTTCCGAGACTGTACGCTGCTCAGCCTCTGAACTGCTCGCCCGTGGATGCGGCGTTCCACGTGAAACCCGGTGACCCCGCGCCCGCCCGCGAAGCGCGCCCGACCATCGCCGAGGGCACGGCGATCCCGCGGCCGATTCGTCTCGACGTGATGCTCCACGTGCTCCGCGAGAGCGGCGGCGGCACGGTTGCGGTGCCGGAGGAGGAGATCAGCGCTGCGCACGCAGTACTCGCCTCGCGCGGGCTGTACGTCGAGCCGACGAGCGCGACCGCAGCCGCGGGATTCGGGCTGCTCGTCGAGCGCGGCGCGATCCTCCCCTCCGAGACGACCGTCGTGCTGCTCACCGGCTCCGGCCTGAAGGCCGAGCCTCCCCGGCCCGCCTACCGCACGTAGCGATCGCGACCGGCGAGCACCCCGAGGCCCATGAGGAGCACGCCGATGCCGCCGAGCGTCCAGAGGGCGGGCGCCCACGAACCGGTCGCGTCGTGCAGCAGCCCGATGGCAGGCGGGCCGGCGGCGGCGCACAGGTATCCGACGGCCTGCGCCATACCGGAGACCGCTGCGGCGTGGCGGTGGTGATGGGTGCGCAGCCCGAAGAAGGAGAGTGCGAGCACGATCGAGATGCCGCCCGAGAGGCCACCGCACCCGGCCCAGACCGCGCCCCACTCGGGCGCGAACGCGAGCCCGAGTGCGGCCACCACGAAGAAGAGCCCGGAGACGGCGCCGAGCCCCCGTTGATCGCGGAACCGAGGGATGAGCGCCGAGCACACGGTGCTGCCGATGATGGCGACGGCGTTCAGGATGAGCAGATGGAACCCGGCCGCCGCCGGTGAAATGCCCGATGCGACCTCGATCGACGGCAGCCAGAGGATGAGGATGTAGTACGCCACGGACTGCACGCCCATGAACGCGGTGAGCTGCCATGCGAGCGCCGAGCGCCAAGGGGAGAACTGGTCGCGCGAGGTGCCCCCTCCGGGGAGCGCGATCACCTCGCTGGGTGCAGCGTCGCGGGGCGAACCGGTGCGCAGGATGCGCGGTACGAGTGCGGCGAGCGCCAGCAGCGCGAATCCCGCCCACAGACCGAGCGACAGCCGCCACCCCAGACTCGACGCGTCTGCGAGCGGCACGGACACGCCCGCCGCGATCGCGGCGAACACCGACTGCACGACCGAGTACGCTCCCGTCACCTGCCCGATGCGCCTCGGGTAGTCCCGCTTGACCAGTGATGGGAGTGAGACGTTCAGCGACGCGATCGCGACGCCGAGCACGACCGTCCCCACCCAGAGCCACACCCCGCCGACGGAGCGCAGCACGATGCCCGCGGCGAGCATCGCGAGACTCGCACCGAGCAGTCGTTCGAGCCCGAGGCGCGCGGCGATGCTCGGCACGATCGGCGAGACGCCGGCGAACGCGAGGAGGGGAAGGCTGATGAGCATGGATGCGGCGAGTGACGTGAGCCCGAGTTCCGACTGCAGTCGATCGAGGATCGGGCCGACCGACGTGAGGCTCGCGCGCAGGTTCCCCGCCACGAGCAGCAGCCCGATGAGCGCGAACGCGCCCGCGAATGCTCCGCGGCCGCGAGCGCTCGAGCCGAGGCGCGCGGTCATGCGGTGCGAGCGGAGTCGAGCGCTCGCGGCTCGATGCGCGTCCACTGCGCGTACTTCGCCGTGCGTCCGTCACCGCTCGAGCGGCCGGTGAGGCGTCGCTGCACCCACGGGAAGACGTGCTCGCGAGTGTAGCGAAGCTGATCCCGCCGTGTCGGGCGAGGGATCGGCCCGGCCTGCACCTCCCAGTCCAGCGGGGCTGCGTACCCCATCGCTCGGAGCACGTTGGCTGCGACGCGATGGTGCCCGACCGGAGCGAGATGGAGCCGGTCGGGCGACCAGTACTGCCCACCCGCGAGCTCGGGGTCGCTCCAGTTGTCGGCGAAGCGCACATCGAGTCGCTCCGCGATGGCTCGAGCGGCGCGCACCAACTCGTCGCCCTTCACGCGCACCCGCGCGCCTCCCGGGAGCCCCGCGGTCGGGTTCGCCCCCGCGAGCAGCACGGGCTCGGCGCCCGACTCTCGGATGCGCAGCAGCGCATGCTCGGTCTGGGCCGCGATCCACTCGATATTCGTGCGCGGTCTCAGCATGTCGTTGCCGCCCCCGTTGAACGTCACGATCGTCGGGCGCAGCGCGAGCGCCGGTTCGAGCTGCTCGGCGATGATCGGCGCGAGGAGACGGCCGCGGATGGCGAGGTTCGCGTAGTCGACGGCCGTACCCGTCGCGTCGGCGAGGCCCTGCGCGACGAGATCGGCCCAGCCGCGCACCGAGCCGTCGGGTCGCTCGTCGCCGACCCCCTCGGTGAAGCTGTCGCCGATGGCGACATAGCGGATCGGGGCCTGATCGGTGGCTTCGTGCGACTCGCTCACGGGCACAGCCTACGCCCATCGCGCTCCATGCCGCCCCGCGGCCTAAGCTGGGCGGGTGGTGACGCAGCTGCCCAGGATCCCGCCGGATCGCGACCTCTCGATCGATGCCGTGCGTGCTCTGTGCCTGCCGGTCGTCGTCGTGCTGCACGCCCTGCAGATGGGCATCTCGGGGGACCCGCTGCGCGCGCAGAACGCCCTCGCGCACTGGCAACCGCTCGTATGGATCACCTGGGTCGGCATGATCATGCCGACGTTCTTCATCGCGGGCGGTTTCGCCGGAATCACGAACTGGCGACGACTCAGCGGGGAGGGCGGTACCGCGAGGGACTACCTGCGATCCCGCGCACTCCGGTTGGCGCGGCCCACGCTGACGGCGATGCTCGGCGTGCTCGCAACCCTCGGCATCATGGCGCTCTGCGGCGCCGACCCCGGCTTCTTGCACAGCTTCGCGTTCCGGCTGGCGGAGCCGCTCTGGTTCATCGCGGTGTACGCGATCTGCACCGCGTTCGTGCCGGTGATGGCCCGGCTGCATCGCGTCGCCGCGTGGCCCACGTACTTCGCACTGGCCGCCGGCGCCGTCGCGGTCGATGTGCTCAGCCGCTTCGGCGGCGTCCCGATCGCGCCGCTGAACTGGTTGTTCGTCTGGCTCTTCGTGCAGCAGCTCGGCTTCGGCGTGCGCGACGGGTGGTACGCGCGACGGCCGCGCTGGCTGCTCGGCCTGCTCGCGATGACCGCCTACGGCGTCATCGGAGCGGCCGTGTGGGGGTTCGGGTACTCGCCCGACATGCTCGACAACCTCAATCCTCCGACCGTGCTGCTGCTTCTCCTCGGCCTCGCGCAGGTGTACCTGTTCACCCTGCTGCAACCTGCGATCCGCCGTATCGTACGCCGGCCCCGCGTGCTGGTCCCCGTAGCCGCGCTCGGCACCTTCGGCATGACCATCTACCTGTGGCACACGGTCGCTATGGGTGTGGTCGTCGGTGTGCAGTCGGCGATCGGACTCCCGTTCATCGAGCCGCTCACGCCGCAGTGGTGGCTGACCCGCGTGCCCTGGCTGCTGGCGATCGCCGTGGTGCTCGCGGGTCTCTGCCCGATCGTGGTGCGCCTCGAGCGGTCCTGGCCGCGAGTTCGCGCGCGGAAGATGCCGTCGTGGGCGGCGCTCGGAGCGACCGCCATGCTGGTGGTCTCCGTAGGGTGGGTGCTGACGCAGGGGTACCTCAACTGGGGATCGGCTGCAGCGCTCGCAGTGCTCGTGGCCTCGGTTCTGTGGCTCACCCGGGGCGGCCCGACTCGGGCGCCGAACGAGCCGAGCCGCGCGAGCGACACGCCCGGCTTGCGCGCCACTCGGTTGTGACGTAAGCTCGGTCTTTGGCTGTGCGCCGTCCCAGTGCACAGACCGCGTGAACCGGTCGCGGCGCGTCAATCATCGATTTCGCCGCAGGTTCGTGCAGACAAGAAATCTTGGGTGAGGCCGTCCGGTCTCACGGTATGAGAGGAAACATCATGGCAGCAGTGTGCCAGGTGACCGGCGCCGTTCCCGGCTTCGGACACAACATCTCGCACTCGCACCGTCGCACCAAGCGTCGGTTCGATCCGAACATCCAGAAGAAGACCTACTACGTGCCCTCGCTCGGCCGCAAGGTGACCCTGACCCTCTCGGTCAAGGGCATCAAGATGATCGACGCTCGTGGCATCGAGTCGGTAGTCGCTGATCTGCAGAAGCGCGGGGTGAAGCTCTAATGGCGAAGGACAAGGACGTACGTCCGATCATCAAGCTCCGTTCGACGGCGGGCACCGGGTTCACCTACGTGACCAAGAAGAACCGTCGCAACACCCCCGATCGTCTCGTGCTCAAGAAGTACGACCCGGTCATCCGCAAGCACGTCGACTTCCGAGAGGAGCGTTAATCATGGCGAAGAAGAGCATGATTGCGAAGAACAAGCAGCGTCAGGCGATCGTTGCGCGTTACGCGGCGAAGCGCCTCGAGCTGAAGAAGGCCCTCGTGGACCCGAACGGCACCGACGAGAGCCGCGAAGCCGCACGCGTGGGCCTGCAGAAGCTGCCCCGCAACGCTTCGCCGGTGCGCGTGCGCAGCCGCGACGTCATCGACGGCCGCCCCCGCGGTGTGCTGACGAAGTACGGCGTCTCGCGTGTGCGTTTCCGCGACATGGCGCACCGGGGCGAGCTGCCCGGCATCACCAAGTCGAGCTGGTAACAGCTCGACCGATAAGCACTGCTGGGCTCGGTCGGCCGCGTGAGCGGTGGATCGAGCTGGTAACAGCTGGTTGCAGCTGGTAACAGCCGCTTGAGCTGAAACGGCGCGGATCCTTCGGGGTCCGCGCCGTTCTGCGTAGCTCGCCACCGGCACTGGAAATCGTCTCCGATCAGCGGCAATTCCGGCTGAGGCGACGTGAGTCTGAGGAATCCCCGACCGAAGTTCCGCATCATTCCGCCGAATTGAGGTAGATTCGTACCGATCATTCGATCGGACCCTCCACCCGGAGGGAACCCTGAACTCAGATCTAGGGGCGTGCCCGGCTGCGGCGCATCGCCTTGGAAGGACACAACATGGCACTCAACAAGACCGAGCTTGTCGCGAAGATCGCTGCCGAGACCGGACAGAGCCAGGCCGCCGTCTCCAGCGTGCTCGACGGGCTGTTCTCCGCTGTTTCCGACACGGTTGCCGCTGGCGACAAGGTGTCGATCCCCGGCTGGATCTCCTTCGAGACCGCGACCACCGCTGCTCGCACCGGCCGCAACCCCCGCACCGGCGAGTCCATCGACATCCCCGCAGGCAAGCGCGTCAAGGTGTCGGTCGGCAGCAAGCTGAAGGCTGCTGTCAAGTAACTTCGTCTTCCTCGAAGCCCCCGGTCGCTGCGCGGCTCGGGGGTTTCGTCGTCTTGAGGCGGGTCTCCCGCCGAGCGGGGGTGTCGTCGCCGACCGAGCTCCCACCGCAGTGCGCGTAGGCTAGTCGGGTGCCCCGTTTCGTCCGCGTTCTCGCCCCCGCCGCGCTGCTCGCAGCGACACTGCTGGCCCTGTGGCTCGGCCTCGGCATCGGCGGTGCGGCCGCCGAGCGCTCGCTCGCCGACCCGGGTGCGTTCGTTCGTGTCGGGCTGCCGGTCACCCGCACGATCGTGAACGTCGCCATGGCCGGTCTGATCGGGTCCATCGTGATGTCGGTCTGGGTCTTCGCGAGCGATCGAGCGGAGACTCGGCTCGCCATGGATTTCGCGGCTGGGTCCGCAGCGGTGCTGACGGTTGCGAGTGCGGCAGCCACGCTGTTCACCTACCTCGACGTGTCGAGCCAGCCGTTCTCCGGCGATGCCTCGTTCGGCGCGGGTCTCGCCCAGTTCTTGACGGAGATCGAGCTCGGGCAGCTCTGGCTGCTCGAGCTGATGCTCGCTGCCGTCACGACGGTGCTCGCATTCGCGATCCGCGGCAGGAAGCTGACGCTGGTCGTGCTGGTGGCGGCACTCGCAACCGCCCTGCCCCTCGCCCAGCAGGGGCACGCTGCCGGCGCGTCTGGTCACGGCGCCGCGGTGAACGCGCTGCTCGTGCACATCGTCGGTGCCGCCGTGTGGCTCGGGGGTCTGCTGACGCTGATCTTCGTCGCGCGCACGGTCGATCACAGGCGCCTCGCGACGATCACCGCCCGCTACTCGTCGCTCGCGCTGCTCGCGTTCATCGGCGTCGCCGCCTCGGGCGTCGTGAGCGCCTGGCTGCGGATCGGCACGTGGGACGCGCTCTTCGGCACCGGGTACGGGCAGCTCGTGCTGCTCAAGACGGGTTCGCTCATCGTGCTCGGCGCATTCGGGGCCATGCAGCGCGTGCGGCTCATCGCGCACATCGCCGACTCGGCTCTCGGTATGCGACCATTCGCCTGGTTCGTGGTGAGCGAACTCGTGGTCATGGGCGTCGCGAGCGGGATCGCCGGTGCGCTCGGACGCACAGCCACCCCGGTGGCCGTCGAACCCGCGCGCGACCAGCCGGGCGGCATCAGCCCCGCCGAGTGGCTCACGGGCGACCCGCTGCCGCCCGAGCTGACTCCCATGCGCTACCTCACCGAGTGGAAGTTCGACCTGCTCTGGGTGCTCGTCTGCGTCTTCGCCATCGCGATGTACGCGGCAGCGGTGGTCCGCCTCGCCCGGCGAGGCGACCGCTGGTCGGCCGGGCGCACGACCGCGTGGGTGCTCGGCATCCTGCTGCTCGCCTACACCACGAACGGGGCGCTCAACGCCTACGAGCAGTACCTCTTCAGCGTCCACATGCTGGGCCACATGATGTTCGCGATGCTGATTCCGCTCTGCCTCGTGCTCGGCGCCCCGGTGACGCTCGCACTGCGGGCGACCCACAAGCGCGGCGACGGTTCGTGGGGCGGCCGGGAGTGGATCCTCTGGGCGGTGCAGACCCCCTTCTCGAAGATCGTGACCCACCCGGCCGTCGCCGCCATCATGTTCTCTGGCTCGCTGTGGGTGTTCTACTTCACCCCGATCGCGCGCTGGGCCGCCGAGGAGCACCTGGGGCACCAGTGGATGATCATCCACTTCCTGATCTCGGGCTACCTCTTCAACCTGTCGATGATCGGCATCGATCCGGTGCCCTACCGCTTCCCGTACCCGCTGCGCATCGTCACCCTGTTCGCGACCATGGCGTCGCACGCCTTCTTCGGCGTCACCATCATGACCGGCGACGGTCTACTGCTCTCCGACTGGTACGGTGCGATGGGCCGCACCTGGGGCGCGCCGCCGCTCGAGGACCAGTCGACGGGTGGCGGCATCGCCTGGGGCATCGGCGAGCTGCCGACGCTCGCCCTCGCACTCATCGTCGCCATTCAATGGTCTCGCAGCGACGAGAAGGAGCAGAAGCGCAAGGATCGCGCCGAGGATCGCTCGGGAGGCGCCGAGCTGGAGGCCTACAACGAGATGCTGGCCGAGCAGGCGCGCCGTGATGGGAAGCGCGCCGCGCAGCGGCGATGATCGTTGCTAGCCTCGGAGCATGACGCACCCCGCACCGCACGGCCTGCCGCACCTCGATGACATCGGCCGACGGGAGTTCGATGCGCTGTCGCGAGCGCGCATGAAGTTCTTTCTGCGCTTCGCGCTGACGGAGGGCGCGGTTCTCGCGATCCTCATCGTGCTCATGTACGTCGCTCGTGTGATCGACCCCGACATCGGACTGGTTGCGCTCATCGGCGTCGCGCTCGTCGGCGGGTTCGTGCTGTCGATGGTGCTGACCCGGCAGATGAAGCGGCAGCAGGAGATCGTCGCCGAGTCGGAGGCGCGCCGCGCGAGCGGTGCCGGAGCGGGCGAGTGAGGGCCTGGTACTTCTTAGCGGGGGCGATACTGCTGGAGGTCGCCGGGTCGATGAGTCTGAAGGGCGCGCTCGAGGCGCCCGCGCTCTACGCGGCCGTGGCCGTCGGTTACGTCGGATCGTTCGTCTGCCTGGGGAAGGTGCTGTCGCTGGGCATGCCTCTCGGCGTTGCGTACGGAATCTGGGGAGCGACCGGCGTCGCGCTCACCGCCGGGCTCTCGACTGTCGTGTTCCACGAGCCGTTCACCGCGCTCATGGGAGCGGGGATCGTGCTGATCATCGGGGGCGTGCTGCTCGTCGAACTCGGCTCGCAGCATGCCCATCGGAAGGCGGCACGCTCCGCGCACGGCGAGCCAGGCGTGGTGGAGGCGTGATGTTCGGCACGCTGATCGTGGCGATCATCAGCGAGGTATCCGCGTCGCTCTCACTGCGCGTCGCCACGACTGCGCCCGCGGGCAAGCGCCCGAACCGGCTCTGGTTCATCGCCGTCGTCGTCGGATACCTGACGGCGTTCGTGATGCTGTCGCTGACGCTCTCGCTCGGGATGGCGCTCGGCGTCGCCTACGGCATCTGGGCTGCGGTCGGCGTCGCGCTCACGGCGGTGATGAGTCGAGTGCTCTTCAAGGAGCCGCTGACCTGGGTGATGGGCGCCGGAATCGCGCTGATCGGTGCGGGTGTGCTGCTCGTCGAACTGGGCGCGCAGCACTAGCCGCGTACGTGGAGGATCAGGCGCCCGGCGCTCCCGCTGCGGTCGTCGTCACGTCGGCGCGGTGGAAGTTGAGGTGCGAACGCGAAGCCGTCGGGCCCCGCTGGCCGAGGTAGCGCGAGAAGGTCGCCCCTGATCCGTAGGGGCGCTCTGCGGGGGACGTGAGCTTGAAGAAGCAGAGCTGGCCGATCTTCATGCCGGGCCACAGGCGGATCGGCAGGGTCGCGACGTTGGAGAGCTCGAGTGTGACGTGCCCTTCGAAGCCCGGATCGATGAAGCCGGCCGTCGAGTGCGTGAGGAGGCCGAGCCGCCCCAGCGAGCTCTTTCCCTCGAGACGCGCCGCGATGTCGTCGGGCAGCGAGACCTGCTCGTACGTCGACCCGAGCACGAACTCACCCGGATGCAGGATGAACCCCTCCTCCGGGTCGACTTCGATCAGACGCGTCAGTTCGGGCTGCTCCTCCGCGGGATCGATCACCGCGTACTTGTGGTTGTCGAACAGTCGGAAGTACCGGTCGAGCCGCACGTCGACGCTGGAGGGCTGCACCATCGACGCCTCGCTCGGAGAGAGCCCGATGCGTCCCGATTCGAGTTCGGCCTTGATGTCGCGATCTGAGAGCAGCACGGGACGATTCTACGGGGTTGCGCGCGCCCACGGCATGGCGCTGGATCGAGCATCGGCGCGTCAGGGAATCAGCCGCGGAAGCTCCGGAGGACGTCGACCGCAGAATTCAGAACCTCGTCGTGGGCCTGCTTGGTCAGCACTTCTTCAGATCCGCGCGCAGAATTCTGCGCTGCGCCCGAACGGCCGGTCACATACCAGATGCCGAAGGCCGGTTCGTCGCCTCGATTGACGAACAGATGCGGGCGTTGCGAATCGAATGCCATGGAGTCACCGGCCCTGATGACGTGGGTATCGAACTCGAGCTGAAGCGTGAGCTCACCGGTGATGAGATACACGTGCTCGATGCCGAAATGACGCATGAGGCGCCCTTCGATCGAACTGGAGGCTCCCGGCTGATACGTCACGCGGAGGGCCTCGACATCGGTGCCGCCGAGCACCGAGAGCTTCTCCCACTTGACCCCGTTATCCATCTCGAGCGTGGGGTTGTCGGCGGATGCCTGAAAGTTGAAACTCGTCGTCGGGTTCGGCGCGAACACCGGCGTCGGCTGCGGCGAGGGTGTGGGCGACGGCTCGTGGGGCTCTCGCCCGAGCAAAGCGTCCGTGGATATGTTCAGCTGGGAGACGAGGGAGTACAACGTACTGACCGACGGTTTCGTCTTTCCCGTCTCGATCTGCGAGAGAAGACTCGGGGAGACGCCGATCGCAGATGCGAGCGCGCGCAGGCTCATGCTTTGCGCTTCGCGAGCTTCGCGAAGTCGGGCGCCGATGGAATCGGACATGTGTGGAGGTCCTCCTGCGTGAGCGGCGATGCTGTGAGGTGCAGCCGTGGTGCTTTTCAGTGTAGTCATGGCAGACAACTCATCCCGTCTCGGTGCCGGTGAGTGACGGAACGAGCGATTCCCCGGCTTGGAGCTCGCCGTTCTCGATAGCCCGCGCGAGGTCGAGCACTCGACGGTTCAATGGAGCATCCAGCGCTTCGTCCGTCGCGCTCCCGCCGTCGACGGCGCACATCTCGACGACGTACCCGTTCAGCTGGTCGATCTCCGCGCGCCGCCCCTTTCGCCAATCCTGCAGCACCGTGGTGAGTGTCGTGGGTGACGTGTACGTTTCGAGTACGACGCCGAGGAGGTGCTCGACGTACCGATTCGGATGCAGAGTCGCCTCATCGACATCGTTGCCGAAGATGGGCACGATCCGCTGGCCCGCTCGAAGGGCCACTGCGAGTGCTTCCTCTCCCGTTGCAAGCATGAACTCGTGGATTCCGGGTCTCGAGATCGCTTCGGCGAGAGGCAGGTCGAGGATCGCGCTCGGCACGAGCTCGCACGCGTTGGCGACGAGTTTCATCCATTTCGCGGAGCGGATGTCGTCGACGACCACTGTCGTTGCGGCGGGGGCGAGCGCCTCCGCCGCGATCGACGCCCGCTCTTGGGCGGCAGGGGTTTCACCCCCGAGTGCGAGCCACATCGGAGCCTCTTGAACGACGACTCCCGGTTGCATGAGATTCGCGGCCACCTCGATGACGGCGCCGACGGAGCGGTCCGGGCCGACGATATCGGCGACCGTGTCGAGAGTGACCCCGTTCTGAACGCCCACGATGAAGCCGTCGTCGGCGAGATACGGCTTCACGAGTTCGCACGCCCAACGGGTGTCGTACGCCTTGACGCCCAGCACCACGATGTCGAAGCGAGCGCGTTGCTCGGCGAGCTGGCAGACGTGCAGCGCACGTACCGGTGAGACGCGCTCGCGACCCTCTGAGTCGCGGACCGTCAGACCCTCTGCTCGCATGCGCTCGACGTGCGCGGGCCACGGATCCACAGCGACGGCGTCGGCTCCGACATCGGTGAGTGCGGCCGCGATGGCGCCGCCATTCGCACCGGCTCCGAGTACCGCGATGCGGAGATTCGTCACTGTGCAGAGCCGAGTTCGAAGTCGACCACGGACTTTCTCGCCGTGAGCTCGGCGATCACGGCGAGGGCGGCGAGGTGCTCGGGGTGAGACTGGTAGGCGGCGAGCGCTTCGGCTGAATCGTGCACGGAGACGAGTGCAGCATCCCAGTGCCCCGAGATGCCTCCGTCATCGATGCCGACTTCGAGCGACTGCACACCCGGAATGGAATTCGCGAGCGGTTCGAGCGCTGCTCGCAGACGATTCGCCGCTGCAGCGCGACCCTCCGGATCTGTCGCCGCGAATTGGAATGTGACGATATGGCGGATCATGGGCGGTCCATCCTCTTCTGCTCGACGCGCCGCTCGGTGCGAGCGGGCACGGTGATCGGTTCCATGATTGCTTCGCGCAGAAGCTTGGCGTTCGCGAGGCTCGGGACCAGTTCGCCGCGTTCGATGCGCTCTCCGATCTCGAGGATCGCGCTGTTGACCGGCGCCTCCCCGCCGAGCCGCTCGCGGAGTTCGACGATGTACCCGTTGAAGCCGTCGAGCTCCGCTCGACGGCCCTTCTGCCAATCCTGCAGCACGGCGACGCGCGTGTCGGGCAGCGAATAGGATTCGAGCACTGCATCGAGCAGGTCGAGAGCGTACCGGTCGGAATCCGGAACATCTTCGGCGGTCTTCCCGAAGATCGGAAGCATCGTGATGCCCGCGTCGACCGCGAGCCGGTACGCCTCGCGAGACGCGGCGTCCATGACGCGGCGCATGTCGCGCTGCTCCACCGCGGTGAGCAGGGGTACGCCGAGGATGGCGGAGGGCAGCATCTCGGGGATGTTCGCGATGAGCTTCATCCACTTCGAAGACCGGATGTCTTCGGTGATCTCCGTGGTGCCCGCGTGCGACAGCGCCTCGGCAACCGCTTCGAGCTGCGGCGTTCGAGTGCCGTCGAGCGTGCCGACTGTGAACCACGTTCCCTCGGGCGGCACCTGACGCACGACGCGACCCGGTTCGAACATATTGGCGGCGATGCCGAGCACCGCTCCGATCGTGCGTTCGCCCCCGACGATATCGGCGACGTCGTCGATGGTCATGCCGTTCTGCAGGCCGACGACGACGGATGAACGGTGCAGAAGCGGAGCGATCAGTTGCACCGACCATCGGGTGTCATAGGTCTTCGTCGACAAGAACACGATGTCGAAGGGCTGCCGCATCTCGGCGACCTCGCACAGGTGGAAGGCCGGGATCTCCGCAGTCACGGTGCGATCCGGCATCTCGACGGTCAGGCCGTGGGCGCGTATCGCCTCGATGTGGGCGGGCCACTGGTCGATGAGGGAGACATCGAGGCCGGCCCGCGCCATGTCGGCGCCGATCGACGCTCCGTTCGCGCCTGCTCCGAGCACCGCGATGCGCGGCTTTCCAACCGTCATGGCGCCGTTGTCCTTCCCGTCGGATAACTTGTACAGCTACAATTAACGAAACCATACACCACAGCTGTTCAAGGAGGAACGGGTGAGCGAGAAGAACCACATGGACGGACTCCGCGTAGCGGTACTGGGGGCAGGCGCGAACGGGTCGATCATCGCGTCGGACCTCGCTGAGCACGGTGTTGATGTGGTTGCCATCGATCAGTGGCCGTCGAACGTCGAGGCGATCCGCGAACACGGGATCCGTGTGCAGCTCGACGATACGGTCAGAAGCACGCGCGTTCTGACTCACCACCTCTGCGAGATTGCGGAGATGCGACAACCGTTCGACGCCGTGCTGCTCGTGATGAAGGCGTACGACACACGGTGGGCATGCGAGCTCATCAAGCCGCTGCTCCACGAGAACTCGTTCGTGGTGGGTGTGCAGAACGGCATGACCGCCGACGTGATCGCCGATGTCGTCGGTTCCGAGCGAACTGTCGGGGCCGTGATCGAGGTGACCTCTGCCATGTACACGCCGGGACTGGTCGAACGCCACTCCGCGCCCGAGCGCTGCTGGTTCGCCGTCGGGGCGCTCAGCCCCGCGGCCGAACGGCACGTGCCGGTCGCAGCGGAACTGCTGCGCTGCGTCGGGGTGGTCGAGGAGACCGACGACATCCAGTCGGCGAAATGGATGAAGCTCGTTCTGAACGTCGCCGAACTGGTCACCTCCGCAGTTCTCGATCTATCGATTGCGGACTGCGCCCGGTACCCCGGGATGCGGGAGGTGATGCTGGCCGCGGGCAACGAAGCCGTGGCGGCGGCGCAGGCGCACGGGTACTCCGTCCGGCCGATCTTCGGAATGGAGGGCGACGAAGCGGCGTCGCCCGAGACGTACGTGGCATCCATCCTCGACAACCTCGTCGAGAACTACATTCAACCCGACTCCCGCGCGACGGTGCTGCAGGACTGGATGAAGCACCGCCGGAGCGAGGTCGTCGAACTGCATGCAGAAGTGGTCGAGCTCGCGAAGAGGTACGGCCTCGATGCGCCGGTGAACGCGAGAATTCTCGAACTCGGTGTCAAGGTGGAGCGGGGCGAGCTCGTGCCGAGCACCGCGAACGTCGAGATGCTTCGCGAAGCGCTGCGATCACCGGTGCTCGTGCCGGCGCGCTCGGCCGAGCGCCCTGCACAGCGGTACCTTCCGCGATAGGGCGGGCCAGACTCAGGCCTGCGACGGCCCGCGTCGAATGACCTCGGCGATGATCGACCAGTCCCCATCGGAGAGCTCGGGATCTGACTGCGCCTCCGTGAACATTGCGCGCAGGGTGCGGGCGGTAGGCAGTACCGCCCCGAGCTCTGCCGCCGCCTGTTCCGCGAGAGTGAGGTCTTTCAGGCCGAGGTCGACCGTGAAGCCAGCCGGGCGGTAGGCGCGCTTCGCGATCATGCCGCCGTATCCCACGTACGCGGATCCGGTGAATGCCGCGTCCGTGAGAATCTCGACGAAGGTCTCCGCGTCGATACCGCCGTGCTCGACGAGCGACAGCGATTCTCCGAGCGCCTGCATTGCGTGGATGAGGTTGTAGTTCACCCCGATCTTCACGAGGCTCGCCTGCGAGGGATCCGTGCCGACGTTCCAGGTGCGCTTGCCGACGAGCGCGAGAACTTGCTTCGCCTGATCGATGAGCTCCGCAGGGCCCGCGGCGACGATGTTCAGCTTGCCTGCCGCGGCGACCTCGGGTCGGCCGAGCACGGGAGCCGCGACGTAGCCGACACCTGCTGCACGGTGACGCGCCTCGAGCCTGCGACTCATCTCGATGCTCACGGTCGCCATGTTCACGTGGATGATCCCGCGCGCGCTCGCGAGTGCCTCCTCTGAGAAGGTGGCGTCGGCGGCCGCGTCATTCGCGAGCATCGACAGCACGATGTCGGATTGGTCGAGGACTTCGGAGAGATGCTCGCACTCGACGCCTCCCGCAGCGACGACGCCGGGCGCCTTCCCGGGCGTCCGATTCCAGATGCGGAGTGTGTGCCCCGCCTCTGCGATGCGCTGAGCCATGGCTGCGCCCATGGTGCCGAGTCCGATGAATCCGATGGATGTCTGCATAGCTTCCTCATTCAAGTCGACCGTGATGAGAGTTCACAGTCAGTTTAGTCCTTATGTACACAGGTTGGGGTGGGTGGAACGGAACTCTCGCGGCAGAAGCGGTTGAAGCCCGCAATGACGGCCGGTCGAGGGCGCTCCCTTGGGTGGCGAGCCGACGCTTTACCGTTCACCCTTACTGGATCCAACGAGGGAGACCGCGGGTAGTATCGCACGTGGCGACGTCGGCTTGCGCGCGATCGACGCGAGCGGAGCCACGCCGACACGCACTGAGACAGGAGCACCGATGGCCCTTGAAACGGAACCGGCGCGCATCCGCGGTCGCGGGTGGGTGATCGCCGCACTCGTCTGCGGATCGTTCGGCATCGGCATCAGCGAGTTCGTCGTCATGGGCCTGCTGCCTCAGATCGCTGCGGACCTCATCCCCGAGCGCTTCGCGGTGAATCCAGACGCGGCGGTGGCATCGGCCGGCAACGTCGTGTCGTTCTACGCACTCGGAGTCGTCGTCGGCCTCGTCGTCACGCCGATCGCGCTCCACAGGCTCTCACTGCGCACCACGTTGCTGGTGTGCGCTGCGGCCATGTTCGCCTGGACTGCATGCACGTCGTTCTCGCCCACGCTTCCGCTCACCGTGCTGCTGCGCTTCCTGAGTTCGCTGACCCACGCCTCGTACGTGGGTCTCGCCGCGATTCTGGTGGGGCGCATGCTCGGAGTCCGGTACCAGGGGAGAGGGGCCTCGCTCGTGCTGGGGGGCTTCGCGCTCGCGAACCTGCTCGGCGTCCCACTCGGCACTGTACTGGGATCGAATGGCGACTGGCGCCTCGTGCTGCTGCTGTGCTCGGCGCTGTTCCTCGTGCCCATCGCGGCGCTGCTCATGTCTCCTCGCCTCGGGTCGGACCACGCGCGGCTCCGCGGGGACGAGGCGGTACGCACAGGGTCGGTGGGGCAGATCGGCGTGCTGCTGGTCGTCGGCACCGGCCTCGCCATCGGCGCGTTCATGCTCGTCACGTATGTGGCGCCCGTGGTCGAGCAGCTCCAGGGGGTGGGGCACGGAGCGGGGATCCCCGTGGCGGTCTTCATGCTGCTGTTCGGGATCGGCATGAACATCGGCAACTTCGGCGGAGGATGGCTGACCGACGTCTCGGCTGAACTCACGTTCGCGCTCAGCGCCGCGAGTGGAGTGGTCGCCGCTGCTCTGTTGAGCATCCCGTGTGAGAGCGGGGCGACCGCGATCGCCGGCATGCTGCTGATCGGGGTCTCCCTGGGCTCGTACTCGCCGGCGATTCAGATCCTCTTCGTCACCAGTGCTCGCAGATGGCCGAAGGTCGCGGCCTCCTTCACGTCGGGTACGACGAATCTCGGCAGCTTTCTCGGAGCCGCCATCGGCGGCTTCGCTCTGAGCGCCTCCGGGGCGCACGCGGTTTCGCTCGTCGCGCTCGTGCTCCTCGCGGTGGGCGCGGCGGCGCAGACGATCCGGATGCGCACGCACCCGGTGACCTCCGGCTGAGCGCGGGTCGACGGGGGAGAGGCTCAGCCCACCGGCCCGGCCAGCTCGAATGCCCGACGGGTCGCAGCGAGAGCTGAGGCGACCTCGTCGTGCAGGCTCTTCCGACGATGCTCCGCGGAGAGTATCTCGACCCCCCATGCACCCGAATAGCCGAGCTCGCGGACGACCTCGATGAACCGCGGCACGTCCCAGTCCCCCTCCCCGGGCAGGCGTCGCTCGTCGACGGTGTCGGCCCAGAGCTCCTCGTAGGGCGGGGTCGGGGCGAGAGCGTCGTTGAGCTCCACGGCGAACAGGTACCTCGGGTCGACGTCGCGCAGGAGGTCATCAGGAACGTTGCCGGCTCGATACACGTGCCAGATGTCGACGATGATGCCGCCGTTCTCGTTGCCGACCCCGCTGACGAAGCGCGATCCGTCGCCCACGGTGCGGAAATTGGTGAAGGGCAGGGTCTCCAATGCGATCCGCGCTCCGTGCTCCTTCGCCTCGCGGGCGAGCTGGTCGAACGCCTCGGCCATGATGTCCAAATCGACGTCATCCGAGAACATCCTGCCTGCCGCCTTGATGGTGCGCGCGCCGAGCACCTCGGCCGCCTCGAACAGATCGCGTCGCACCTGATCGGAGGCCGTGCGATCGATCCCATCCGTCCACCAATCACCGAGAAACTCAACCTCGACGTGTTCCAGACCGGAGTCGCGGATCGCGGATGCGAGTCGCGGCAGGCCGATGGAGCGTTTCACCTCGACGAGGTCGGCGTGCACGAGGCCGATGCCCTGCCAGCCGGAGTCTGCGACCGCGGCGACGCGTTCGAGGATGTCGAACGGCGAGCGCTCGTCGGGCCACTGGGGTGCGGCGTTTCCAGCGTGCGTCCAGCACGAGGCCAGGAGCGGGGGAATGTGCATGGTTCTCCTCGATGCGGCGAGCGATCGATCGCTCTGAGCGGGGTGTTCGGGCCCGTGGATCACGGGTGCGATCTACTGCGCGGTGTAACCGCCGTCGATCACGAGCTCGGCGCCCGTGACGTAGCTGGCCTCGTCACTCGCGAGGAACAGCGCGCCGTTCGCGATCTCGCGGGGCGTCCCGAGTCTGCCGATCGGCGTCTGGGCCAGCACGGCCGCGGTCACGTCATCGTCTTGAGCGTCGATGAGGGGCGTGGCGATGAGGCCGGGATGGATGGAGTTGCAACGGATTCCCTCGCCGATGTAGGTCAACGCGACGTTCTTACTGAGCGAACGGACTGCAGCCTTCGACGCGGTGTAGGCGGCGACCCCCGCTGCACCGGCGATGCCCCAGATCGAGGAGGTGTTGATGATCGAGCCGCCGCCGTTCTCCCGCATCACGGGAATCACGGTGCGACAGCCGTAGAACACGCCGTTCAGATTCACGTCGATGACCTGGCGCCAATCCTCGAGCGCGATCTCGGCGACTCCGTCGTAGGCCTTCACGATTCCGGCATTGTTGAAGAGCACGTCGATGCGCCCGTGCTCGGAGACGATCTCGCCCGCGACGCGCTGCCACTGCGGCTCGTCGGTGACGTCGAGCTCGACGAAGGTGACGCCGGGGGCCTCATAGGGTTCGGCGGCCCGCACATCCGCCGCGAATACGATCGCCCCCTCTTCAGCGAAGCGTTCCGCGGTCGCACGTCCGATGCCTCCCGCTGCTCCGGTCACCAGCGCGATCTTGTGCTGCAGCCTCATTGCTGTCCTTTCGAGAGAACGACCCGTGGCGGCCGTGTAGCAAAAGTACACACTTCTTCAGCGTCACTGTCAATGTCCTCCACTTGTAGGGCACGTCTTCGAGCACTTACGGACGAAACGCCCGTATTTATGCGCTTGAATGTTCACCTCGCTGCTTCATTGACCGTGGACATGTGTTTAGTTACTGTGTACATGTAGGCAAGTCTCGATCCGGTGGTGCAGTGACGCACACGCCGCGCGAGTAGATGACTGTGAGGACTGGTACCAATGCCGATTCCAACTTTCGGGATGAACGACGTCGACTGGGAAGCTCGGATCGATCGGGACGCCCTGCGCTCCGGCCGTGTTGCGCGCCTCAGGGTCGAGCTCGAGCGATCCGACCTCGGCGGCCTGCTCGCATTCGACTTCTCGAACATCCGCTACATGTCGGCGACGCACATCGGCACATGGGCGATGGACAAGGCGATCCGGTTCTCGTTGATCACTCGGAACAGCGACCCGATCGTCTGGGACTTCGGCTCGGCGGCGAAGCACCACGATCTGTACAACCCCTGGTTGCACACGACGACCACCGAGATGGACGCCGATCCGCACCAACCCCATCATGGCGCCGTGAAGCCGCGCGCCGAGTCCGGCGCTCGCGCCGGCATCTCCACGCTCCGCGGCGCATTCCATCCCGACGCCGGCATCGCGGACGAGGTGGCGCGCAAGGTCAAGCGCGAGCTCGAGAAGTTCGGACTGCTGAATGAGCCGCTCGGCGTCGACATCGTCGAGATGCCGATCCTCCTCGCGCTTCAACGGGCGGGAATCTCCGTGGTCGATGGCCAGCAGGTGTTCTTGAACGCGCGCGCCGTCAAGATGAAGGAGGAGATCCAGCTCCTCACTCAGGCGGCCTCGATGGTCGATGCGGCGTACGACGAGCTCTACCGCTTCCTCAAGCCGGGCGTACGAGAGAACGAAACCGTCGGTCTGGTGTCGAAGGTGCTGTACGACCTCGGCTCCGAGTACGTCGAGGGCGTGAACGCCATCTCGGGCGAGCGTTGCTCGCCGCACCCGCACGTGTACTCGGATCGCTTGATCCGCCCAGGCGATCCCGCCTTCTTCGACATCCTGCACAGTCACCAGGGATATCGCACCTGCTACTACCGCACGTTCGCCGTCGGCTCGGCGAGCCCCGCGCAGGTCGACGCGTACAAGCGCGCGCGTGAATACATGGACCGTGCGATCGCGCTGGTCAAGCCGGGAGCAACGACCGCCGACATCGTCGCGGTGTGGCCGAAGGCGGAGGAGTTCGGCTTCCCGGATGAGGAGGCCGCGTTCGCTCTGCAGTACGGGCACGGCGTGGGCCTGTCGATCTGGGAGAAGCCGATCTTCTCCCGCCTCGTCTCGTTCGACCACCCCGAGGAGCTCAAGGAGGGCATGGTCTTCGCCCTCGAGACCTACTGGCCCTCCGCTGATGGCATCGGGGCGGCGCGCATCGAGGAGGAGGTCGTCGTGACCGCCGACGGGTGCGAGGTTATCACGAAGTTCCCAGCGGAGGAGCTGCTGGTGGCGGGCCCGAAGTACCATGCGGTAGGTTTCGATCTCCCCACGCTGCGCAGCTCGCAGTCGCATCTCAATACGCCGTGGGGCCGGGGCGAGGAGTAGAGCGAAGATGACAGAGCAGATGCGAGCCGCCGTGTTCTACGGCGCGCGCGATGTGCGGCTCGAGAGCGTCGATCGCCCCGCACCGCAGCAGGGGGAAGTACTGATCCGAGTGTCCCGTTCCGGCGTCTGCGGCACTGACGCCTCGGAATGGAAAGCCGGGCCGAAGGTGTTCCCCGTCGACCGCGCTCATCCGCACAGCGGGCACCACGGGCCGCTGATCCTCGGCCACGAATTCATCGGCGAGGTGGTGCAGAGCGAGGACCCGCGCTTTCCGGTCGGCAGTCGCGTGGCATCCGGCGCGGGGGTGTCGTGCGGCGAGTGCGACCGCTGCCGAGAGGGGCGCGCCAACCTCTGCCAGGTGTACCGCACCTACGGGCTGAACGTCGAAGGCGGCATGGCCCAGTACGTCGCCGTGGCAGCGGACACTCTGGTGAGCATTCCGGATCAGCTGACAGACGACGCGGCCGGCCTGTCACAGCCCCTGGCGGTGGGGCTCCATGCCGCGCGTCGAGCGGGTGCCCGCGCGGGTGATCGAGTGCTGCTGATCGGCGCCGGTGCGATCGGAACGTTCGTGCTGGCAGGGCTGCAGCATCTCGTCGAAACGGATGTGACGGTGGTCGATTTCGCGGGGAGCCGGTTGGAGCGTGCGTCGCGAGTCGGCGCATCTCGAGTGATAGCGGTCGACGGCGACTCGTTCGAGGAGGAGCTGTCCGCGCTGCAGGGCGCACTCGATGTCGTCATCGAGGCGAGCGGAGCACCCGGTCAGCTGAATCGCGCGATCGCGCTCACGCGCGATGGCGGAACGGTACTGCAGGTCGGGCTGCCCACGACTCCGCAGGAGGTCGACATCCATCAGCTCGTCTTCCGCGAGATCTCGATTCGCACGACCCTGGCGCACGTGTGCGCCGAGGACATGCCTGCGGCGCTGCACATCCTCGCCACGACGAACCTCGCGAGTGAGCTACTCGACTCCGTGCGTCCTCTCGACGATCTGCCGCAGCAGCTGGACCTGCTCGCGACCGGGAAGATCGAGGGCAAAGTACTGTTCGACCCCTCGCTCTGAACAAGAGGCCGGTGCCCGGGGCTGTGGAGCTCCCGGGCACCGGCCGTTCCGCCCCGTTACGCGGGGGCTCGACCCGCCGGCCACTGCCACAGCTCGATCTGCAGTCCGTCAGGGTCTCGCAGATACGCCCATTGCGATCCGGTCAGCGCTCCTTCGGTGAGCGTCACCGGTGGCGCATTGAACGCGGCTCCCCGTTCGGTGAGTGCGCGGTACGCCGCGTCCATGTCATCGACTTGGAAGCACAGATGCGCTGCACCGACGTCGCAGTTGCGGAGCTGGAAGTCGTCGCCCTCGGGGAATGAGTACTCGAGAAACTCGATCCGTGTCGATCCAACTTCGATCATCGAGTAATCGAGCACTGCTCCGTCGACCTCGACCCCCGCTTCGAGATCGGGACCCTCGTTGTGGTTCACGGGGCCGGGGTTCAGCCCGAACATCGTGCGGTACCACTCGAACGATCGCCGCATATCGCGAACGGTGATCCCGACGTGATGCACGCCCTCTACGGTGAATGCCATTGCTGCTCCTTCGCGAGCGATGAATAGTACGTGGACATCCCCACTTAACAAGTTTCACTGCTGAAGGGCAACGAAATGGGAACATTCCGGGAATAGCCAGCAAATGTTGTTCTATATTGCTTGACAGTAACGAACCTTGCCGCAAGTATTTAACCGTCGGTGAACAGGATCGTTCACTTTCGGAAATGATGCAAGGGAGCAACATGACGAATGCAGCACCTTCCGTGCTCGTGACGGGCGCCACGGGTGGAATCGGCCGGGAGACGGCTCAGCGGTTCGTGCGCGAGGGCCATCGAGTGGCGATCGCGGACATTCGGCAGGACGCCGTCGACGCGTTGGCGGAAGAGCTGCGGACGGAGTTCCCGGGGGCCGACGTTCTTCCGCTCGAGCTCGACCAGTCCTCGGTCCCCTCGGTCGAAGCGGCGGCTGAGGCCGTCCGCGGGTGGAGCGGTCAGCTGACGACCCTCGCTGTGGTCGCCGGCGTGCTGCAGTCGGAGGGCGTGCCGGTCACCCGTCTGCCGGTCGAGGAGTTCCAGCGGGTCCACGCCGTCAATCTCACGGGGCCGTTCATCCTCGCCAAGCACTTCATCCCGCTGATTCCAACGGACGGCACCGGTTCGATCGTCATGGTGGCCTCCTACTGGGGTCGGGAAGCCCACCCCCTGTATGCGGCGTACTGCACGTCGAAGGCCGGCGTCATCAGCCTGGTGCAGGTACTCGCCGGAGAGCTCGCCGAGGACGGGATCCGCGTGAACAGCGTCGCGCCGGGCAACACCAACACGCAGATGCACCAGAAGCACTTGCGCGACGAGGCGGCGGAACTCGGCATCACGTTCGAGGAGATGCGCGACAAGCACTGGTCGACGATTCCGATGAGGTACGCGGGCGAGCCGCACGTCATCTCGGATGCGATCTTCTTCCTCGCGAGCGATCAGGCGAGCTACATCACCGGCGCGACGCTCGACGTCAACGGCGGCGTCGTCATGTCCTGAGGCTCGCTCCCCAGGACGGCCCATGGCCGCGGGGAACTCCTCGGCTGAATTCACAGAGAAGGAAATCATGGATCTGAGACTCACAGGAAAGCGGGTGCTCGTCACCGGCGGGGCATCAGGCATCGGCGATGCGATCGTCCGCACGTTTGCAGCGGAGGGGGCCGTACCCGTCTCCGTCGACATCGATGCGGCGAAACTGGAGCGACAGCGGGGCGAACTCCATGCCGTTGGCGCGGAGTCGTTCTCGATCGTCGCAGATCTCGCGACGCAGGGGGGAATCGATGCGGTCGTCGCCGAGGGGAGGAGCATCTTCGGCTCGGCACCGGACGTGATCGTGAACAACGTCGGTACCGGCCGCCTGCGCACCATCGAGGAGACGAGCGACGAGGAATTCCATCGCACGCTCGAGCTCAACCTGTTCGCAATGGTGCGCATCTGCAAGGCGTTTCTGCCCGCGATGCGCGAGAACGGCGGAGGCTCGGTCGTCACCGTCACGTCAGATCTCTCTCGGCAGCCGGAGGATTCGATCACCGATTATGCGGCCTCCAAAGCAGCGGTCGCTTCGGTTGCGAAGTCTCTTGCACGTCTGTACGCACCGACGATTCGGGTGAACTGCGTGGCGCCCGGCCCGATTTACACTCCCTTCTGGTCCGACGAGAACTACGGGTGGCAGAAGACGGTCGAGGACGCCTATGACAAGCAAGGCGACGCCGCCCTCCAGGCGCTGATCGATGACCGCGGCATTCCCATGGCGCGCATGGGCCGCCCCGAAGAGGTCGGCGCTGCCGTCGCTTTTCTAGCCTCCGACGTGTCCGCCTTCACCACGGGGGCCACCCTGGGCGTCGACGGCGGCAGCATTCGAGCGCTGTTCTAGAGGAGGTGCGCACATGGACATCCAGCGGCGCGACGGGCGCGAGATCATGTCGGAGCATGACGGCACCGTGCAGAGCATGTTCTTCTACAAGATGGAGGAGCTTCGCGAAGAGGTGCACGGCTACCTCGAGTTCGTCAACGAGTTCAGCATCGGAGAGGGCGTCGCGATCGAACCGCACTCCCACGACACCGATGAGTTCTACTTCGTACTCGAAGGGAACGGCACGATGGTGATCGATGGGGAGCGGGCCCCCTTCGGACCTGGTGAGCTGGTGCGGATCAGGCCCAACCTCATCCACTCGCTGGAGGCCGACCAGGGGGTGCCGATGCGGTGCTTCTGCTTCGCCATCAGCTACATGCCGAAGGACAAGGTCGGCTTCACGGCATACCCGAAGGACGGTGAGCCGCACTTCGTCTCGACCCGCTACTGGGATTGAGTATCGGAGCCATTCTGAGAAACGAGCTTTCACCGGCAGGAACACCGAAGGCGCTGCGGCGCACACCACCACGGGCGCGACATGAGAAGCCCACGCGAATCACGAAGGAGTGAGGAATGAAGAAGACGAGTCGAGTCGTCACGGCAGGTCTCCTGTCCGTCGGCTTACTGGCCATCACCGCTTGCAGCGGGAGCGGCGACGGCGGCGGGGGCGGTGATGCCGCAGCGAACCAGTCGGAACTGCCCGAATCGGTCGACCTCAAGGGCGAGACCGTCGCATCGCTGTTCACCAGCATGAACAACGACTACTACTCGACGTGGGATCAGGGTGCCCGCGCAGCTGTCGAGGCCTTCAACGGCACGTATGTCTCGCAGACGAACGAGGGCGACCCGGCCACCGAAATCGCTCAATTCCAGCAGCAGGTCGACGCGGGCGTGAAGATCATCTTCATCACCGCGCCCGATTCCGGGCCGGTGCCGGAGATCGCTCGTATCGCGAACGAGAACGACGTCTGCCTTGTGAACACCTGGGAGATGGATCCGTGGGACTCGCCGTTCGAATACGGCGACAACTACACCCAGTACATCTTCCCCGATACGTATGCCGCGGCCTACGAGACGGCTACAGCTCTCTTCGAGGAGATGGGCGGGGAGGGCAGGTTCGTGCACATCACCGGCCACCCCGGCGCGACCCCCGACTCCGTGCGCACACTTGCCGTCGATGATGCACTGAAGGAGTTCCCGGACATCGAGCTGATCGATCGGCAACCGGGTGAATGGGATCGCGACTCATCGCGCACCGCGATGTCCGGTGTCATCAATCGTGTCGGCAAGGACATCGACGGAGTGTTCGGCCAGAACGACGATGTCGCGATCGGGGCTCTGAATGCGATGCAGGAGGCCGGCATCGAGGACGTTCCGATCACCGGCATGGACGGCAATCTGGGAACAATGGACCTCATCAAGTCGGGCGACATCTTCGCCGTGAATTCGTCACTGCCGAACTGGAATGCCGGATTCTCCTTCGTACAGGCGCTCGACGCGTGCAAGTCCGGAGAGCCGCCCCGCGCGCTCAACCGACAGATCCTCTCTCAAGGCATGCTCGTCACCGGCGACAACGTGGACGACTACATCGAGAACTACACCCAGGACGGCAAACTGCCGTGGGACTGGGTGAAGATGAGCCGCGTGGCATACCCGGACGACTGGGATCCGCAGAACGGCATCAAGGCCATGGACATGGAGGACATGTGGAAGTGGGCGGATAAGCCCTCGGGGTACGAACTCCCCGAGGAGTACACGGCGGATCTGCCCAACCTCGAAGAAGTGAACACCGAATGGGACGAGCACTGGAAGGCGCTGCGTCGCGACTGAGCGATCGCTCACGAGAGGATCGGCTCGGCGGAGGTTCGGGAGGACATTGATGCTCCTTCCGAACCTCGGCACGGGCCCACGAACTGAAAGGGTCTGTGAAACCACATGAGCGCTACTCAAGCCATCAATCTCGGCCGAGCGGAACGCCGAGAAACACTCAAATCGATCGGACTGCCGGTCGTCGCGATCGTCATCCTGCTGGTGCTGTTCTCCGTGCTCAGCCCGTCGTTCCTGCAGGTGAGTACTCTCGTCACGATCCTGCGCGAGTCCGCGGTGCTGCTGGTCGTAGCGGTCGGCATGTCGCTCGTCATCATTCAAGGAAGCATCGACCTCTCGGTCGGAGCGACAGTCTCGCTCACCGGTCTGGTCACGGCTTCCGTGACCAAGGACGCGAACGTCCTCGTGGCGGTAGTCGCCGCACTCGCCGTAGGGCTCATCGTGGGCTTCATCAATGGCTTCATCTTCGCGTACGGGAAGGTCCCGAGCTTCCTGGTCACGCTCGGCATGTCGATGACGGTCGGAGGCGTCGGCACATGGTTCGTCGATGGCCGGCCCGTGCAGGTCACCGATGCAGGACTCCGCTGGATCTCTCAGGATCAACTGCTGCTCGGGATCCCGAACCTCGTTATCTGGGCGCTCGTCATCTGGCTGATCTTCACCTTCATCGCCACGAAGACACGGTTCGGGCGCTACACCTTCGCGATCGGCGGCGCCGAGCCCGTGAGCGCTCTCGCCGGCATCCCCAATCGCCGGGTCAAGCTCTGGTCGCTGACCCTGGTCGGACTCTGCGCCGCGATCGCTGGAATTCTGCTCACGTCTCGCATCGGTGCCGCAACTCCTGGCATGGGTGACGCGCTCACCCTGAACTCGATTGCAGCAGTGGTGATGGGCGGCACGGCAATCACCGGCGGCGTGGGCGGCGTGCAGCGCACCGTGCTGGGCGTGCTGGTGATCACGACCCTCACGGTCGGACTGAATTCGATGGGCGTGATGCCCTATATGCAGAACATCATCCAGGGTCTCGTCGTCGTCGCCGCCGTCGCGCTGACGCTCGACCGCGCCAAGCTCACGATCATCAAGTAGATGCGAATCGAGGTGGGAACGATGACGAGCGATACGACTCCGATACTCGTGGCTCGCGGGCTGGATAAGCGCTTCGGGCCGGTGCACGCGAACAAGTCGGTCGACCTGGACATTCGCGTGGGCGAGGTGCTCGGGCTCGTCGGCGAGAACGGTGCGGGCAAATCGACCTTGCTCTCGATGCTGAGCGGAACGCTGGAGCCGGACGAGGGCACGCTGGAACTGAACGGTAAGCAGGTGAAGTTCCGCTCCTACTACCAGTCCGCGCTGAGCGGCGTCTTCCGCGTGTACCAGCATCAGGCGCTCGTACCGAACCTGAGCGTCGCCGAGAACGTCTATCTGGCGCAGGAGCGGCAGTTCTCGAAGCTCGGCGTGCTGCGCAAGCGCGACATGGAGCGCAAGGCGCGCGAGATATTCGAGGAGCTCGGCGTCGCGTTGCGGCCGGAGATGACGTTGAACCGACTCGACTTCGCCGAACGGCAGGTCGTCGAGATCGTACGGTGTCTCGCGCAAGCCCGCGAACTCGGCATCACTCATCCGGTGATCCTGCTCGATGAGCCGACGAGTGCGCTCACGCGCGGACAGATCGATTTCTTCTTCAACTTCGTCAACCGCATCAAAGACCAGGCCGCGCAGGTGTTCGTGTCGCACCGCCTCGAGGAGATCGTGGGTCTGTGCGACCGGCTCGTCGTCCTGAAGGACGGCGAGAAAGTGGCTGAGAACGATCGACCGCGCGAACTGAGCGAGACCGACATCCATTCGATGATGGTGGGGCGGAGCATCGCGATGCATCGGCGCGAACGACACGTGCGCACGGGTTCCGCAGAAGCACCGGTGCTGAGACTCGACAGGTTCTCGAGCGCAAAGGGGTTCTCCGATGTCTCCCTGAGCGTGGCGCCGGGCGAGATCATCGGGATTGCGGGGGTCGTGGGATCGGGGAAGGGCACGCTGGGGCGCGCGATCTTCGAGCTCGGTCGCGGGTGCAGTGGCGAGATCCTCATCAACGGCGAGGCGCCGGGTCGGGCTGGGCCTCGAGCGGGAATCCGGCACTCCATCGGATACGTGCCCACTGAGCGCCACCGCGAGGGCCTGGTTCTCGGGATGAGTGTGGCGCAGAACCACTCCCTTCCCTTCATCGGCGCAGCCATCGGCGGCGCCGTGATCGACGGCAAGAAGGAGCGGCGCGATGCGGTGGCTGCGATCGAGCAGCTCAGCATCAAGACGCCCGGCCCGGGCGCACTGATCCGGAATCTGAGCGGAGGGAACCAGCAGAAGGTCATTCTCGCTCGATGGCTCACGATCGGATCGAAACTCCTCGTACTCGACAATCCGACGAACGGCGTGGACGTCGGGGCGAAGGGGGAGATCTACTCGATTCTCGAGCAGATCACGGCCACCGGCGTGTCCGTCATTCTCATCAGCGATGATCTGCCGGAGCTCATCAACATGAGCGATCGCATCCTCGTCATGAAGGACGGTCGGGTGCGCACCGAGCACGTGGTCGATGCGGATGCACCGCCGGAAGAGGTCGATCTCGTCGCTGAGATGGTCTGACGCGCAAGGATGAGGAGAGCATCATGGAGTTCCGCCCGCTCGGCAAGACCGGGCTCGATGTTTCGGCGGTGTCGTTCGGCACGGCGCCGCTCGGAGGGCTGTTCGGAGAAGTATCGTTCGAACGAGCGCGCGACGCTCTGTTCGCCGCTGTCGATCTCGGCGTGAATCTGATCGATACGTCGTCCTACTACGGCGACGCGGAGGAGCGCCTGGGACGGATGGCGGGCGATCTCCCCGACGATGTCGCGATTGCGACGAAAGGAGGTCGGCTCGGGTGGGATGAGTTCGACTTCTCGCCGAAGGGGATCCGTCGCAGTCTCGAACGCAGTCTGCGGCTGCTCGGGCGCGACTCCGTCGACGTCTTTCAGCTGCACGACATCGACTTCCAGCCGCTCGGCCCGGTTTTCACCGAGACATGCGAGGCGCTGCAGGAGTTGAAGCGCGAGGGCAAGTGCCGCTTCGTGGGCATGACCTGCTACTCGCTGCCGACCACCCGTCGGGCAATGCTCGAGACGAACGTCGATGTCGTGCTCAACTACGCGCACGGGACCCTGCTCGACAATTCGCTCAGCGACGAGCTCGCTCCGATCGCGGAGGAACGAGGGGTCGGCCTGATGAATGCGGCTGCGGTCTCGCTCGGAATCCTGGTTCCCGGCGTGCTGCAGATGACCGAGCACAACATCGCATCGGCGGTGTCATTGCGCGCGGCCCAGCAGATGGCGCGTACAGCCGCTGCGCAGGGAGTCGATATCGCCTTCCTCGCGAACCAGTATGCGCTCCAGCGCGTCGCAGCCGCGACGACCGTGGTCGGTACGACGAGCATCTCCCACCTGAAGTCCGCGATCGCGGCGCTGGACGCCGCGATCGACGACGACGCGCTCGATGCGGTGCTCGCGCATCGGCTGCCGCTCGTCGAGCAGCAGTGGGAAGTCGGGCTGCAGGAGAACGAGGACTGGAGCTGGATGGAGAGCGTACAGCGGTAATAAACGAATCAGCGAAATCACGTTACCTCCAGGACATGTCATCGTGATTTCTCGCAAATATCGGCGTTATCGATGTAGAGTGACACTCGGACTGTTCAGTAGACATTCACACAATGCGAAGTCAGCTGAGAACACCGTTTCAAGGAAGAAGGTAGACAATGACGTCACGACTGGCAGGGCGAACGGCAGTAGTCACCGGAGCGGCTTCCGGCATCGGGGCCGGCATCGTCCGGGGTCTCGCCGCCGAGGGTGCGAACGTGGTGCTCGCCGACCTCAACCTCGAGGCGGCGCAGACCATCGCCGACGAGATCATCGAGAGCGGTGGAGCCGCGCTCGCCGTGCGAATGGACATCACCGATCGCGCCGCAGTGCGGGCGGGCATCGAAGCCGCGGTCGAACGGTTCGGCAGGATCGACGCGTACTTCAACAACGCGGGGATGAACGCTCCGATGAAGTACCTGGAGATCACCGAGGAGAACTTCTCGAAGGTCATGAGCGTGAACGCACTCGGCACGCTCGTCGGCACGCAGGAGGCTGCCAAGCAGTTCATCGCTCAGGGCGGCGGGGGCAAGATCGTCAACACCGCTTCGATCGCCGGCCGCACCGGGTTCGCGAGCTTCGCACCGTACTCCGCAGCCAAGTCCGCGGTCATCTCACTCACTCAGGCGGGCGCTCGGGCGCTCGCCGAGCACGGCATCACGGTCAACGGGTTCGCGCCCGGTGTCGTCGCCACTCCGCTCTGGGACAAGCTCGATGCGGATCTGGAGAAGATGGGTGAAGGGGACTCCGGATTCGCTTCGATGTCGGGAGACATTCTGCTCGGCCGACCGGCGCAGCCCGCCGACATCGTGCCGACCGCCATCTTCCTGGCCGCGGAGGATTCCGACTACATCACCGGACAGATCATTCCGATCGAGGGCGGCATGATCCTGGTCTGATCAGCCGGCACGCCTCGAATGCCCCAGCACGAACACACAGAAGGAGTACAGCGGATGCGCGCAGCGGTGTATTACGGGTCCGGAGATATTCGCGTCGAGCAGGTCGACGCCCCGAAGTCGGTGGCAGCGGATGAGGTGCTCGTCGCGCCGTACTGGTGCGGCATCTGCGGCACGGACCTGCACGAATACGCCGCCGGCCCGATCGTCATTCCCACCGAGCCGCACGCGCTGAACGGATCGAGGGCCCCGCAGATCCTCGGGCACGAGTTCTCGGCCGAGGTCGTCGAGGTCGGATCTGCAGTGACGCATCTGGTGCCGGGGGATCGGGTCTCAGTCATGCCGATCCTCGCCTGCGGCGAGTGCTACTACTGCCGCCGTGGGCTCGGTCACCTCTGCGAGAAGATGGCGTGCATCGGGCTGAGCGACGAGTGGGGCGGCATCGCCGAGCTCGCGATCGTGCCTGCGCGCGCCGCGTTCGCACTGCCCGAGAATATGACCGAGGTGCAGGGGGCTCTCGTCGAGCCCATGGCGGTCGCCGCCTGCGGAGTGGACACTGCCGGTGTGCGCCCGGGAGATACGGTGCTCATCACCGGCGGGGGCCCGATCGGTTCGCTCGCCGCCATCTACGCGGCTGCGCTCGGCGCGCGGGTCGTGATCTCGGAGCCCAATTCGAAACGGCGCGAGCGCGCTGCCGCGCTCGGCGTGGGTGAGGCGCTCGACCCGACCAGCGTCGACGTCGCGCAGTACATGCGCGATCTCACGAACGGTCGCGGTGCGGATGCGGCGATCGAGTGCTCGGGCAACGGCCGAGCACTGGAGGCGGCGATCGGTGCCGTGCGGTCGCGCGGAACCGTCACCCAGACCGGCCTCTTCACTCGACCGGCCGAGATCGATCCGATGCAGATCTCACTGCGTGAGCTGACGTACAACGGCACATGGTGCTACCCGCTCAACGATTGGCCGCGTGTCATCGATCTGATCAGTCGCCTCGGGCTTCCCGTGGAGAAGGTCGTCACGGCTCAGGTCGACATCGAAGAGATCGTCGCGGGATTCGACACGCTGCTCTCGCCGACGGGCGACGAGGTGAAGCTGCTCATCAACGCACGCGGGTGATCGGACTCTCCATCCCACTCGTCGCGATGAGGAGACACACATGGAGCCATTGAGGATCGGCGTTCTCGGTACAGCCAGGATCAATGAGCACACGCCCATCCGACCGGCCCGGGACGTCGGGGCGCGAATCGTCGCAGTCGCGGCCCGCGAACCCGAGAGAGCACAGGCGTACGCGGAGGAGCACGGCATCGAACGCGCCCTCGACGATTACGCGGCACTCGTCGCAGACCCCGAAGTCGAAGTGGTATACAACCCACTGCCGAACGCGCTGCACGCGCCGTGGAATCTTCAGGCGATCGCTGCGGGCAAGCACCTCCTCGCAGAGAAGCCCTTCGCGAGCAACGCGGCCGAGGCCGCGGCGGTACACCGGGCGGCATCGGAACGGCCGAACCTCGTGGTGTTCAACGGATTTCACTACGGCTACCACCCGGTCTTCCGTCGGTTCAAGGACGTGCTGCGCAGCGGCGAGATCGGGGACGTGCAGTTCGTCCGCGCGGTGATGACCGTGGACGTGCCCGATCTCTCGGATATTCGCTGGTCCTGGCCGCTCGCGGGTGGGGCGCTCATGGACGTGGGGTGCTACGTCATCGACGCACTCGATCACGTCGCTGCTGAACTCGGCGGCGAAGCGCAGCTGCTTGCCGTCAAGACCGGCTCACGGTCGGGCGCGGACCCGAGAGTGGATTCCTGGGCCGAACTCACGTTCGCTCTGCCCGGAGGCGTGCACGGCGTCGCCGAAGTGAATCTCGTGGGGCCTCGGGAGTTCAGCTTGACGGCGATCGGCTCGCAGGGGTCGCTGCATCAATGCAACCTCAGCTATGTGCACACCGATGATCGCCTCCTCGTGAGCACCGGGTCGGATGCCCGCACCGAGCACCTGGGAAGGACGAGCAGTTTCGTCCATCAGATGCGCGCGTTTCGAGATGCGGTCCGGCTCGGTGCTGACTATCACACGACGACCGCCGCAGCCGTGAGGAACATGCGCACCATCGATGCGGCGTACGAGATGGCGGGCCTGCCGGTCCGGCAGACGATCGAGAGGAACGAGTGACATGAGTGGACGATTGGCGGGGAAGGTCGCACTGATCACGGGCGCGGCGAACGGCATGGGGGAGGCCATAGCGCGGATGTTCGCCCTGGAGGGGGCGGTCGTGGCGATGACGGATATGTCCGAGCGCGGCGATCAGGTGGCGGAAGAGATCCGCGATTCGGGCGGTCGCGCGGAGTTCTGGCAGATGAACACGACCGACGAGGCTCGGGTGGAAGCGGTGTTCGCGGAGGTCTTCGAGCGATTCGGCGCCCTCAACGTGCTGATCAACAACGCCGGCATCTCGGGCCCGATGGAGCCGACGGACCAAGTGGCGTTCGACGACTGGAAATCCGTGTTCACGGTGAACGTCGGAGGGCCGTTTCTGTGCACGAAGCACGCGATTCCCCACATGCGCAGAACAAGCGGGATGAAGAGCATCGTCAATACGTCTTCGATCTATGGGCTCATCGGCAACGCCGATGTTCCGGTGTACCACACCACGAAGGCCGCCGTTCGGCTGATGTCGAAGACTGATGCGATTACGTACGCCCCCGAGGGCATTCGCGTGAACTCGGTGATGCCGGGAACGATTCTGACGCCGCTCAACATCGAGAAGGGCAGCCGGATGCCCGGCGGCGTGGAGGGATATCTCGAGCAGATGCGATCCATCCATCCTCTGGGCGTGATCGGAGAGCCGGAGGACGTCGCTTACGCAATGGTGTACCTCGCCTCGGATGAATCGAAGTTCGTGACGGGCACCGAGCTGATCATCGACGGCGGGTACACCGCCCAGTGACGGGATGGCCGCGTCGGTAACGATTCCGCATCGGAAGGCTCCGACGAGCTGGCGCGGCATGCAGAGCAAGTAGAGTGTCACTTAACGGCTTAGAGCGTAGCTCAACGACTCGCTGCACAGGCGGGGTCCGGATATTCAAGGGAGAAATGATGGAGGCTGAGGCGGCTTCACCGCGCGTGCTCAAGGGTGCGGGAGTCCCCGTGTCACGGGGGCTTGTGACGATGGTCATCGCTCTCGCGGCGATCATCGTGCTGGGTTTCCTCATCGCACCCTCCAGCGTGACTCCCGCCGTGCTGCTCGGGATCATCCCCTTCGCAACTGTTCTCGGGATCGCGGGCCTCGGTCAGATGCTCGTCGTGCAGCAGGCGGGCATCGACCTCTCCGTACCAGGGGCCGTCTCACTGGCGGTCGTGCTCTCGACGCACGTGCCGAATGGCGATTCGAGTCGCCTCTGGGTCGCGGTGCTGCTGTGCATCGTCTTCGCGGTGGTCGGCGGTCTTGTCAACGGGGTGCTGGTCGGCGTGCTCGGGCTCAACGCGGTGATCACCACCCTCGGCAGCAATGGACTCATGTTCGGTGCGATCCTCGTCATCTCGGGAGGCGTGCCGCGCACCACCACGCCCCTGCTCGCCGAGATCACGAACGGCAACGTGCTCGGAGTGCCCAACACCGCCGTCTACCTGATCGTCGCGCTCGCGGCGGTCGCCCTGCTGCTCAAGAAGAGTGCGGCCGGGCGTCGTTTCGAGGGGATCGGTGCGAGCCCGGCTGCGACGCGCGCCATGGGCCTGCGGGTGCGCACGCACAAGGTGAGCGCGTACGTCTGGGCGCAGCTGCTGTACTTCACCGCGGGCATCATCCTCGCGGGCGTTGTCGCTCAGCCCACGGCCTACCTCGGCAACAACTACCTGCTGCCCTCGGTCGCTGTCGTCGTCCTCGGCGGCACCTCGTTGCTCGGCGGCCGAGGCTTCCCCGTCGCCACCATCGTCGCGGCTCTGTTCCTCACGCAGCTCGAGCAGTTCTCGCTGGCCCTCGGGATTCCCTACGCGGCGCGCACACTCATGCAGGCCGCCGCGTTCGTGATCGGCGTCGCCATCTACACGGTCGATTGGGCCCGCGTACGCCGCTGGATCACCGGCCGTCATCGACTTGCCGTGCCGCAGGCGTCGACGTGACCCTTGCGCACGCAGGACAAGCACCTTCAACTGAAAGGACACATCATGAAGATCAACCGGAAGCTGCTCACGGGAGCAGCGGCGCTCTCGGTGGGCCTCCTCGCGCTCACCTCATGTTCGTCGGGCGGCGGCTCGGAGCAGGGCGGAGAAGCCGGCGGAGGCGGAAACGCGGATGCCCCTGCATGGTGCGGGCCGGACGAGGCCTCGGTCGCGTTCCTCGACGGCTACATCGTCAACGGCTGGCGCAAGATCGCCGCGGAGACCGGAAAGATCGAGGCGGAGAAGTGCCCGAGCGTCACCTCCTGGGAGACGATCGACGGTCAGGGCGACACGCAGAAGGCCATCTCAGACATCAACGGCGCGGTCGCCACCGGTTCGAACGCCATCATCGTGCACACCGCGTCGGGCGAGGCCGTGCTGCCTGCGCTCCGTTCCGCTCATCAGGCGGGCGTCGTCACCGTTCCCTACCGTGACGGCGTCGGCGGCGAGGACGAGACCGACTACGACATCTGGATCGGTTCCGACTACGTCAACGACGGCGAGACCTTCGGCAACTGGATCAAGGAGCAGTTCCCCGATGGAGCGAAGATTCTCTTCATGAGCGGTCCGGCGGGCACCACCCAGGGTCTCGATGAGAAGGAGGGTCTCGACAACGTGCTCGGCGGCGATGACAAGTACGAGTTCATCGGAGAGCAGCCCTTCGAGATCACCGACTGGGATCCCGCCAAGACGCAGCAGGTGCTCACCGCGGCTATCGCGAAGCATCCGCAGATCGACGTCATCGTCTCGGATTACGGCCCGTCGCTCGTCGGAGCACTGCCGGAGTTCGAGAAAGCAGGTCGCTCCATTCCCGCACTCGCGGCTTCCGACGGCAACGTGCTCGGTTGCTTCTGGACCGATCACCAAGCGGACAATCCCGACTTCAAGATGATGACCATCAAGACGGGCACCGACAACATCGCACTCGCCGTGCAGCACGCCGTCGCACGCGCCACCGGCGGAGAGGTCCCCGAGGAGACCGCCTACCAGAGCGGAATCTTCGAGGATTCGACCGCCGAGGACAAGCCGGTGCAGTGCGAGCCGGATCTGCCCGATGACATCTACCTCTCCTCTGCCGCCCTGACCGGTGATCAGCAGGCGGAGATCATCGGCCGCTAACTCGATCGCCGATGCGCCGACGGAGACGACCCGTCGGCGCATCGGCCACACATCTCTAAGGAACCCAACGTGCAGCAGAGCGATGCCAACGCACCCGTACCGGTGATGTCTCTCAACGGAATCGGGAAGAGCTTCTCGGGTGTACCCGCGCTGACCGACGTATCCCTGAATGTCTACGCCGGCGAGGTGCACGCGCTCCTCGGCGAGAACGGCGCGGGCAAGTCGACACTGATGAATGTGGCCACCGGTTCCCTGACCCCCGACGCAGGCAGCATCGAGATCGGCGGCGAGAGCTTCGGCTCGCTGACGCCGACCCAGGCATCGGAGCTGGGCATCGCGATCGTGCATCAGCACCCGGCGGTCCTCCCCGATCTCAGCGTGCTCGAGAATCTGCGTGTAGCACTCCCGCACTCCGTATTCGCCGGGCGCCCGGCGAAGGAGGTCGCGGAGGAGCTGCTCGCGCGGGTGCGCCTGCGCGTGCATCTCGCCGACAAGGTCGAGAACCTCAGCGTCGCGCAGAAGCATCTTCTGGAGATCGCGAAAGCGCTCGCTCTGCACCCTCGCGTGCTCGTGCTCGACGAGCCGACGGCTCCGCTCGGCAGCGACTCCGTCCAGATGCTGTTCGAACTCGTCGCCGAGTGGACGGCCGAGGGCACCGCCATCGTGTACATCACCCACCGTATGGCCGAGGTGCGCGAACTCGCGCAGCGCGTGACCGTGCTGCGGGACGGGCATGTCGCGCGATCCGACACGCTCATCGACGATGTCAGCGATGACGATCTCCTCGCGCTCATCGTCGGCCGCCGTCTCTCCTCGACGTTCCCCGACAAGCGCACCGGCGGATCCGACACCCCGAACCTCGTCGTCGAGCACGTGACCGCAGATGGAATTCATGACATATCGTTCACTGCCAAGCCCGGAGAGATCGTCGGAATCGCCGGTGTCGTGGGCAATGGGCAGGAGGAGCTCATGCGGGCTCTCGCGGGCCTCGCCCCGCACCAGGGCAGGGTCGAGATCGGCGGCAGGGAGCTGAGCACCAAGCAACTCCTCGATGCATCGGGCTACATGCCGGCCGACCGCCACCATGAAGGCCTCATCATGCGAATGTCCGTTCGGGAGAACGCTGCGATCACCGCGCTGAAGCGCTTCCGCAAGGGGCCGGCGCTCAGCCGACGTCAAGAGCTCGATCTCGTGACGGATCAGTTGCGATCGCTCGCGGTCAAGGCGCCCTCGCTCGATGCGGAGGTGTCGTCGCTCTCCGGCGGCAACCAGCAGAAGGTCGTCATGGCGCGGACGGTACTCTCCCAGCCGAAGATCGTGCTCGCCCACGAGCCGACTCAAGGTGTCGACGTCGGCGCGCGCGCCGAACTCTACGGGATCCTCCGGGAGATATCGGCGCAGGGCACCCCGGTCGTCGTCGCATCGTCGGACGCGAAGGAACTCGAAGGACTCTGCGACCGCGTCATCGTGCTCTCCCGAGGTCAGATCGTGACCGAGCTCGTGGGGGACGACATTCAAGAGGAGCGGATGGTGCACACCGCCGTCTCCTCGCGCACGGAGAGTCTGCCGGTCGCCGTATCGCGCGAGCGCGGAACGAGCAGACTCACGCGCTTCCTGCAAGGCGACTATGCGCCGGTGGCGCTGCTGGGCGTCGTGATCATCGCGCTCGCGCTCTACATCCTGGCTCAGAACGACAAGTACCTGAACGCGTTCAACGTGGCGTCGGTTCTGACGCTGACGGCCGCACTCGGTTTCGTCGCCCTGGGGCAGACGCTCGCGCTGCTGCTCGGCGGAATCGACATGTCGCTCGGCCCGTTGGTCGGGCTGCTCGTGGTGATCTCATCGTTCCACTTCTCGGGGGCGACCGTCGGGTCCATGCTGCTCGGGCTCGCCGCGATGATCGCGGTCGCGATCATCAACGGTCTCGTGAACGGTCTCCTCATCAGATACCTGAAATTCACGGCGATCGCCGCCACGCTCGCCACGTACTTCGCGCTGCAGGGGTTCAGCTTCATCCTCAGGCCGACGCCGGGCGGAACCATCGACGCCGCAGTCTCCGCCGTGATCCAGTACAAGCTGTTCGACGCGCTTCCCGTCGCGTTCATCGCGCTCGTGGCGGTAGCAGCCGGACTGGAGCTCGCGCTCAAGAAGACGCAGTGGGGGTGGAAGCTGCGCGCCGCCGGGTCGGACGAGCCGAATGCCCGGAGGGTCGGGGTGAAGATCAATCGCACGGTGATCTCCGCCTACGTGTTCGGCTCTCTCCTCACATTCCTCGGAGCACTGATGCTCATGGCGCAGGTGGGCGTCGGAGATGCCGCTCAGGGAGTCAATTACACGCTCACCAGCGTCACCGCGGTCGTGCTCGGCGGCACGAGCCTGTTCGGGGGGCGCGGCACGTTCGTCGGAAGCCTGCTCGGCGCACTGCTGCTCACGCAGGTGCTCAATGCGATGTTCTTCCTCAAGCTGGATCAATCGTGGCAGTACTATCTGCAGGGCATCATGATTCTCGCGGCCGCGGTGATCTACTCCGTCGTGCGGGCGCGTGTGAAGAGCCGGGTCGCCGCCTGATCCGGGAGCCGGATCGCATCAGCGGGCGGCTCCCAGAGCTCGGAAGCTCTCGGAACCGCCCGCTGTGAGCATGGAGCCGGCCTGCCCGGCCGCGGGGCCGATTCAGCGCTTCGGGAGGATGCCCGCCTCGCGATAACGATCGAACGCGTGGATGAAGCTGTCGATGGTGACGCGGTTGTTGTCGAAACCCCGCTCTCGGCTGCGTCGCATATCGGCGAAGCACTCGAGCGGGCGCCCGAGATCGCTGTCGGAGTGCCACCAGGAGGCGAGCCGGGAGAGGTCGGGCTCGGCGAGCCCGTGCTGTTCGACGATGTCACTCCACGCCCCTTCGAGCGCGTGCACGCGGGGCTCGAGGGGGCGGTCGACGCCGTTGTGCCCTTCCCAGGTCACGCCGAAGTACTCAGCGATCTGCTTCCACATCCACCGCCAGCGGAAGACATCGCCGTTCGAGATGTTGAAGGACGTGTTCGCCGCCGCGGGCGTTTCGGCGGCCCACACCATCTGCTCGGCGAGCAGATCGACGTCGGTGACATCCGTGATGCCGTTCCACTGCACTTCGGAGCCCGGGAAGATGAACGGCTCTCCGGTTGCGCGGCACAGTTCGGCGTACACGGCGAGCGTCAGTGCCATGTTCATCGCGTTGCCCGTCGCGAACCCGATGACCGTGTGCGAGCGGTGGGCGCTCCAGGTGAATCCCTGCCGCTCGGCGGCGGCGAAGAGCACGTCCTCCTGGGCGTAGTAGAAGTTCGGAATCTCGATTCGCGGTTCGTCCTCGTGGAACGGGGTGTCGGCCGAGGCGCCCTGCGCGTAGGCCTCGAACGGGCCGAGGTAGTGCTTGAGGCCCGTCATGAGCGACACGTGGCGCACCGAGTGCGCCGGCTCGAGCGCGGCCATCAGGTGCTCCATGGCAGAGCGATTCACCCGGATGTTCTCTGCTTCGGTCTCCATACGCATCCATGTGGTGATGAACACGGCGTTCGGCCGAATCGAGGCGAGCGGGTCGAGCGACTCGGGATCGAGCAGGTCGGCTCGGATCGCGGTCGTGCCCTCCGGCGCGCGACCGGAGCGACTCAGGCCGTGCACCTCCCACCCCTGCCGTACGAGCTCGCGACAGACCGCCTGGCCCGAGATTCCGCTCGCCCCGACCACGAGCGCCCTGCGCTGATCCTTCGATGGTTCCACGTCATTCCTCCTCGATCGGCCGTCGGCCGGCGTCCGCAGTGTTTGAAACGCTCTCGCCGATGACGTACATTTAGACTGTACATTCTGCTCAGTAAATATGAACAGGAGTGGATCGATCAATGGAGATGATTTCATGAAGGCACTGCAGTTCCTCGGCGAGCACCAGCCGGAGGTCTCGGAGCTTCCCGTACCCGATATCGCCGCCGACGAGGTGCTCATCGCCTCACGCTCCGTCGGCATCTGCCACTCGGACATCGAGCTGCTCGAGGGGCGCTACATCATTCCCTTCACCTATCCCATCATTCCCGGGCACGAATGGGCGGGTGAAGTCGCCGCTACCGGCGCGAATGTCACGGAGTTCGCCGTCGGGGACCGTGTGGTCGGCGAGTGCGTGATCGGTGAGGATCACTTCGGCTTCTCGATCAGCGGCGCCGCTGCTGAGTTCTTCGTCGCCCGGCCCGAGTGGCTGCACCGCATTCCGCAGAACATCGACTACTCGAGTGGTGCGCTCATCGAGACGTTCACCGTCGGCTACTACGCGCTCATGCGAGTCGGCAACGTCAACGCGAGCGACACGGTCGCCGTGCTCGGCGCCGGGCCCGTCGGGCTCGTGACGACAGCCGCCGCGCACGCCCTCGGGGCCACAGTGGTCACCGTCGAGCCCTCCGAGGCGCGTCGTCATGCAGCGCTCGCACTCGGCGCCGACCACGCCGTGGGTCCCGAAGAAGCGGAGGAGCTGCTGGGCTCCCTGACCGAGGGCCGCGGCCCGAGCGTCGTCATGGAGGCGAGCGGCAATCCGAAGGTCATGAGCAACGCGATCAGGATCGCGGCGCACGGGGCGCGCCTGGGGTTCATCGGAATCGACGTGGGGAACGAGGCGTCGGCACCGCTCGGCCTCATCCAATCGAAGGGGCTGACGATCACGGGCACCATCGGGTCGCCGGGCGTCTGGCCCGAGGCCATTCGCTTCCTCGAGCGCACGGGAATCGACCTGTCACCGCTCGTGACGGAGCGCTTCGCTGCGGACGATGCACTCGACGCCTTGGAAGCGTCGCGCGATGGCAGCCGCAACCTCAAAGTGCACGTGGAGCTCGACGCGACTCTGTAGGGCGCCGAGGTCGAGGCCCCGGGCGGCAATGCGTGTGCTCGCACCGGGGCCTCCTCCGCGTCTACTTCGCCGCCGAGTAGCCCCCGTCGGCGAGGATCGTCTGCGCGGTGATCGCGGCCGCCGCTGGCGAGGAGAGGAAGTGCACCACGTTCGCGATGTCCTCCGGCTCCATCAGTCGCGCCTGCGGGGTCTGGCTCAGCCACGCCTCCACGGTCTCGGGAGAGTCCGAGCCGACGGTCTGCAGGAGTTCGGTGTTGGTGTACCCGGGCGCCACAGCGTTGACGCGCACGCCATACTTCGCCCACTCGACGCCGAGCGTGCGCGTCAACCCGATGATGCCCGCTTTCGTCGCATCGTATCCGACATGAATCTCAGGGCGCGTCGCCGCGAAGGCGGCGATGGATGAGATGTTGACGATTGTGCCTCGGGTTGCGAAGAGCTCTTGAGCGAACTCGCGGCAGACGTAGAAGGTTCCGCTGAGATTGAGATCGAGTACGAAGCTCCAATCGCGATCCGGGTGTTCGACGGTCGGCGAGTTGAGTGACGTGCCTGCGCAATTGACGACGTGGTCGACGCGGCCGAATCGCTCGAGGGTGCGAGCGACGAGTCTGCGCACGTCTGCCGAGTCCGTGACGTCGGTCGCGATACCCATGGTCTCGGTCTGGGTGGCCCGGGAGAGCTCGGTGGCTCGCTCGACCGCCTCCTCCCGGCGAAGATCCGCGACGACGACTCGCGCGCCGGTTTCGGCGAACCTCCGGGCGACGGCACGGCCGATCCCGCCGGCCCCGCCTGTGATCACGGCGACGTTCGATGTCTGAGTCAAGGTGTTTCCTCTCGGTCGGTCTGGCGGACTGGTGAGTCATCGGCCGCGCTCGGTGCACGCTCATGCGTCATGCGGTGCCGGAAGCGGCGTCAGAAGGGATTCGCGACGACGAGATCCTGCGCAGGGTACTTGGTGATCACCACGGGACCTTCGTCGGTGATCACCACCTCCTCCTCGATGCGCGCCGCCGAATAGCCGTCGGAGGCCGGGCAGTACGTCTCCACGGCGAACACCATGCCCGGCTTGATCTCCACGGGCTCTCGATAGCTGTTCAGCCGCGAGATGATGGGCCGCTCATGCAGGCCGAGGCCGAGTCCATGGCAGAACTGGAGGCCGAAGGCCGACAGCTCGTCGCCGAATCCCAGGGACTCGGCCGTCGGAAAGAGGGACGCGATCTCGTCCGAGCCGACGCCCGGCTTGATGGCCGAGATCGCGTTGTCCATCCATTCGCGCGCTCGACTGTAGGCGGAGCGCTGCGCCCCTGTCGCGCTTCCGACGCTGAAGGTGCGGTAGTAGCAGGTGCGATATCCGTTGAAGGAGTGAATGATGTCGAAGAACGCCTGATCGCCTGGCCTGATGATGCGGTCCGTGAAGTTGTGGGGGTGCGGGTTGCAGCGCTCGCCCGATATGGCGTTGATCGCCTCGACCTGATCTGAGCCGTACTCGTAAAGCTTCTTCGCCGCGAGCGCGACGATCTCGCTCTCGCGGACTCCGGGCTTCAGTGCTTCGACGATGTCCGTGTAGACGCCGTCGACCATCGCGGCGGCCTGGTTCATGAGCATGATCTCGTCGGCGCTCTTGATCTCTCGTGCGTCGAGCATGTGCTGCTGCGCGTCGACGACCGTGAAGCCCTGGCGCTGCATCTCGAAGAGGAACGGAGGCTCGACGATATCAATGCCGATCGGAGAGTTCTGGAGCCCGAGATCGGTGAGAATGCCCTTGATCTGAGCAATGGCATCGACCATCAGTCCGGCGCGAGGCGATACGGCGCCGCGAAATCCGAGGAATCCGGGATGGTTGTGCTCGTGCTGCAGCCAGGGGGAGTACAGCTGATGGTGCTTCACCGCCGACCCGAAGTCCCAGAGATGAGGTTCACCACCGCGGGTGAGCAGGGCATAGCGGATCATCTTATCGCCGAGCGCACCGCCGACCCAGGACTGCGTGGTGTAGCGGATGTTGTAGAAGTCGAAGAGCAGGAATGCCCCGCACTCGCTGGCTTCGAGCGCTGCATGCGCTCGCTGCAGGCGGTAGTCGCGCAGGCGCGCGAAGTCGACGCGCATCTCATAGTCGACGGCCATCTGACCCGGCGTGTAGAGGGGGCGCTGCGCTGCAGAGAGGTCGGTCATGATCCACCCTTCGAGAGTCGGTGCTGCGGAGAAGCGAGGGAGTTTCGACCTGCCGCACGAGCTCCGTCCGGGGTGCCTCCGCTATCGGCGGGAACGCGGGTCGTCTGCGCCGAAGATCTCCGGATGTTTCGCCAGCTGCCGCCGGGTGCGACGGATGTGCCCCGCGAGCACGCGCTCCGCCTCTGCGAAGTCGCCATCGCGGAGGGTCGCGACCAGAATGCTGTGCTCATCGCTCGCAACACGGCGAAGTTCGGGGGACCAGGTCGAGACGTACGCACGACGGTATGGCGCTGTGCTGTTCCAGAGCTTCGAGATGAGGTCGCCGAGCTGCTGCGTCTCGGCGCGGGCGTAGCTCGCCAGGTGGAACTCCCGATCGCGAAGCAGGAAGAGGTCGACGTCTCCCGTGCGAGCGATATCGTCGATATCGGTCGCGAGGCGCTCGAGCGCATCGATGTCGTCGGCGGAGAGTCGGGGTGCGCTGTAGCGGAGGAGCAACGGCTCGAGCTGCTCGCGCATCTGATAGATCTCCTCGCACTCTGCGAGGGTGAGGGTCGAGACCCACGAGCCGGAGTTCGCAACGGTGGTGACGAGACCCTCGTGAACCAGGATGCTGAGGGCCTCGCGCACCGGCACGCGGCTCGCCCCGAATCGTGCTGCCAGATCCTCCTGACGAATGCGCGCCCCGGGGCCGAGCTCCCCTGAAAGGATCTCTGCTCGCAGGCGCTCGGCGATGCGTGCTCCGGCATCGCCTCCCCGTGTGCGGCTCTGGATCGGTGTCGACATCGTTCTCCCTCTGGGTTGCACTGCTCCCAGTCTTCCCGATTCACCGTCGTCGGAGGTGCGGAATCGAGGCGGGTGATCGAGTTCACGAGGCTGGATTCCCGGGGTGCCAGAGCAGCCGCGCGGCTTCCCGCTCGTAGGCTTTGCCGTCGGGGAAGCTGACGAGTTCGAACTGCATGCCCCAGGGAGAGCGGAAGTAGAGCCAGCGCTGCCCCTCGGCGGCTTGTCTGCTCTCGACGGGATCACCCATCACTTCGACGCCGTGTTCACGGAGGTACGCGACCGCCGCGTCCATATCGTCGACGTAGAGTGCGAGATGGTGCCCGCCGATGTCACTGTTTCGAGGCTGAGATCGTTGGCCGTCTGCCGCGTCGTACTCGAAGACCTCGAGGTTCGCCCCGGTGTGCAGGCGGTAGAAGCGGATCTCCTCGATGACGCTGCGCGGGTGCACACCGATCTGCGTCTGCATCCAGTCGTCGTCGGCGCGCTTCGCGCCGAGGGTGTAGATCGGTTCAGCTCCGAGGATGCCCACGAGAAACTGCTCGGCCTCGTCGAGGTCGGGAACGGTGAACCCGAAGTGGTCAGTGCCTCGAATCCCTGGAATCGCCATCGCATCTCCTCACCTCGGCGTGATGTGGGTAATTGTATCCAAGAATGCCCTTCAGTGGGCGAATCTGATCAATATAGGTGCTTCGTTCTTGCGATTGGATGCAATCACCCGTATTCTCGTCTCAACTCACTCGACTCGCATCAACGGAGATGGACTATGCCCGAACGCCGCAAGCTCGATACCGGAGTGCCCTGGCTCGAACTCGACACGACGGACGACGACTGGAGGGCTGCCGACCCGGCACTCCTCGCGACCATGCTCGGGGAGATCCAGCTCATCCGAAGCTTCGAGGAAACGGTGCTCGACCTGGCCGGCGCCGGTCTCGTGCACGGCCCCGCGCACTCGAGCATCGGTCAGGAAGGCGGTGCAGTCGGTTCCATCGTCGGCCTGCGCTCGAGCGACGCGGTGAACGGGTCTCATCGCGGTCACCACCAGTTCCTCGCGAAGGCGATCACGCACGTCGCAGGCGGACGTCTCGACCTCGGGGAGCTCGTCACCGACGACCTGCAGGCCATGCTTCAGCGGACGCTCGCTGAGATCCTCGGTCTCGCGCAGGGATTCTCCGGCGGACGCGGCGGGTCGATGCACCTCCAGTGGCTCGAAGCGGGAGCGCTGGGCACCAATGCGATCGTCGGAGGCGGGGCGCCGCTCGCCGGCGGCAACGGGTGGGCTCAGAAATTCGCGGGCACCGACGACGTCTCGGTCAACTACTTCGGGGACGGATCGAGTCAGATCGGGTCCGTGCTCGAATCGATGAACCTCGCAGCGACCTGGAAGACTCCGCTGCTGTTCTTCATCGAGAACAATCTGTACGCCGTTTCCACGCACGCTCGGGAGGCCTCCGCCGATCCACGGTTCTCCGTCCGCGCGCAGGGGTTCTCGATTCCGGCGTGGCGCGTGGACGGCATGAACCCCCTCGCCGTGCACCTGGCGACTCGGGAAGCCGTCGATCTCATGCGCGCGGGGGAGGGGCCGGCTGTCATCGAGGCCGAGGTATACCGCTTCTTCCACCAGAACGGCCCGTTTCCCGGGAGCGCCTTCGGGTATCGCACGAAGGACGAGGAGAAGACCTGGCGCGTCCGCGACCCGCTCGTACTCATGGGGCAGAAGATGCAGGAGCTCGGGTACGCGACAGAGGCCGAGATCGCCGCGGTGAAGGATCAGGCCAAGCAGGCGATGGCGGATGCCGTGCGCGCGCTCGTCGAGGACGACCCCGAGCGAGAGGGAAAGCGCAGGATCATTCCGGCGCTCTGGCCCGATACGAACTGGGTTGACACCGGTATTCGGAGTGACGCTTCGGAACTCGAGGGCCTTTCCGCGGTGGAGCCGACGGAAGCCGGCGGTGAGTGGCGCGACGTCAAATTCGTGGATGCGGTTGCGCAGGTGATGGACCGCCGCATGGAGCTCGACGAGCGCATCGTCGTGCTCGGAGAGGATGTGCACAATCTCGGCGGCGGGACCAACGGCGCGACGAAAGGGCTCGCCGAGAAGTATGGACCGCAGCGTGTCGTCGGAACGCCGATCAGTGAGAACGCCTTCTTCGGTTTCGCCACCGGCGCCGCGCTCGACGGGCGCATTCGCCCGGTCGTCGAGTTCATGTACCCGGACTTCATGTGGGTCGCGGCTGACCAGGTGTTCAACCAGGCAGGCAAGGCGCGGCACATGTTCGGCAACAACAACGACGTGCCGCTGGTGCTGCGCACGAAGGTGGCGATGGGCTCGGGGTACGGGTCGCAGCACCTCATGGATCCCGCCGGGATCTTCGCGACCGCTCCCGGGTGGCGCATCGTCGCCGCCTCGAATGCGGCCGACTACGTGGGACTGATGAACGCCGCCCTCGCGCTCGAGGACCCGGTGCTCGTGATCGAGCACATGATGCAGTACGGCAGCGCCGACCGCGTACCGGCGGACGATCTCGATTACATCATTCCGCCCGGTTCTGCAGCGGTGCGACGCACAGGCTCCGAGGTGACCGTGCTCACGTACCTGAAAATGGTCGAGCACACGCTCGAGGCGATCGAGCAGACCGGCATCGACGCCGAGGTGGTCGACCTGCGCTGGCTCGACCGAGCCTCGATCGACTGGGCCACGATCGAATCCAGCATCATGAAGACGAACGCCGTCGTGATCGTCGAGCAGGGATCGCGGGGGCCGTCGTACGGCGCCTGGCTCGCCGATGAGATTCAGCGCCGTTGCTTCGACTGGCTCGATCAGCCGGTCGCTCGAGTGACGGGAGGCGAGGCAAGCCCGAGCATCTCGAAGGTGCTGGAGCGCGCCGCGATCGCGGGGACCGAGGAAGTCGTCGCTGGCCTCGAGGCCGTGCGCGCAGCATGGGGAGGGAACTGATGGCCATCGTAGTCCGGATGCCGGAGATCGCGACGGGATCGGCTGAAGCCGCGATAGCGAGCTGGCTGGTCGCGGTCGGGGACGATGTCTCCGAGGGGCAGGAGATCGTCGAGATAGAGACCGAGAAGGCCACGGTCGAGTACTCGGCGGAGCAGAGCGGCGTGGTCGCCGGGATTCTCCTGGATGCCGGATCATCGGCCACCGTGGGCACTCCGATCGTCGTGCTCGCCACCGGCGGCCAATCGGCGGACGATGCGCTCGCCGAGGCGGGTGTCGGATCGGAAGCGGCAGCGGCGCCCGAAGCCCCTTCCCCGCCGGAATCTGCACAGGAGGAGAGCGCGCCCGTGCCGTCCGACGAGGCGCCCGCTCCATCGACCCCGCCGATGAACGAGCCCGACGCAGGGCTCGCCCTCACTGTTCCGGAAGCGCCGGGCGGTGAGCGCCTCTTCGCGAGCCCGCTCGTGCGCAAGCTCGCCCGGGAGCGCGGCATCGACCTCACTCGCATACACGGTACGGGCCCGAACGGTCGAATCGTCCGGCGAGATATCGATGGTTCGCAGGCGGCTCCCGCGACCGCGGCCGCCACTGTCGAAACACCTGCTGCGAGCACAACGCGCACCGAAACACGCGACGAGCCGACTCGAAGCCCCGACGCTGCGACGGACTACATCGACGTGCCGCACACCGGGATGCGGCGTGCCATTGCGAGGCGGCTCACCGAGAGCAAGAGCACGGTGCCGCACTTCTACCTCGTCGCCGAATGCCGAATGGACGATCTCCTCGCGCTGCGCAAGCAGATCAACTCGATCGAGGGCATTCAGATCTCGGTGAACGACTTCATCGTCAAAGCCGTCGCCGGTGCGCTCCGCGACGTGCCCGACGCGAACGCGATCTGGACCGACGACGCGACGCGACGCTTCACGGGCATCGACATCTCGGTCGCGGTTTCGATTCCCGGCGGGCTTCTGACTCCGGTCGTTCGAGGTGTCGAGAAGCTGTCGCTCGGGCAGCTCGGCGAGACCATTCGCGATCTCGCGACGCGAGCTCGGGAGGGGAGACTCAAGCAGCATGAGCTCGAGGGAGGATCCTTCTCCGTGTCGAATCTCGGAATGTACGGGACGAGCGAGTTCTCCGCGATTCTCAATCCGCCGCAGGCGGGGATTCTCGCGGTGGGCGCCGCGGAGCCGCGACCGGTGGTGCAGGAGGACGGATCCCTCGGCATCGCAACCGTCATGACCGTCACGCTGTCGGCGGATCACCGCGTGCTCGACGGCGCGCTCGCCGCCGAGTGGCTGGCCGCCTTCACGAAGCGCATCGAGCACCCGATGAGTATTCTCGTCTGAGGCTGCGGAGCGGCACCGGCACGGTGTCGCTCCGCAGCCGGACACTCGTCTCTCACGAAAGAGGTCGCACCCGTGCCCGTACTTCTGAAGATCGACTCATCGGTCGATGGCGCCCCATCACGCACCCGACGCCTCACGGCCGGTCTTGCGGAGAGCTGGCGATCCCGCGGTCACGACTACACCGTGGTCACGCGGGACCTCCACCGTGACCCGCCGCCTGTGATGGTCGCATCGGCGCAGCACTGGCCAGAGCGACTTCGCGACGGCGCACAGCTCGATCCTGCGCTCGAAGCGGCGCAGAGCTCCGCGATCGCGGAGCTCCTCGCGGCCGATGCCGTGGTGATCGGCGTGCCGATGTACAACTACGCGATGCCCGCGACGCTCAAGGCGTGGATCGATCTCGTGCATGTACCGGGCGTGACGGCTCCCTTCGATGTCGAGAGCCGGCCGCTCGCAGGCCGGCCCGCGGTGCTGGTCGCCGCGCGCGGAGGCACCGATGATGACGGAGGCTTCGCGCATGCGTTGGGGTCCCTCGAACTCACCATCGGAAGCGGCCTCGGCATGCATGTGCGAACGATCACGACGAGCCGCACCCTCGCTGACCGTGTGCCCGCGCTCGGCGAACAGCTCGCCGAGGACGAACTCGAGACGGCTCTTGCGCAAGCGCGTGCCCTGGGAGCGACGCTCTAACTCAAGAACGAGTGCGCGCCATCACGACCGCCGCACCACGCGCCCCTCCGCAAGGGCCTCCCGCACTCGTTCACGAACGACGAACTTCTGGATCTTCCCCGATGGCGTGCGCGGCAGCTCGTCGACGATGAGCAGCGCTTCGGGCTGCTTCTGCCTCGCAAGGCCGGCCGACTCCAGTACCGCGCTCAGGTCTGCCAGCGTCAGCGGAGGGGAGGTCGACCCGCTCCGATCGTCGGGGCCGGCTGGTGCCGCCACGACCACGGCGCATGCGCGCTCGCCCATGGTCTCGTCGGGGATCGCGACGACTGCGACGTCATCGATCGCAGGAGCGGAGAGCAGGACGTCTTCGATCTCCTTACTGCTGATGTTCTCACCGCCGCGGATGATCAGATCCTTCGAACGGCCGCAGATCCGCAGCACGTCGTCGTCGAGCCGTGCGAGGTCGCCGGTGCGGAACCAGCCGTCGTCGGTGAACGCTGAGGCGTTATCCGCAGGGTCGAGGTAGCCGACGAAGAGTTCGGGGCCGATCACTTCGAGCTCCCCGACGCCGTCGGTCGCGTCGACGATCCGTCCGCGGGCCGCCCCGATGGGCCGACCCTCGGTCTCCCAGCGCTGCGGCGCGGAGAGATCGGGGGTGACGACGGTCAGCGTCGGCATCTCGGTCGACCCGTATGTGCGGCAGACGTCCGATCCCATGGTCCGGCTCGCCTGCTGCACGAGGTCTCGAGGAATGTCGGCGCCTCCGCACACGAAGACTCGCAGGCTCGACCGCTCGCCTCGGGACGCATACTGGTCTGCGAGGCCGCGGAGGAACGGGGTGGCCGAAACGGTGAACGTGCACTTGTGGCGCTCGATGTTCGTCGCGGCTTCGGCCGGGTCCCACCGATCCTGCAGCACGACCGAGCCGTTGATGAGCGTTGGAAGGAGCACACCGTAGAGCAACCCGGTCACGTGCGTGAGCGGGGACGGCATGAACACCGCGTCGCCGCTCAGCCCGAACGTCTCCGCGATCGAGGCGGCCTCGTGCAGCAGGGTGCGATGCGTATGGAGCACTCCTTTGGCGCGGCCGGTCGTGCCTGAGGTGAACATGAGTATCGCGACGTCGTCGGGCTGCGTTCGTGGGGATCGCGAGCCGCCGCCCGGGAGGTCGTCTGACTCAGATCCGAGTCGCCACGCCTCCGAGGCCTCGCCCGAAGCTTCGGCGAAGAGCTCCCCGAGAACAAGCACGGGCGCGTCTGCTCCCGCGTTGTGCAATGCCTCTGCTGCTTGCATCGCATAGTCCGTACCCCGGTACTCGCCGGGCACCACCACTGCGCGCGGCGGTGCGTCGGAGAAGAGGTTCGTGAGTTCGCCGGTGCGGTAGATCGGGGTGATGAGCGTCGTGATCCCCCCGAGCAGCCACACCCCCTGCATCGCGGCGATGCTCTCCCAACGGTTCGGGAGCTGCAGCGCCACGAGGTCTCCGCGCCGCACCCCCGCGGCTGCGAGGAACCGAGCTGCGCGGAATGATGCGTGCATCAGTTCGGCTGACGTGAGTCGTGTTCTCCCGTCGATGACGGCCGGGTGGCCGGGATGCCGAGCCGCGCGGAGCGTGATGCACTCGGGGATCGTCACGGCGGGATCCGGATCCGTCGTGAAGCGGTGCGAGGAGCGATGCGTGGCGGTGATCATGCGCGGTTTCGCACTCCATCGGTGAAGATGGTGAAGAGCATGTCGGCGATCTCGCGCGAGTCGAACTCACCGTCGCGCCGGTACCACTGGTAGCTCCAGTTGCACATGCCGAAGAGGGCGAAGGCCTGGGTGCGAGGGTTCATCTCCCGGAGGACGCCCGTATCGATTCCGCGCCGAATCGTGTTCTCGACGAGCGCCTCGTAGAGATCCCGCCGAGACCGCGCGTGCGCTCGCAGCTCCGGTGGCAGCTCGCGGAAGAACTCGAAGAAGACGCGCACGTGAGCCGGTCGTTCGTCGATCAGCCGGAGGACGTCGTGGAAGACCGAGCGGATGATCTCGACAGCGTCGTCGGTCCGAGCCTGATTCACCTGGAACCGCTCGATCAGCTCTTCGATCCAGATCCGGTGGATCTCGGAGAGGATCTCGTGCTTCGCCTGAAAGTAGTGATAGACGGCGCCCTTCGCCATCGACACTTCCTCCGCGATCGCCGCCATCGAGGTGGCGTGGTATCCCAATCGGTTGAAGAGCTGCGCCGCTGCCTCGACGATCTCGCCGCGGCGCTGCTCGCCCGCGGAAGTGAGCTCGGGGCGTCTGTTCGTGATCATCATGCGGCTGGTCCTCGGGAATGCTCAGAAGCGGGCGACGCGTCGGATCGCGGCCGCGATGTCGTCGCGCTGCGGGAGCCAGGCGGCCTCGAGCGCGGGTGCGTAGGGTGCGGGTGAGAATGCAGCGGCTACCCGCTCGATCGGCGCGTCGAGACTCCAGAAGCCGTGCTCGACCACCGTCGTGATGATCTCGGCGCCGACCCCGAACTCGGCGACGGCCTCGTGCACGACGACCAGGCGATTGGTCTTCGCCACCGAGGCGAGCACCGTCTCGCGGTCGAGCGGCGAGATCGTGCGCAGGTCCACGACCTCGACGTCGATGCCCTCCAACGCCAGTTCCTCGGCGACGCTCTCGCATTCCAGAGCGAGGCGGGAGTAGGAGACGACGGTGACGTCGGCTCCCGGGCGAGCGATGCGAGCCTTGCCGATCGGTACTCGATGGTTCCTGTCGACGCTCGGCGAACGGCGGCCGTACAGCGTGCGGTTCTCGATGAACACCACCGGGTTGGGATCCTCGAGGGCGGCCCGCAGCAGGCCGTACGCGTCGGCGGAGGTCGCCGGCATCACGACGCTCAGACCGGGAATGTGCGCGAAGAGAGCCTCCAGGCTCTGCGAATGCTGCGCACCGGCTGACTTCCCCGCACCGAACTGGGTGCGCAGCGTGAACGGCATGGCCGTCTTGCCCGCCGTCATGAAGGGGAGCTTGGCCGCCTGATTCAGCACCTGGTCGAATGCGACCCCGATGAAGTCGACGTACATGATCTCGGTCAGCGTGTGCAGACCCGATATCGCTCCGCCGACACCCAGACCGAGTATGGCGGTCTCGGAGATCGGAGTGTCGAGCACGCGCCCGGGATGCCGATCGTGGAGGCCTCGCGATACGGCGAAGACCCCTCCGCCAGCCGCGACATCGATCCCGGTGAAGACCAGCTTCTCGTCGTCGTCGAGCGAATCGGAGATCGCTTGCCGAATGGCCTGCAGATACTTCACGGGCTCGGCGTCGGGGTCGACCTGGCCCTCGACCACGTCCGGCCTCGGCGCATAGACGTGCTCGGCGAACGTCTCGGGCCGAGGAGCTGCGAGCATCCGTGCACGCTCGACATTCGTCTCGATCTCGCGATCCACCTCCGCGACGATCGCATCGATCTGCTCGACAGGGACCCCGGCGCGCTGCATATGCTGGCGAGCGGTGGGAATCGGATCCTTCGCGAGTCCGGCGCTCAGTTGGCCCGCATCGCGATACTTCTGCTGGTCCCCCTCGTAGTGGCCGTGCCACCGCGCGGTCATCGCTTCGACGATGACCGGGCCTCCGCCATCGCGAACGCGGGCGACGACTTCGGTCATCGCGGTGAAGACGCGCCAGACGTCCGTGCCGTCGACTCCGAGGTACGGCAGGGCGTAGCCCGCGGCGCGCTGCTCGAGCGTCACGGGATGCCCCTCGGACGCGGGGGTGAACTCGGCGAATCCGTTGTTCTCGCAGAGGAAGATGACGGGGAGCCGCCAGAGAGCGGCGAGGTTGACCGCCTCGTGGAAGGCCCCCTGCGCTACCGCCCCGTCGCCGTAGAACGCCACGACGACGTTCGGCTCATCGAGCACGCGCGCTGCGAGCGCTGCCCCCACCGCTATCGGGAGGCCGGCGCCGACGATGCCGTTGGCGCCGAGGATCCCGAGCTCCGGATCGGCGATGTGCATCGAGCCGCCCCGCCCCCGCACGACCCCCTCCTCCTTGCCGAAGAGTTCCGCGAACATCGGCAGCGTGGCCATGCCCTTGGCGATGCAGTGTCCGTGGCCGCGGTGATTCGATGCGATCTTGTCCTGCGTGCGGAGTGCCGCGCACACTCCCGCCGCCACGGCTTCCTGCCCAAGAGATACGTGGACGAATCCGGGGATCTCTCCGTCGCGGTACAGCGTCGAGACGCGCGCTTCGAACGCACGTATCTCGCACACCTTCCGGAAGAGCGCGAGCATCTGCTCGGCCTCAGCGGGGGATACGCGGGCGGAATTCGTCATCGTTGCTCGAACCGGTTCGGGGCTGTCGCGCTCGGTCGTTTCAATGGAACAGTACGCCGCCGTTGACGTCGATCGAGGCCCCCGTCACGTACGAGGCCCTCTCGGAGGCGAGATACTCGACCGCGTCGATGATGGAGGTGGGCGGCCCTGCGATCTCGAGCGGGATCTTCGCCCATTCGATCGCCTTCATCTCTTCGAAGCTGATTCCGCGCTCCTCCGCCTCTTCGCGCAGGGCCTTCCGATGCATCTCGGTGTCGATGTTGCCGGGACAGACGGTGTTGGCGCGGATGCCCTTCGGGGCGAGCTCCGAGGCGACGGATTGCATGAGGTTGATGACACCGGCCTTGGACGCGCAGTACGCGCTGAACAGGCCATGGCCCGAACGGCCGTACCACGAGGCGATCGCGACGATGCTTGCACCCGCGTGCTCCGGCATGAGCGGCGAGAACTCCCGAATCATCAGAAAGACGCCGCGGATGTTCACATCGAAGGTGCGATCCCATTCCTCGACCGACAGCTCGGTCACGGGGGCCGCCTTCTGCAGCACGCCTGCGATGAGCAGCAGTGCGTGCACATCGCCGCTCCAGGCCTGTACCGCGTTCCGGGCGTTCGAGACCGACGCCGGGTCGGAGACGTCGCAGGGCACGGTGAGGATCTCGACATCGTGATGCGAGGCGCGCACCTGGTCCGCGACCTCGTCGAGGCGGGGGCCCGAGAGATCGAGGAGCGCAAGTCGGTGGCCGGTAGCGGCGAATCGGAGCGCCGCCTCGACGCCCATTCCGCCGCCCGCTCCGGTGATGACCGCGGTGCGTGATCCGTGTGCTGCCGATGAAGTCATAGTCCGCTCCTTTGCGAGTGCCGTCGTCGGGCCGGTGAAGTCGATGCGCTGCGCGGCGACCCGGCCGAGCGGTCGGTCGCCACTCGACTATTCCGTCATGCGTTCTGCGTAATGTCAAGTGTGACTATTCAAGCGCACGAGGAGATCGCGACGAGACGCGCGAAATCTCGGTGTTTTCTCGCGCTTCGAGCTGCAGAGAGTGTGCTTTTGCTTGACACATTGATCAGCTCGACTTAATTTTGTGGGCACCGACCGATGGGTCGGTTCGCAGTTCCCATGAAGCGGTTCGAAGGAGATCCGAGTGCGCACAGACATCGAGTTCCCGAGCGGCGGCGAGACCGTTCGCGGCTGGTTGTTCACCCCGGACGAGGGGTCGGGGCCGTTCCCGACCGTCGTGATGGCGGGCGGGTGGTGCTACGTGAAGGAGATCGTGCAACCGCGCTACGCGGAGATGTTCGCCGACAACGGCATCGCCGCGATCCTCTTCGACTATCGCAACTTCGGCGACAGCGGCGGAGACCGACGTCAGCACATCGACCCGGGCATGCAGATCGAGGACTATCGGAACGCGATCAGCTACGCCGAGACGCTCGATGTCGTCGACTCGGAGCGAATCGGGAGCTGGGGGCTGTCGTACAGCGGCGGCCACTCGCTCGTGCTCGCCGCGATCGACTCCCGTGTGCGATGCGCGGTGTCGCAGATCCCCGTCATCGACGGCTACCTGAACATGCAGCTCGCCAACGGAACCGTCAACTTCCGTCGTCTGGAGCAGGCGATCCTCGCAGCGCGACGCAGGCGGTTCGAGACCGGCGAGGACACCTATTTCCCGCATTTCACTCTCGATACCGAGCATGAGATATCGGCATGGCCGAACGCAGACGGCTATGAGCTCTTCGAGGGCTTCCGCACGTCGGTCGCACCGAACTACTCCCTCGACGCCACAGCTGAGTCGGTCGAACTGCTGATGCAGTACGACGTGAGACCGTTCACGCGTCGGATCATCGACACCCCGACGCTGGTGATCGTCGCGGAGAACGATGACATCACGCTCTGGGACGAGGCGATGCGCGTGTACCAGAGCATTCCAACGGCGAAGAAACGCCTGACCGTCATCGACAAGTCCGATCATCTCGCTCTCTACAGCCAGCAGATGCTGCTGGAGCGCTGCGCTCGAGCGGCGACGGAGTGGTTCCTCGAGCGACTCGTGCCGCTCGGGCAGCCGGCCTGAGAGCGGATCCGATGAGCAGCCACACGCCGCACGGCGGCGACCGCCCGCGGTTCTCCGGCGAAGTCGCGATCGTCACCGGTGCGAGTCGGGGGATCGGATTCGCGATCGCAAGGCAACTCGCGGCGGAGGGCGCGCGCGTGTGCATCACAGCCCGGCATGCGGAAGAACTCGAACGCGCCGTGCTCGCGCTCCCTGAAGGTCGCGCGATCGGGATCGCTGGGAAGGCCGATGATCCGGAGCATCGTGCCCGGGTGCTCGATGCCGTGGCTGATCGGTTCGGGCGCCTCGATGTGCTCGTGAACGGGGCCGGGGCGAACCCTGCCTACGGGCCGCTCGCCGCCCTCGATCTCGGCGCGGCGCGGAAGACCCTCGAAGTGAATCTGCTCGCCCCGCTCGCATGGGTGCAGGGTGCTCTGCACCATTCGGATCTCGGCTTCCGGGAGTACCGCGGTCGGGTCGTCAACATCTCCTCGTCGACGGCAGAGACTCCATCGCCCGGCATCGGCTTCTACGGCATCGCGAAGGCAGCACTGAGTCACCTGACCCGCACGCTCGCGGCCGAGCTCGGCCCGGAGATCCGGGTCAACGCGGTCGCGCCGGCCGTCGTCAAGACGAAATTCTCCGCGGCGCTCTACGAGAACGAAGCGGAGGTCGCCTCCCGCTATCCGCTCGGGCGGCTCGGCGAACCGCGCGATGTCGCAGTGGCCGTGACGTTTCTCGCGTCTCGCGATGCGGATTGGGTGACGGGCCGAGTACTCACCCTGGACGGCGGTCTCGCAGCCGTCGGGGGAACCGCGTAGTTCGCGGGCCAGAACGTGAATGTCCGCCCCGGCGGCTGAGTGACAGGAGGACGATCGTGTTCGAGCATCAGGCGTGGACGGCGGAACGTGTCGACGAGCTTCGAGCGACGACGCGCAGCTTCATCAGGGAGACGGTCATTCCCCGAGAACTGCCGCCGGGCGCGCACATCGATGAGGACTTGCGCGAGGATCTGCAGTCTCAGGCGCGCGCGGCCGGGGTATTCGCTCCCCAGGTGCCCGCGGCATTCGGGGGGCTCGGGTTGCCGATCCAGCACTGGTCGCCGATATTCCAGGAGGCGGGGTACTCTCCGCTCGGCCCGCTGGCGCTCAACTGCATGGCTCCCGACGAGGGCAACATGCATCTGCTCAGCGAGATCGGCTCCCCCGAGCAGCAGAAGCGCTATCTCGGGCCGATGGGCAGAGGCGAGATGCGCTCCTGCTTCGGCATGACCGAACCGCACCCGGGGGCGGGATCGGACCCCTCGGCCCTCCGCACGCGTGCGGTGCGCGTCGACGGAGGATGGCGCATCACCGGGGAGAAACGGTTCAGCAGCGGCGCCGTCGGAGCCGACTTCTCCATCGTCATGGCCGCCACCGAACTCGAGGGGAATCGCGGCGCGACGATGTTCCTCGTCGATATGGACGCGCCGGGCGTGAGCATCGGCGATCTCGTGCACACGATCGACCGCGCCATCATCGGCGGCCACCCCCACGTGCGCTTCGATGAGGCGTTCGTCCCGGAGGAGCAGGTGCTCGGTGCGGCGGGCGAAGGCTTCCGTTACGCGCAGGTGCGTCTCGGGCCCGCTCGTCTCACGCACTGCATGCGCTGGCTCGGCCTCGCCCGGCGCTCACTCGATACGGCGCTCGATCGGACCGCGAAGCGCGAACTCTTCGGAGCCTCGGTCAACGAGCTCGGCCTCGCGCAAGCGCTCATCGCCGACTCGGTGATCGACATCGAGAGCTCCGCCGCCATCATCGAACGCACCGCGCTGCTGCTCTCCGAGGATGCGCGCGCGGGCACCGCGCTCTCGTCCATCGCGAAGGTGCACTGCTCGGAGGCCATTCATCGGGTCATCGATCGCGCTATCCAGCTTCTCGGCGGTGACGGGGTCTCCGAGCATCTGCCGCTTGCGAGCTTCCTCAACGAAGTGCGGCCGTTTCGCATCTACGACGGTTCGAGCGAGACGCAGCGATGGGCGATCGCGCGGCGGGCGGCCCGGGCTCGCGCCCGAGAGGTCGCCGCGGGAGAGCCCGAGCGCGACATCCTGCGGATGGCTGCGCGATGACCCCGGACTCGGGTCGGGGGCGCGACGAGCTCTTCCACGAGACCCGCATTCGAGCCTTCCTCGAGGATCGCGGGCTCGGTCACGGTCCGCTTTCGGCAGAGCGCATCGGAGAGGGGCAGTCGAACGTGACGTTCCGGGTGCGGCAGGGAGATGCCGACCTGGTGCTTCGGCGCGGCCCCAAGCCGCCGCTGCCGAAATCTGCGCACGACATGCTGCGAGAGGCGAAGCTGCTCGATGCCCTGCAGCAGTCGGAGGTGCCGGTGCCGCGAGTGCTAGCCACCTGCGATGACCCGTCGCTCCTGGGTGTGCCCTTCTACGTGATGCCCTTCGTGGATGGCGAGATACTCACGAGCGCAGAACCTGCCGGATGGGACGACCCCGCGGTGCGGCGGTCGGTCGGCGAGCAGATGGTCGACACCCTCGTCGCGCTGCACGCTGTGCCGATCGACGAGGAGCCGCTCTCCGGGTTGGGGCGGCCGAGCGGCTATCTCGAACGGCAGGTGCGCCGGTTCGCCTCGCTCTGGGAGGTGAACAGCCGACGTGACGTTCCGCTCGTCGCCGAGCTCGGCGAGCGGCTCGCATCGCACCGGCCGGCCTCGCAGCGGTTCAGCGTCGCGCACGGGGACTATCGTCTCGGCAACCTCATGTTCGCGCGACAGGGAGCGGAGCCGCCCGGAGTCGTGCTCGTTCTCGACTGGGAGATGGCGACGCTCGGCGACCCGCTCGCCGACGTGGGATATCTCCTCGCGACCGCGGCCGAGGCCGGATCGCCGGCGTCGGTCATGCAGCTCAGCCCCGTCTCGCGGCAGCCGGGGTATCTCCGGCGCGACGAACTCGCCGAGCGGTATTCTGCGGCCACCGGGTTGGATCTCGCCGAGATCTCGTGGTACCAAGCGCTCGCGCTGTGGAAGGCGGCGATCTTCTGCGAGGCGATCTACACGCGCTGGCTCGATGGGGAGCGGCCCGGCGATACGACGTTCGCGCCGACGCTGATCCACGGAGTCCCCGAGCTCCTCGAACAGGCGCACGATATCTTGCGCGGCGGATGAAGCCCTGCGCTCTCGACCGATGCCCCCGTGCGCAGGCCGAGGCCGCCACTCGGGCGCACGATCAGCGCGGGGTGATCGGCTCCACCGCCTCGATCGGCTCGGTCACCGCGAAGAGCAGCTCGCCGATCTCGTGGGGGAGCCCGGCGATGCCCCGCGGGTGATCCTCGCTCTCGAGCGCCGAGACGCGTGCGGCGCGCTCGCACATCCCGTTGATGATCTCGGTGGCGCGATCGGCGGGGAAGACGAAGCGGCGCCCCGCCGCTGCGATTGCGGTCTCGACGAGTTCGGCGAGGCTCGCGGTCGCGCGGTCGAGCAGGGCGAGGTATCCCGGCGCGATCTCGGGGTCGCGCATCGCGAGCAGTGTGAACTCGTTCTCGAGAATGAACCAGTGCGCGCTCCCGCTCTCGTGCGCGACGAACCGCGTGATGTACTCGGCCGCCTGTTCGGCGTCGATGATGCCGTGGTGCTGGCGCAGTGCGGGCGTGAGTTCGGCGATGATCGCCTCGACGTCTTCGATGCGCCGATCGAACTCGCGCTCGAGGAGCGCGAGGAACAGCTGCTCCTTGGAGCTGAAGTTCGAGTAGAAGGCGCCGCGCGAGAATCCCGCACGGGCGCAGATCTGCTCGACTGAGGCTCCCTGCACTCCGGCCTCCGCGAAGACCTCGATCGCTGCGTCGAGCAGGCGGCCGCGCGTCTCTCGCCGACGTGCGGTCGGCGGATCCTGGTGAGCGTCGTTGGTCATCGCAGCCCCTTTCTCTTCTCGGCACAGCATGCAGAGCCTAGCCTGAAAGATTCCCGATACATCAGTGTACCGAACCGGATACACTCGTGTATCGAATCGGATACACTCGTGTATCGACCACCGCATCGTTCGAGACCGAAAGGCCCCATCCCTCATGTCGACACTGCTTCATGCGATCGGACTCTGGGCGACGCGTGCGAAGTGGCTGGTGCTCGCCGTGTGGATCGCGATCCTCGCCGTGCTCGGCGTGGCAGCCGGCCTGTTCTCGCAGGGCGCGAACGCCCCGATCACGATTCCCGGCACCGAATCGCAGGAGGCCATCGACACGCTCGGGCGCACCTTCCCGGAGGTGAGCGGCACGAGCGCGACGATCATCCTCGTCGCCCCGAACGGCGAGCGGGTGGATGACGAGCGCACCGAGCAGATCATCGTCGACGCGGTCGACGACCTCGAGCAGCTCGAGCACGTGAGCGCGGTGACCTCGCCGTTCGCCGAGCAGGCGGCGAGCGGACTCAGCGATGACGGGCGGGCGGCGCTCCTCACGATTCAGATCACCGATTCGCAGAGCGATGTGCCCGAGGCGACGACCGACGGCATCATCGCGGTGACCGAGCAGCTGCAGGATCGCCTGCCCGGCGGCACGCAGGTCTCGTACGGCGGCGACGTGTTCTCCGTCTCGATCCCCGGGTTCACCGCCACCGAAGCACTCGGCGTGCTCATCGCCTTCATCGTGCTGCTCTTCACGCTCGGCTCCCTCGCCGCCGCGGGCATGCCCCTGATCATCGCGATCATCGGCGTCGGCGTCACCATCGCGGGCCTCTTCGTCACGACCGCCTTCGCCGAGATGACCTCCACCACGCCGATGCTCGCGCTGATGCTCGGGCTCGCGGTCGGCATCGACTACACCCTCTTCATCGTCAGCAGGCACCAGGAGCAACTGCGGGCGGGTCTCGGGGTCACCGAGTCCATTGCGCGAGCAACGGCGACGAGCGGATCGGCGGTCGTGTTCGCGGGTCTCACCGTGATCATCGCGCTGCTCGGTCTCGCGGTGGCGGGCATCCCGTTCCTCACCGCACTCGGTGTCGCCGCGGCCGCCGGCGTCGCGGTCGCCGTGCTCATCGGGGTGACGCTCACACCGGCGATCCTCGCCATGGCCGGCCTGAAGATCCTGCCGAAGCGGCAGCGCGCAGCGCTCGCCGCCGGTGAGACGATCGACCCGCACACCGAGCCCGAGACCGGCGCTCGCCGGCCGAGCCGCGCCGACCGCTTCTTCGGCGGATGGGTGCGCGGCGTCACCGCGAAGCCCGTCGCCACGATCCTCGCCGTGCTCGTGGTGCTCGGGGTCGCGGCGATTCCGATGACTGAACTGCGGCTCGCGCTTCCCGGAGCCGAGACGCTGGAGGAGACCGACCCCGCGCGGATCACCTACGAACTGACGGGGGAGCACTTCGGCGAGGGTGCCAACGGCCCGCTCCTCTTGACGGGATCGATCATCACGAGCGACGACCCGCTCGGGCTCATGGAGGATCTGGCGGACGAGGTGCGCGAGATCCCCGGCGTGCACGACGTGCCGCTCGCGACCCCGAATCAGAACGCGGACACCGGCATCATCCAGGTCGTTCCCGAGGAGGGCCCGCAGGCGGAGAGCACATCCGAGCTCGTCGCCGAACTTCGGGCGCATCACGACGAATGGCTCGACGAGTACGGCGTCAGTCTCGCGGTGACGGGCTTCACCGCGGTCGGCATCGACGTGTCGAACCTGCTCGGAGAGGCGCTGCTGCCGTTCGGGGTGCTGGTGGTCGGGCTCTCGCTGATCCTGCTCGCCATGGTCTTCCGCTCGGTCTGGGTGCCGATCAAGGCGACGCTCGGCTACCTGCTCTCCGTGGGCGTCGCGTTCGGCGCGGTGGTCGCCGTCTTCCAGTGGGGCTGGCTCGGCGATGCGCTCCACGTGCACGCGACCGGACCGGTGCTGAGCTTCATGCCCATCATCCTGATGGGGGTGCTCTTCGGGCTCGCGATGGACTACGAGGTCTTCCTCGTCTCGCGCATCCGCGAGGAGTACGTGCACGGCGCCGATGCGCAGGCCGCCATCCGCCGCGGGTTCGTCGGCAGCGCGAAGGTGGTGACGGCCGCGGCGCTCATCATGTTCGCGGTGTTCGCCGCGTTCGTGCCGGAGGGCGACCCGAGCATCAAGGTGATCGCACTGGGGCTCGCCGTCGGCGTCTTCGTCGATGCATTCATCGTGCGCATGACGCTCGTGCCGGCCGTGCTCGCGCTCCTCGGCGACCGCGCCTGGAGCATGCCGCGCTGGTTGAGCCGCGTGCTGCCCTCCTTCGACGTCGAGGGCGAGGGGCTCGCGCGCGAGCTCGCGCACGCCTCCTGGCCCGGCGATATGCCCGACGCGCGCATCGCCGCGGACGCACTCGTGCTGCCGGGCGGTGCTGCGGGCGCTGCGGGTGCGGGCGGTGCTGCTGCGCCGACCATTCGTGTGGCTCCCGGCCAGGCGCTGCTGCTCGACCAGCGAGAGCTCCGCATCGCGGTTCCGCTCGCCGAGGCGCTGACGGGGCGCAGGCCGATCGCCGCCGGAACCGCGAAGGTCACCGGCCTCCTGCTGCCGGAGCGAGCCGCCTCCCTGCGCTCGCGCTCGGCTTGGGCGACTCCCGATTCTCTGCGCGATGCCCTGCAGGATCACCCGTCCGTGCTCGTGCTCGACGCGCGCGAGGTGGCGCAGACCGGTGCGCCGGCGGCCATGGCCGATGACCTGCGATCCGCATTCGCCGCCCACGCGGTCGCCGTGTCGCGGGGAGCGGCGCCGGAGGTCACCGTGCTCGTGCTCGGAGACGCCGCGCTGGCGCGTCGGATCCTGCCCGTGGGCACGCAGCTCGTCGCTCCCGAAGCCGAGCCCGAAACCGGCCCCGACGACAATCTCGACCCTGCAGAACCACACCTCGTGTCGCATCTTCGCGACAGTGAAGGGAGCGCGCGATGAGCGCAGCGTTGACCCGACTGAAGAGCACCCGGCCGGTGCGCTGGACGACGATCGTCGGCATCATGCTCGTGCCGTTGACGGTCGCTGGAGTGCTGCTGTGGGGGCTCTGGAACCCGACGGAGCGGCTCGAGAACGTGACCGCCGCCGTGGTGAACCTCGACGAGGGCGCGGAGGTCGACGGGCAGACCGTGCCGCTCGGGCGCGTGCTCGCCGGCGAACTCATCGGCGATCCGGGCCCCGCCGATCCGGAGACCGGCTCGGACTCGACGTCCGCCGACGATGGCATGACGAACTTCACGTGGGTGCTCACCGACGCCGACGATGCGGCCGAGGGCGTCGCCGACGGCCGGTACGCGACCGTCGTGACGATTCCGAAGAGCTTCTCGGCGGACGCCACATCGCTGTCGGGAGAGCCCGGGGATGCGAAACAGGCGAGGATCGACGTGACCGAGAGCGACCGCGGTCGACTGATCGATACCGCGCTCTCGAGCATCGTGACGCGAACCGCGACGCAGGTGCTGAACGAACAGCTCGGGGAGCAGTTCGTCGACGGCGTCTACGTCGGATTCAACGAGCTCGGGTCCGGCGTGGGCGATGCCGCCGATGGGGCGGGTCAGCTCGCATCCGGCGCATCCGAGCTGTCGACGGGGGTGGCCCAGCTCGACGATGGCGCCACCCAGCTCGCCGATGGCGCGCAGCAGCTCGCGGACGGCGCGCAGCAGCTCGCGAGCGGGGCCGGAACGCTGGCGACCGGATCGGGCGACCTGGCGTCGGGCGTGGGTCAGTACGTCGCGGGCGCTCAGCAGCTGGCCGATGCGTACCCGCAGCTGGCGGCAGGCGCGACGACCGCGGTGCAGCAGTTGCAGGAGCTCATCGGAGCGCTGCAGCAGTTGCAGTCGGCAATGGCTGGACCGTCGGCCGAACTCGAGCAGGGATTGTCGAGCGCCGGGGCCGGGGCCGGGGCCCTCGGCGCGGATATCGAGCCGCTGGTCACGGACTGCCTCGTCTCGACGGGCGATGCCGAGTACTGCCAGCGGTTGAGCGCTTCGCTGCAGTCGCACGCCGGTGCCATCAGCGGCGGGCTCGCGACGGCGAGCGAGGGGGCGACCGGGATGGCGCAGGCGACGCAGGCGCTGCAGCAGCAGCTCGGCGGCGCGGCGACCCCGGGGGCCGACCCCGCAGCCCAGCTCGGTCAGCTCACCGAGGGATTGAGCCGGTTCGGCACCGGGCTGAACGAACTCGCGGCACAGGGCGGGCAGCTCTCGGCCGGTGCTGCGCAGCTCGCCGATGGCGCGTCGCAGCTGAGCGCCGGCACGGGCGAGTTGGCCGCCAACGCGCCCGGGCTCGCGGACGGCGCATCGCAGCTCGCCGCCGGTACCGCCGAGCTCGCCGACGGCACGGTGCAACTCGAAGACGGGGCCGCCGAACTCGAGACCGGCCTGAGCACGGCGGCGAAGAGCGTGCCGGTCACGACGGACTCGGAGCGCGAGCGGCTCTCCCGCGCAGCGGTCACCCCCGTGCTCGCCGAAGGTGGAGGCGACGAGCTCTTCACCGCGTCGGGCGTCCCACTCTTCGCGGGCATCGCGCTCTGGGCCGGTGCGCTCGCGGCGTTCCTCGTGCTGTCGCCCCTGTGGCGGCGCACCCGTGAGGCGGCTCGCGGCGTGGGGTACATCACGCTTCGCAGCGCCTGGCCGGCACTCGTGCTCGGAGCGATTCAAGGCGCGGCCGCCGGAGTCGCGATGCCGATCGCGCTGGGGTACGACCTCGGTCAGGGCGCGCGGTTCTTCGGCTTCGCGCTGGTCGCGGGCATCGCCTTCACGCTCCTCGTGCAGGGGCTGTCGGCCCTGCTCGGCGGGCTCGGACGCTTCCTCGCCTTCCTCCTCCTGGTCATCGCCTTCGCCGCCGGAGTCGTCTCCACGGTTCCCGGGGCGCTCGCCGCAGTGGGCGACGCCAGCCCGCTCGGCGCCGCGCTCGACGGATTCCTGGGTATTGCGACGGGGGCCGGATCAGCCGGAGGTGCGGCCGTGGTGCTCGCCCTGTGGGCGGCGGCCGGCCTGCTGCTCACCGCGTTCGCCGTCGTGCGCGAGCGTCGGCGCGCGTCGCGCTAGCGTCCCGCGAGCGCGCCGAGTCGGTCGAGCACGTCGGCGACTTCGGCGCGCTGCGACGGGGAGAGACCCAGGATCGGTCGTGGGAGCGAGGGCGACGCGACGAGCCCGAGCAGTTCGGCGATCGTGGCGGTGACGCGCAGGCTGCCGCCCATCGAGGCGAACAGATTCCAGAGCGGTTGCAGATCCTGCGACGCCCGCAGGGCCCCGGCTCGATCGCCGGAGCGAGCCGCTCGCGTGATGCGGATCGCCGGCTCCGGGAGCGTGCCGGCGATCGCCGAGTACCACGCGTCGCAACCGGCGAGCAGACCGTCGGCGGCGGACGCGTCGCCCGAGATGCCGATGGTGACGTGGGGCGGGAGCTCGGCGCGAATGCGCGCCATGCGTTCTGCGGCCGCGTCGGCGTCGGCGGGCAGCGCCGGGATCTTCACCGAGGCGACGCCCGGCAGAGTCGCGATGCGCCCGTAGAGCTCGGGGGTGAATTCGAAGTGGGTGGTTCCCGGATTGTCGTAGACGATCACCGGGAGCTCGGTGCTGCGCGCCACGGCGGCGAACAGCTCGAACACGTCGTCGTGCGTCAGGGCCTGGTACGTCATCGGGGCGAGCAGCACTCCCGACGCGCCGGCGCGTTCCGCGCTCCGCACGTTCTGGAGCACGTGCGAGGTGCGCAGCGCTCCCACACCGACGTGCACGGACGTCGCCCCGGCGTGCTCGACGGCGAGCTGCGCCACGCGCGCCCGTTCCTCCTGGCTGAGATAGGCGTACGACCCCGTCGAGCCGAGCGCGGTGATCGAATCGACGCCGGATGCGGCGAGGCGTTCGATCAATCGGGCATAGGCGGCTTCGTCGACCGCGTCATCGACGAACGGGGTGAGGGGAAACGCGCTGAGGCCGGTGAACACGGGTGGACTCCGTTTCTGTGCGCGGGAGCGCACGGGGAGGTGTGCTCACCATCTTGCCGCAGCACTGGGTGCAGTGCAGTGCAGTGCAGTACAGATTGCTGCTCAGTCGCCGAGGTCGGTACGGGCGTGACTCGGCATGGGCTTGATGAGGTTGCTCATGCGCATGGTGCAGCACCGATGCCCGCCCTCGTCGGTGACCACGATCTCGTGCACGGCGAGACTGCGCCCGAGGTGCACGGGCGTGCAGACCGCGGTCACGAAGCCCGCGGTGGCCGAGCGCGTGTGCGTCGCGTTGATGTCGACGCCGACGGCGAGGCGGCCCGGCCCGGCGTGGAGGTTCGCCGCCAGCGACCCGAGCGTCTCGCCGAGCACGACGTAGGCGCCTCCGTGCAAGAACCCGACGGTCTGGCGATTGCCGCGCACCGGCATGCGGCCGACCGTGCGCTCGACGGAGAACTCGAGGAACTCGATTCCCATCGCCTCGGCCAGTTCGCCGGCGCCGTGCTCGGCGACGAAGTTGCCGGCGCTCACGCCCGCACCTCGGAGGAGCGCGCCGTGCGCGAACCGCCCGTGAACTCCGGTCGTCGCTTCTGCTGGAACGCCGCGAAGCCTTCGCGATAGTCGTCGGTGTCGCAGAGCGCCGCTTGCACCCGGTTCTCGTGCGCCATCGACCGCCACAGCCCGAGGCGCTCATCGCGCAGCTCGGCGACGAGCGCCTTGGAGGCGAGAAACGCCTCGGTGGCCCCGCGTGCCGCGCTCGCCGCAGCGCCCCGAGTCGCCTCGAGCACCTCGTCGTCGGGGAACGACTGCGAGAAGAGGCCGCCGGCCACGGCCTCCGCGCCCGACATGAGCCGGCCGGTGTAGATGAGATCGAGCGTGCGGTGCGCGCCGAGCCGCTCGAAGAAGAGGGCGTGCCCGCCCGAGTCGAGCGTCGCCCCGAGGCTCGCGAAGGGGCTGCCGATCTTCGCGCGTTCAGCGACGTACACGACGTCGCTCGCGATGAGCAGCCCGAGCCCGACGCCGAGGCACGCGCCGTGCGCGACCGCGAAGGTCGGGGCCGGGAAGCGGCTCATGCGCTCGAGCAGCGGCTGCACGAGTCCGTCGAGGTACTCGTGCACGTCGTCGGTGCGCGGGTCCACGCCCGAGATGTCGCGCCCCGCGCAGAACGCCCGCCCCTCCCCGCGCAGCACGAGGGCGCGCACCCGCTGCTGCTCGGCCTGCGCGTAGGCGTCCGAGAGCTCACGGAGGTCGTCGGGCGCGAGCGCATTGAGGCGCTCGGGTGCGTCGAGCGCGATCTCGGCGATGTCGTCGGCGACGGTCAGGGTGATCATGCTGGCTCCGATCCGGTCACGCGTCGTAGTCGACGACCACGCGGTCCGATTGCGGGTGGGATTGGCAGGTGAGAACGTACCCGCGATCGATCTCGTCGGCTTCGAGCGCGTAATTCTCGGTCATCGACACCGATCCCGTGACGACTCGTGCGCGGCAGGTGCCGCAGACGCCGCCGGCGCAGGCGAATGGGACGTCGCTGCGCACGCGCAGCGCGGCGTTCAGGATCGTCTCGTGGGCGCTGACCGGGCTCTCCACCGAGGCGGAGGTGCCGTCGAGGGTGAAGTCGATGGTGACGGTCTCTTCCCCGGTGTGCACCTCGACGTGCCTCGCCCGCGTCGGAGCGGGCTCGCCCGTCGAGAAGAGCTCGAAGCGCACGTGGGATGCGTCCACGCCGTGTTCGGCGAGCAGGTCGCGGCAGAGCTGCACGAGTTCGAAGGGGCCGCACAGCACCCACTCATCGGCCATGCCCACGGGGATCACGGTGTTCAGGATCGTGCGCAGGCGCTCCTCGTCGAGGCGCCCCGACATGACCGGCGCCGAGCGCTGCTCGCGCGAGAGCACGTGATGAATGGCGAAGCGCTGCGGAAACCGGTCTTTGAGGTCGGCGAGCTCCTCGACGAACATGACGTCGAGCGAGGAGCGGTTGGTGAAGAGCAGGTCGAATCGGCTGGTCTCGCTGCGGGTGAGCACGCGATGCGCCATCGTGATGATCGGCGTGATGCCGGAGCCCGCAGCGATGCCGACCACGTGCCGCCCGTCGAGCTCGTCGAGTTTCGATGTGAACGCCCCCTGCGGTGTCATCACCTGCAGAACGTCGCCGGCCCGCAGGCACTCATTGGCCCAGCTGGAGAAGCGGCCGCCGAGGTCCCGTTTGATCGCGACGGAGATGCGCCCCGGAGTCGGGGGCGGCAGATCGAGTATGAACGTCGCAGGTCCTCGCCGTCGACGGTGGCGCGCAGCGCGAGGTACTGACCCGCGAGGTAGGTGTACTCCGGAGCGAGGTCGTCGGGCACCTCGAACGTCACCTCCACGCTCGACTCCGTGAGCGGGCGCACTTCGGCGACGCGCAGCTCGTGGAAGGTCGCGCGCTGCCTCGCGCCGAGATTGATGGCGGCCATGGTGCTCCTAGTGAACTTTGAAGTAGTCGAACGGCTCGAGGCACTCCTCGCACTCGAAGAGCGCTTTGCACGAGGTCGAGCCGAAGCGCGCGATCTCGCGGGTGCGGATCGAGTGGCAGCGGGGGCACTTCACCGCGAGTGCTACGGCGATCGGTCCATGACGCCCCGCGGCGCGGAAGTCCGGGGGCGCGATGCCGTAGGCCTCGAGCTTGCGCTTGCCCGCGTCGCTCATCCAGTCGGTGGTCCAGGCGGGGCTCAGGGTGGTGTCGACGCGAACCCGCGGGTAACCGGCTTCGCGCAACCGCGCGATGACGTCGTCCCGCATCTGGTCGATCGCGGGGCACCCCGAGTAGGTCGGGGTGAGCACGACCCGTACCTCGTCTTCGGCGGCGATCACCGAGCGCAGCACGCCCAGGTCTTCGATGGTGAGCACGGGCACCTCGGGATCCGGCACCTGCGCGGCGATGTCCCAGATCCGCGCCGATGCCGGTTCTGTCGGGCGCCGGTCTGTCACCATGACGCCCCCGGATGCCGGCGGGGAAGCCACTGCATCTCGGCGAGGATGTAGCCCAGGCGCGTGCTGTGCAGCCCTTCGCGCCCGCGACCCAGCGCAGGCTCCACCTCGGGAACGGGGAGCTCGGCCTCGGAGAGCACGGCGTGCACCGTGGCGTCGAATCCCGCGCGGAGCCCGCTCGGTCGTGCGGCGATTCCCGCGAGCTCCTCGACGAGCGCGTCGTCGGAGAAGAGCTCGTCGACGAAGGGCCACAGGTCGCGCAGCGACACGGAGATGCGTGCGCGCGACGCATCGGTGCCCAGGGCGAGGCGCAGCATCCACTGGGCCGAGTGGTCGAGGTGGTACCGCACCTCTCGCTCGGCCTTTCCTGAGATGGCGCGAAGGGTCGCATCGGTGCTGGTGAGCAGCGCGCGATACAGCTCGGCCTGGTAGGCGGAGAAGAGGAACTGCCGGGCGATGGTGTCGCCGTAGTGCCCGTTCGGCTGCTCGACGAGCCAGCAGTTGCGGAAGTCGGGTTCATCGCGCCAGAAGGCCAGATCGTCTTCGGTGCGCCCCGCAGCACTGCCGGCGTAGCGCAGCAGCGAACGCGCGTGCCCCAACAGGTCGAGCGCGATGTTGCTCAGCGCGAGATCCTCTTCGAGCTCGGGCCCGCGCGACACCCACCAGCCGAGTTGCTGGGCGAGGATCAGCGCATCGTCTCCCAGGCGCAGCGCGTACCCGCCCGCTTCGGGTGTCGCAACCTCGCCCGACCCGGTCAGCTCGTCGGCGAGTTCCAGGTCGTCGACGCTGACGTCGCCGTGGGGGTCGGCGGGCGGTGCGCCCGTTTCGATGCTCACAGGTGCTTCACCCCTTCCGCGCGCGAGTAGTAGACGGCGTGCCGGAAGTTCTTGCCCGCGGGCGACTCGAAGAACACGCCCTTCGAGTCGGGGTCGCTCGTGGTGATCGCCGCAGCGGGCACGACCCAGATCGAGACGCCCTCATGGCGCCGCGTGTACAGGTCGCGGGCGTTGCGGAGGGCCATCGCCTCGTCGGGTGCGTGCAGCGACCCGGCGTGCACGTGGCTCAGTCCGCGGTTGGCGCGGATGAACACCTCCCACAGGGGCCAGGCCTCGGTGCCGGTCTCACCGGGTGTCGACATCTTCGTCTCCTCGTGTGTGCTGCGTGCGGTGTGGTCGTGCCTGCTCGAATCTCGTCGCCCCTGTTCGCCCCTGGGTCGCCCGGCGTTTCGGCGCTCGGTCGGTGTCAGGCCGCGAAGCGGCGGCGATCCTGCATCTTCTGCGCGTAGGCGGCCGCGGCCTCGCGCACCCAGGCGCCGTTCTCGTGCGCCTCCCGCCGGTGACGCAGGCGCTCGGCGTTGGCCGGCCCGCGCCCGGCGAGCACCTCCCAGAACTCGTGCCAATCGATCTCGCCCATGATCCACTTGCCCGATTCCTCGTCGTAGCGAAGGTCCCTGTCGGGGCACTCGAGGCCGAGCGCCTCGAACTGCGGCACGCACATGCCGACGAAGCGCTGGCGCAGCTCGTCGTTCGAGAAGCGCTTGATCTTCCACGCCATCGACTGCGCGGAGTTCGGCGAGGCGTCGTCGCTCGGCCCGAACATCATGAGCGACGGCCCGTACCAGCGGTCGACCGCGTCTTGCGCCATCTGCTTCTGCTCGGGGGTGCCGTGCGAGAGCTCGTACAGAATCTCGAATCCCTGGCGCTGGTGGAACGACTCCTCTTTGCAGATGCGCACCATCGCCCGGCCGTAGGGGCCGTATGACGCGCGGCAGAGCGGCACCTGATTGCAGATCGCAGCGCCGTCGACGAGCCACCCGATGGCGCCCATGTCGGCCCACGTCGGAGTGTGGTAGTTGAAGATCGACGAGTACCGCGCACGCCCCTCGATGAGCGCGTCGGTCATCTCCTCGCGCGTAACCCCCAGCGTCTGCGCGGCGGAGTAGAGGTAGAGCCCATGGCCGGCTTCGTCCTGCACCTTCGCGATGAGGATCGACTTGCGCTTGAGGCTCGGAGCCCGCGTGATCCAGTTCGCCTCCGGCTGCATTCCGATGATCTCGGAGTGCGCATGCTGCGATATCTGCCGGATCAGGGTGCGGCGGTACTTCTCGGGCATCCAGTCGCGGGACTCGATGCGCTGCTCGTCCGCGATGAGAGCGTCGAAGCGCTCCTGCTTCGCAGCCTCGGTGAGCTCTTCAGCCATCGTTGCCATCTCGTGCCTCCTTGCATCGGTGCAATGCGCCGCGACTCTCGCTCTGGGTGGGACAGTGGTGGTAGAGTTCCCATGGAATTACTGACCGACCATTCAGTCAGTATACGCTTCTCCGGGCAGCATCGCAAAGGAGGAGCAGCCTTCCCGCATCGACGCAATGGAGCGCCACATGAGTTCACGGACAGATGTCTCTCCGCAGAGCGGTATCGAGGACCGCATCGACTTCGACCCGAGCTGGTCGGCGACGGCCATGCTGCGCGCCGACACGGCGAAGACGGCCTTCGGCATCCGCCTCCGCGCGCTCGAACGGGGGAGGGCGGAGCTCTCGATGGTGGTGCGCGACGACATGGTGAACGGCTTCGGCATCACGCACGGCGGGATGGTCTTCACGCTCGCCGACACGGCCTTCGCCTACGCGTGCAACGAGGGTGCGAACGCCGTCGTCGCGTCCGGCGTCGACATCACGTTCACCCGCGCCAGTCGAGCCGGCGACACCCTCACCGCTCTCGCCGAACGCCGATGGCTGTCGGGGCGAAACGGACTCTACGACATCACCGTGCGCGATCAGCGCGGAGACACGATCGCCGAGTTCCGCGGGCGGTCCTTCGCCACCGACCGGCCTCTGCCCGCCTCCTGAGACTTCGACGACGAAAGAGCGAGACCATGATCACCGAGACTCACACCCCCGCAGCTCCCGCCGCGGTCACGCCAGTGCCCGCACCCGACGCAGCGGATCCCGAGACCCTGCACCCTGCAGAGCGCCTCACCCGCACCGAGCTCGAGGCGCTCCAGCTCGAGCGTCTGCAGTGGACGGTGCGCCACGCCTACGAGAACGTGCCGTTCTACCGCGAGAAGTTCGCTGCGGCGGGCGTGCACCCCGACGACATCCGCTCCCTCGCGGACATCGAGCGACTGTTGTTCACGACGAAGAGCGACCTGCGCGAGCACTACCCGTTCGGGCTCTTCGCGGTGCCGATGGAGCAGGTGCGCCGTGTGCACGCGTCATCGGGGACCACGGGGCGGCTCACGGTCGTCGGGTACACCGAGCGCGACCTCGACAACTGGGCCGACCTCATCGCCAGATCGCTCTACGCAGCGGGTGTGCGGCCGGGGTGGCGCGTGCACAACGCGTACGGCTACGGCCTCTTCACCGGCGGGCTCGGCGCCCACGCCGGCATCGAACGGCTCGGGTGCATGGTGATCCCCATGTCGGGAGGGCAGACCGAGAAGCAGGTGCAGCTGATCCGCGATTTCGAGCCCGACGCCATCATGTGCACGCCGAGTTACCTGCTCACCATCGCCGACGCGTTCGAACGGGCCGGCCTCGACCCGCGCGGCACGAGCCTCAAGGTCGCAATCTGCGGGGCGGAGCCCTGGACTGAGGCGATGCGGCGCGAGCTCGAGGATCGCATGGGCATTCGAGCCGTCGACATCTACGGCCTGTCCGAGATGATGGGACCGGGCGTCGGCAGCGAGTGCGTGGAGACGCAGGACGGGCCGCGCATCTGGGAGGACCACTTCCTGCCCGAGATCGTCGACGACCAGCTGCACCGGGTGCGCGACGGCGAGACCGGGGAGCTCGTCTTCACGACGCTCACCAAGGAGGCGTTCCCCATGATCCGCTACCGCACGCGCGACCTCACCTCGCTGCACCCCGGCACCGGGCGGCCCGCACACCGTCGCATCGCGAAGATCACGGGGCGCAACGACGACATGATCATCCTGCGCGGCGTCAACCTCTTCCCCACGCAGATCGAGGAGATCGCGTGCGAGGTCGAGGGGCTGACGAGCCACTTCGTGCTCGAACTGACGAAACGAGGGGCGCTGGATCATCTCACGATCAAGATCGAGGCGGATCCGGATGCGCGCCCCGAGAGCGCCGACGACGCGCTGCGGCGGCTGCAGAAGTGCGTCAAGGATCGGATCGGGGCGACGATCGCCGCGGAGCTCGCGCCGATCGGCTCGCTGCCGCGGTCGGAGGGCAAGCTCAAGCGCCTCTACGACCTGAGGTAGATTTGCAGGCAGCGCGGAACCCCGCGTGCACGCTGCGAGAGTCGCGGGCGACCGCTCCTGAGGGGAGGAGATCCATGTCGAACTCCGACGCAGCACCTCGGAGGGGGCGGCCGGGATACGACCAGGGCAGCATGCTCGAAGTCATCGTGCAGGTATTCACCGATCATGGATACGACGCCTCCTCGCTCGGCATGATCGCGAGCCGGCTCGGGCTCTCGAAGTCGGCGGTGTACCACCACTTCGCCTCGAAGGCGGAGATGCTCGAGATCGCGCTCGAGCGTGCGCTCGGCGCGCTGGAGCGCGTGTTCGATGAGGCGGAGGCCGATGCGCAGGCCGGCGCGGTCGGACAGATCACCGACATCGTGCGCGCGGCCGTGCTCGTCGCCTGCGAGCAGCAGCCCTATCTGATTCTGCTGCTGCGACTGCACGGCAATTCGGAGGTCGAGCTGCGCGCTCTGGAGCGGCGCCGTGCGCTCACCGCGCGGCTGCGCGCCATCTTCGAGCGCGCTCGGAGCGAGGGCGCGCTGCGCGACGATCTCGATCCCGGTCTCGCCGCGCGCTTCACGTTCGGCCTCGTGAACTCGCTCGTCGAGTGGTACCGGCCCGACGGCCCCGAGACCCCCGACGCGCTCGCCGACGCGGTGCTCGCCTACGTGCGCTCCGGGCTGCGGGTCAACGAGGTCGCCGACTTCCGGTAGCTCGGCGGTGCACCCTCACGCGGCGACGGCCTCGTGCGTCTTCGACACCAGGGTCAGCACGTCGTAGGTCGCGACGATCTCGCCCTCCTGGTTGGTGAGCACCGCGTCCCAGTGCACCTCGCCGTACTCGTCCGTCTCGCGCGGAATGATCTGCTTCGCCGTGAGCGCGACTCTGATGCGGTCGCCGGGCGACACCGGCGTGATGAAGCGGAGGCTCTCGAGCCCGTAGTTCGCGAGTACGGGCCCCGGCTCGGGCGAGACGAAGAGCCCGGCGGCGAACGACAGCAGAAGATAGCCGTGGGCGACGCGGCCCGGGAAGAACGGGTTGGCTGCGGCGGCCGTCTCGTCGGTGTGGGCGTAGAACGTGTCGCCGGTGAACTGCGCGAAGTGGGCGATGTCGTCGAGGGTGACCTCGCGCTCCTCCGACACCACGCGGTCGCCGACGCGCAGCTCCTGCAGCGATTTGCGGAAGGGATGCGCCTCATCGCGCGTCGCCGCGCCCGCGTGCCAGACCCCGGTGACCGCGGTGAGCATCTCGGGGCTGCCCTGTATCGCCGTGCGCTGCATGTAGTGGAAGACGCTGCGCACTCCGCCGAGCTCTTCACCGCCGCCTGCGCGGCCCGGGCCGCCGTGCACCAGGTTCGGCAGCGGCGAACCGTGGCCGGTCGAGCTGCGCGCGTCGGTGCGGTCGAGCACGAGCATGCGCCCGTTCGCTGCAGCGCACATGCGCGTGAGCCCGGCGACGAACTCGGGGTCGGCAGATGCGACGCTCGTGACCAGCGAGCCGCCGCCGCGCACGACGAGTGACGCCGCCTCTTCGGGTGCCGCGTACCCGATCACCGATGCCACGGGCCCGAACGCCTCGGTGTCGTGCACTCGCGGGGCCAGTGCGTCGTCGAAGCACCTGACAGGCCTCCTGCCCGGTCGACGCGGGGTAGACCGCGAGGCGCCCCTGCCGCACCAGCGCGTTGCACTGGTCGTTGATGCGCCGACCGTTCACCAGGTTCGCGTACGCGCGGCGCAGGGTGTCGTGATCGGGCATCGAGAATTCGGGATCGCTCGACTCGGCGCCGTCGGGAGCGATCAGCTGCACCGGGGTCGAGCGAGGGAGCAGGTCGACTTCTGATCGGGACACGGTTTCCTCCTTGAATCCGTCCGTCGATATGTCGCCTATTGTGCTCCTCCATGGCGCGACTGTGCGCGTTCATGCCTGAGTTCTGTATGTTTGATCGCAGATCCGCCCGAAGTCTGGATGAGTGTCTCGGGCCAGGTTTCGGTCTCCAAGGGGGAAGACATGCAGGTGGACGACACCGACCGTGCCATTCTGGCCGTGCTCAAGGATGACGCGCGCATCTCGATGACGGCGCTCGCCGAAGCCATGCACATCTCCCGTGCGGGCGCCCACGCGCGGGTGCGCAGGCTCGTCGACAGCGGCGTCATCATGAACTTCACGGTGCGCACGGATCCCGTGCTCGCGGGCTCGCACGCTTCGGCCTACGTCACACTGCTGATCGACCAGACCGGGTGGCAGGAGGTTCGCGAGCGGCTCGGCGAGATCCCGGAGGTCGAGCACATCGCTCTGGTCGGCGGCGACTTCGACGTCCTGCTCCTCGTGCGTGCCGCGGACAACAGCCACCTTCGCCGAGTGGTGCTCGAAGACGTTCAGGCGATTCCGTGGGTGCGGAACACCCGCACCATCTTGATCTTCGAGGACTTCACGGGAGGGCCTCCGCCGCAGCTCACCGCTCAGCGGTGACGACGGCGGTGTGTGCTTCCGCCCGGGCGCGGTCAGCTCTGCTCGGAGAAGGGCGCGTTCGGATCGGGGTCCGCCGATTCCGCTTGTCGCTGCGACGCGGGGTCGGGATCGGTGATCGCTCCCGTCGGATCCGATTCTTCGATCCGGTGCTCGAGGCCGCGCTCGACCGCGAGTTCACGGCCCGCCTGCACGGCCTCGTCTTTGTTACGGAAGCTCCTCGAGAGCTGCGGGGCGCCTTCCACGTGGTTCACCCACTGGCCGTTCTTCGACTTCGTCGTCACGGTTGATTCGCTCATCGTGCTGCCTCCTGCTCACTGCTTGGCTCGTGGTGCGCAATCCGCGCCGATTCCGACAAGAACCGCCGCGTCTCAGTCGCGAAAGGTCTCGACTGCCGGCGCGTCGTCGTCATCGAGCTCCACGGTGATGGACTGCTCGAGCGCATCAGCCGTGTCCGCCTCGGTCGATGAGGGAAGAACCGCGTCATCAGAGCTCGACTCGTGCTCGAGACCCGCATTCCTGCTCTGCTCGAGGGCATCGGCTTCCGGTACCTCCGCCGAGAAGGGATCGCTCATGGTCATACTTCCTCCGCTCCTGATCGCGCCGTACGGTGTGTTGGTTCCCCACCGTCTCAACTGACGCACGTGTGCGCGAGGGGGTTGCGCGATCGACCGTCTTGGGAACTCGCTCAAACTGGCTGCGAACAACGACCCGGTGCAGCGCTGAGCGGGCGAGCATCGTAGGCTCGACTCATGTCGAAGATGCGTGCGATCACCGTTGCCCAGGCCGGCGGCCCCGAGCTGCTGCAGTTCACCGAAGTGCCGAGCCCTGAAGCGGGGCCCGGGGAACTGCTCGTGCAGACCCGCGCGGTCGGCGTGAACTTCATCGAGACCTACCAGAGGTCGGGGCTGTACTCGGTGGAGTACCCCTTCACTCCGGGCGGCGAAGCGGCGGGGCTGGTGCTCGAGGTCGGTGCGGGTGTCGAGGGGTTCTCGGAAGGCGACGTGATCACGACCGCCGAGGCCTCGCGCACCTATGCCGAGCGTTTCGTCGTCGCTGCGGATCGGGCGGTGCGGGTGCCCGAGGGCATTGCGGCGGATGCGGCCGCGGCGATCCCGCTGCAGGGGCTCACCGCCCACTACCTCGCCACCTCGGCCGCTCGCCCCCAGTCGGGGGAGACGGTCGTCGTTCACGCGGGAGCCGGCGGCGTCGGCCTGCTGCTCACGCAGCTCCTGGTCGCGCGCGGCGTGCGAGTCTTCACGACGGTCTCGACTCCGGAGAAGCGCGAGCTGAGTATCGGCGCCGGCGCCGCGGAGGTGTTCGACTACGACGACTTCGCTTCGCGCGCGCGTGAGCTCACGGATGGCGAGGGCGTCGCGGTGGTGTACGACGGAGTCGGTGCACGCACCTTCGATGATTCGCTCTCGGCGCTGCGCGTGCGGGGCGAGCTCGTGCTCTTCGGCGCGGCGAGCGGGCCGGTACCGCCGTTCGACCTGCAGCGGCTCAACGCCGGGGGATCCCTCTCGGTCACGCGCCCCTCGCTCGGTCATTTCGTGCGCACGACGGAGGAGCGCGCATGGCGATACAGCGAGCTGTTCGACGCGCTCGGGGCAGGTCGGCTCGACTTCCGCATCGGCGCCCGCTTTCCACTGGCTGAAGCGGCTGAAGCGCACCGGGCACTCGAATCGCGGGCCACGACGGGCAAGGTGATCCTCGAACCGTAGGGCAGTGCGAGGGCAGTACGTGTCGGATCACGGCACGCGAGCGGCGCGAATGCCGAGCGCCAGGAGCGCGACCGCGCAGGCGTAGGGCAGCGGCGTCGCGATCCCGGTGAGCAGCGCGATGGCGGTACCGGCGATGCAGCACACGACGCTCAGTGCCGCTGCCCCGCCGCCCGCGACCCGACCGCGGATGCCGAGGTCGCCCGGTCTCCTCTGCGCTGGGAGTCTCGCGAGTATCCGCTGCTCGACGGGTGCGATGAGGGCGGCCCATGGGATCACGCAGCACCCGATCACGAGGAGCCACGGCGCCCGAGTCGCCCACCATGCGCCGGAGTGCGGGGCGGGCAGGGGAAGCCCCGCGACCCACATGAGGGTGACGAGGGCGAGGATGACCGGCATGTGCCAGAGGTAGACGCTCATCGCCGCAGTATTCGCGCGCGAGACGATGCGAACGAAGCGCGTTGCGCGCATGCGCGTGTCGAGCCGCGGGCGCAGCAGCTGCAGGGCGAAGAACTGCGCGGTGCCGAGCAGCATGATCGCCGTCGTGGGCGGGTTCAGATTCTCCAGCATGTCGGGAGACCACCCGCGGCCGATCAGTACGAGCAGGGCCGTCAGCGCGGCGAGCAGGCCGGTGAGCAGGCGACCGCGCGACCATGCGGCGATGAACACCCCGTCGCGCATCATGAACCCGAGCTGCTGCATGAGCGGCCAGACCAGGATGAGGTTCAGGTACCCGACGGGCACGCCGAGACCGGCATGAGCGGTATCCACGATCACGACGCCCACGGCGAGCATTGACACGGTGACCAGCGGCATCCGGTGGTGCAGCCACGCCATCGCGGGCACGAGGGCCGTCACGGCGAAGTACACGGCGAGAAACCACAGCGGTTGGCCGATCCTCAGACTCGCCTCCTCGATGAGTGCGGCATCCGCCTCCAGCGCTCGGGCGAGCAGCAGTGCGCCGCCGACCGATGCGATCATGAGCGCGGCGGGCACCGCCAGTCGACGCGTGCGGGCCATGACGTACTCGACGGCACCGGCGCCCCGACGCTGCATGCGCCGCCACTGCGAGAGCGAGGCGAACCCGCCGGCGATGAAGAACAGAGGCATGATCTGCAGCACCCAGGTCATCGGCGCGAACCAGGCCTCGCCCGAGAGCGCGACGCTCGTGTGCAGCGATCCGGCGGGTCCGAGCTCCACGCCGACCATCAGCGCGTGCAGCACCACGACGACGAACAGGGAGCCGGTGCGTACGGCGTCGATGGTCGGATCGTGATACGAGGCGGAGGTCGCAACGGATGCGCGCGGCGGGGTCGGGGCTCCGGGTGCGGTCCGGGCAGGGTGCGAGTGTACGAGGGTCCGGGGGCTCCTTGTGTCGGGGACAAGGAGAGACGGTACGAGCGGGGTGGCGGGCGTCGCGTCACCCGGTCGGGTGAATCGCGCCGAACTGCGGAGTGACGCGGGTCAGCGACCGACGCCGACGAGCCCGGACTCGTAGGCCGCGATGACGACCTGCGTGCGGTCGCGCAATCCGAGCTTGCCGAGCACCCGCGAGACATGCGTTTTCACGGTCTGCTCGGAGAGGAAGAGGTGCTCTGCGATCTCCCCGTTCGACTTGCCGACCGCGATGAGCTTCATCCTGCCGGGCTTCCTCATCTCCCTCGTCGCGTTCGTCGTGCTCGTTCCCCTGGTGCTCCTCTCGGTCGGCACGCTCATCATCTGGATCGGCGCCCTCCTGCTGCCGCTGACGCTCCACATCGCTTCGGCCGCTGCACAACTCTCACGGGCGCGCGTGAGGCTCTGGGGCGGCGAGCTGCCTCCTGCGCACTACGCGGTGCGCCCGCCCGGTCTGCCTGGCCAATTGCGCGTGCTCGCCGAGCCGCGCCGGTGGGGTGATCTCGCATTCGAGACGCTCATCGCGTTCCCGCTGCGCACGGTGAGTGCGATACTCGCGATCACCTGGACCGCGGTCGCGCTCGGCGGTGTCACCTACCCGGTGTGGAGTGTCTTCCTGCCGCCGCAGGAGCAGACGGTGCCCGGGATCGTTCTCGAAACCTGGACCGGCGCGGAGCCCGGCGCCTTCGCCACTCCTTCCTCATCGACGCCGCGTTCAACTGCATCGCGGGCGTCGTGTTCCTGCTGCTGCTCCCCGTCGTACTGCGCGGGCTCGCGCGCCTCGAGGCAGTGGTGACCACGGCGGCGCTCGGGCAGGCCGCTCCGGTCGCGGTCGCCGGCAGTGCACCTGCGTCTGAGCCTGCGCATTCGCCCGGGGGAGCGAGCGCTTCGGCGCAGCGGTCGCTGGAAAGCTGGTGGTGGATCGGCGCGACGTTCATCGCGGTCGTCGCCGTCGCCATCGGCTGGCCGGTGCTCGCAACCCTGTAGGGCATCTCCGTCGTGAGCGCGATGCTCATCGCCGTGGGGCAGGCGCTCGCCATCGTGCTCGTCGTGCGCTGGGTCGCCGCGGGTATTGCGCTGCAGACCGTCGCCGTGGCGTCGACGGTTCTGGCGAGCGCGGCGCCGAGCCCCTCGTGGCCCTGGCCCTGGCCCGTGATGGCCCTCATCGTGCAGGCCGCGCTCGTGCTGATCGTGTCCCTGCGTCGCAACTGGGTGTGGGCCGCGGTGGCGTGGTCGGTGCCCCAGCTCGCGAGCGCGATCGCCGTGCTGATGAGCGGGTTCGACGGTGCAGCCTGGGCGAACGTGATCGTCTCGGCGTCGGTGTCGGCCGCGATGCTCGCGATCGGCGTGCTCGGGCGCCAGTGGCTCGCGAACCGCGGCGCGCTCCGCGAAGAGCGCCTGATGAGCGCGGGGCTGAGTGCTCAGCGGCGCGAGCTCGAGGAGCGCAACCGCATCGCGCGAGAATTGCACGACGTCGTGGCTCACAGCATGTCGGTCATCAGCGTGCAGGCGACGACGGCGAAGTACCGGTTTCCTGCGCTCGGCGACGAGGCGGAGCGCGAGTTCGAATCGATCGCCGGGTCGTCGCGGCAGGCTCTCGCCGAGATGCGCAGCCTGCTCGCGCTGCTGCGATCCGGCGATGAGGATCGCGATGCCCCGCTCGCTCCGCAGCCGTCGATCGCGGATATCCCGTCGCTCGTCGAGGCGACCCGTCGCAGCGGAGTGCGCGTCGGGCTCGTCGTCGAGGGGGTGCTCGACGCATCGGCGATCGCGCCCGCGCTCGGCCTGACCGCGTACCGCGTGGTGCAGGAGTCGCTCAGCAATGCCATGCGGCACGCGCCCGACGCCGACGTCGCCGTCTCGGTGCGAGCAGGTGCCGACGCGCTCGAGATCGACGTGGAGAACGGGCCCGCTGATGCGTCGAGGGGGCAGCAGCCCGCGCCCGGCTCCGGGCTCGGGCTCGCCGGGGTGCGCGAACGCGTCGAGGCGCTCCGCGGCGCCGTCGCGTTCGGGCCGACGGCGGAGGGCTTCGCGGTGCGGGCTCGCTTGCCGCTCGGGTGATCCGGCCGCTGCGTGACGCCGACCGCGCGGCGATCGCGGCCACGGGGCTGCCCTTACGGCACCCGGCGGATCCACTCCTCGGTCAAGAACTTCTTCTCGACCAGCCGCTCCGCAGCGTCCCACTCGCCCTCGGTGACCTCGCCGTCGGTGCCGCCGTGCCGGCGCTTGAAGACCTCGATCATGCGCTCGATGATCTCCTCGCGCGGCAGGCCGGTCTGGCTGCGCAGCGGGTCGACGCGCTTCTCGGCGCTCGCAGTGCCCTTGTCGGAGAGCTTCTCGCGCCCGATGCGCAGCACCTGCGTCATTGCGCCGGCATCCATGTCGTACGCCATGGTCACGTGGTGCAGCACGGCGCCCGAGCCGAGGCGCTTCTGCGCCGCGCCGCCGATCTTGCCGTGCGGGCTCGTGATGTCGTTGAGCGGCTTGTAGACGGCGTCGATGCCGAGCGACTTCAGCGCCTCGAGCACCCACTCGTCGAGATACGCGTACGAGTCGGCGAAGCTCATCCCGCGCACGAGTTCGCCCGGCACGTACAGCGCGTACGTGATGCAGGCCTCCGGCTCCATGTACATCGCGCCGCCGCCCGAGATGCGGCGCACGATCTGCGCGTGCCGGGCCGCCGCCTGCTCCTCGTCCACCTCGTTCTTCACGGACTGGAAGCTGCCGATGAAGACGGCGGGGGCGTTCCACTCCCAGATGCGCAGCGTCGGCCCCCGCAGGCCTTCGCCGACGGCCGCAGTGAGCACCTCGTCGAGGGCCGCGTTCAGCACGGGGGCGATGGGCGGCTCGTGCACGATCTGCCAGTCGTAGTCGCGCCAGTGCGCGGCGCCCGTCACCGCGCGGCGGATCGCGACACCCACGGAGTCGGGCGTGAAGCCGAGCAGGTGCACTTCGCTCGGGAGGGCCTGGTGGATGGCGGTCGAGAACTCCTCGATCGTGCCGTTCGGGTGGTGCCCCTCGATGGCCTCGTTGATGCAGGCGAGCGCGTCGTCGGGTTCCAGGAAGAAGTCGCCCGAGAGTCGGAAATCGGTGATGCGATCGTCGACGACCTCGAAATCGACGACGACCAGCTTGCCGCCAGGAACCTTGTACTCGCCGTGCATGCTCATGCCTTCAGAGTACGCCCGCGAGCAGCGTTGCGACACTGCCGCGTGCACGGCATCGTCGCCCTCAGTCGCTGGCGACGCGCTCCTGGATCCACGTCGCGACATCCGCGAACACCTCGTCGCGGTTCGTCTCGTTCAGGATCTCGTGCCGCGCGTCGGAGTAGAGCCTGACCGTCACGTCGCGCACGCCCTTCGCGCGGTAGGCGTCCGCGAGCAGGCGAATGCCGTCGCCGCGGCTCAGCGGGTCCTGGGAACCGGAGACGATGAGGATCGGCACATCGGGAGCGAGGCCCGAGCCCGGCTTGCCGAACAACCGCAGACCATCCGCGACGCCGAAGAGTCGCAGGATGTCGGCTTCGAAGCACAGCGGATCGCTCGCGAAGGCTTCGGAGACGGCCGTATCGCGGCTGAGCCATTCGAACCCGTTGGCCTCGGGGGCATCCCACTTCGCGTTGAGATTGCCGCTCTCCATATGGCGGAAGGTGCGGAACGCCGAGCCCGAGAGCACCACCGCATCCCACGTGCGCGGATGCTCGTTCATGATGCGCTGCGCCATGAGCGACCCCCAGGAGTGCGCGAAGGCGACGAGCGGGAGGCCGGGGTGCCGCTCGCGTGCGATCTCGGCCAGTTGCCGCACCCCCGCCTCCGCGGCGAGCAGCCCGCCGACTCCGAGCCTGCCGAGGCGGGAGAGGTCGCCATCGTGCTGGCGTCGCCCCGTCTCGCCATGACCTCGGTGGTCGTCGGCGATGACGGTGAAGCCGATGGCGGCGAGATACCGCGCGAAGGCGTCATACCGAAGGGCGTGCTCGCCGATGCCGTGGGAGATCTGCACGACGCCGACGGCATCGGCGGCGCGCCACTCGTAGCACCGGATCTCGACACCGTGGGCGTCGACGAAGTCGAACTCGACGCGCTCTTCCGTGATGCTCATCTGCCCATTCTGCTGGCTCGGCGATGCGGGCGCCAGGGAACCCGCTGAACGCGGTGGGGAGTCAGGAGCCGTCGCCGACTCCCCAGCCGTACGCGAGTTTGTGCGCCTTCAGCACGAAGAAGGACTCGGTCGAGACGACGCCGGGCACCTGCTGCAGGGTGCTGAACATCAGGTCGGTGTAGTGCTCGATGTCGCGGCACACGACCTCGACCATCACGTCGAAGCCGCCGCTCGTGAGCACGACGTAGCTGGTCTCGGGAAGCTCTGCGAGCGCCTCGCACACCTGCGGCGCGGTGCCCGCCTCGCACTTGATGCCGATGAGCGCGAGCCGGTCGAACCCGATGTTCAGCGGGTTGGCGATCCCGACGATCTGGAAGAGCCCGCTGTCCTGCAGACGCTGCACGCGGTAGCGCACGGATGACGCGGATACGCCCAGGTCCTGCGCCAGGCTGCTGAACGGCGTGCGGCCGTCCACCTGCAGTGCGGCGATGAGCTTGCGATCCAGCTCGTCGAGATCGAGGTGGGATGCCGCGTGGCCGCGCTCCGACATGGGGCCTCCTCGGCTGATCGGTGACGGCATCAGTCTATGGGGGCCCGCGGGCTCAGCTGCCGCGCTCCTCCGTCGCAACCGCCTCGCCGTCGACCACCGTGAGCACCGCGGAGGCGCCGAGCAGCAGCTCCGGATCCTCGACGAGCGGATTCGCCGCCCACACGACGAAGTTCGCCCGGTATCCGGGGGCGATGGTGCCGAGCTCGTCATCGCGACCCGTGGCATACGCGGTGCCGACGGTGAAGGCCTCGAGCGCCTGCGGCGGGGTGAAGACGCGCTCCGGCTGGTACGGCGCGCGATCCCGCTCGAGCACCGACTGCGCCGTGAGCGCGATGAAGAGGTTGTCGGCGGCCTCGTGAGGCGCCGTCGGGGCGTCGGTGCCGAGCGCGAGACGCACGCCGGCCTCGCGGAACTTGTGCCATGGAAAGCCGGTCACCGCCCGCTCGTCGCCGAGCACGGCCTGCCAGTTGTCGAGCACCGCCGGGTCGCAGTGCACCGGCTGCATCGACGCCGTGACGCCGAGTTCGGCCATGCGCGCGATCGTGTCGTCCGCCACGTACTCGAGGTGCTCGACGCGTGCGCGGCGCTCCGGGCGCGGACCGTTGACCCGCTCCGCCTCGGCCACCATGTCGAGCGCGATGGTGCTCGCCTCGTCGCCGATCGCGTGCAGCGCGAACTGCAACCCGGCGGCGTCCGCCGCGACCGCGACGGGGAGCGCGAACTCGCGCTCCCAGATCGGGCCGGGCAGTGCACCGTTCGCGTAGGGGGCGCGCATCGCGGCGGTGCACGCGTCGATGACCCCGTCGAGGATGAACTTCACTCCCGCAATGCGCAGCCACCGGTCGCCGTACTTCTCGGCGACCTCGTCGCGGATGCGCGCGACCTCCGCGATCTCGGCGAGGTCGGTGTCGAGGTCGCCCGACGCGGTGAGCAGCCAGTGCGCGTTCACCGGGAAGGGCAGCCGGCCGTCGCGGTCGAGTCGCCGGCTGTAGGTCGAGAGCTCGGCGTGCCCGAACGACATCTCGGTCGCCCCGGTCACCCCGGTCTCGAGGTAGGCGGAGAACGCGTTGTCGAGGAAGCGGTCGCGATCCTCATCGGTCGCCATCGACTCCAGGTAGCTCCACGCGTACTTGACGGCCGCGGTCTCGAGCAGGAAGCCGGTCGCGTTGCCGGCGGCGTCGCGCACGATCTCGCCGCCGACGGGATCGGGCGTCTCGCGGGTGATGCCCATGGCCTCGAGCGCCGCCGTGTTCACCCAGACGGAGTGCAGGTCGTTCGCGTCGAGCACGACCGGCACGTCGGCTACCACCGCATCGATCATCGCGGCGGCGGGGCGCTCGCCCTCGCCGAAGATGTCGAAGCGCCAGCTCACGCCGGTGAGCTTGTTCGCACCGGGGTTCGCCTCGCGAGCGGCCGAGAGGCGCCGCTGCACCTCCGCGACGGAATCGGCGTCGCGCAGCTGCACTTTGCCGAGCGCCTCGCCGAGCATGAGCATGTGGGCGTGCCCCTCGGTGATGCCGGGCGTGACGAAGGCGCCCGCGAGGTCGATCTCACGGGCAGCGGCGCCCGCGGCCTCGCGCACCGTCTCCAGATCGCCGACGGCGAGGAAGCGGTCGCCCGCGACGGCGAAGCTCTGCAGCGGAGCGGTATCGGCTGGTCCGGTGAAGACGACGGCGTTGCGGTAGACGGTGATGGGGGCCGACATGGGGGCTCGCTTTCGGTGCTGGTGCTGGTGCTGGTGCTGGTGCGGGTGCTGGTGCGGGGTGCGGGTGCTGGTGAGGATCGCTCGGCGTGCGCCAGGCGACGGGTGTTGCGCCGCTACACGGTGACGGGGTTGGCGCCGCGCGTCGCCGATCGGGCGAGCGCGCGCTCGGCCCCGGTCGAGACGCGGGCGACGAACACCATTGGAACGATCACCACGAAGCTGACGATACCGGTGATGAGCGTGAACGGGGCGATGCCGAGCCCCTCGATGAGCACACCGCCGATGAGCGGGGCGAAGCTCGAACCGACGAGGTACGCGCCGAGCAGCGGCCCCGACCAGCGGCCGCGCGCGTCGAGACCGGCTGCGGTCGCGATGAACAGCGCGAAGGCGAACGCGTAGATGGAGCTCACCGCGATGATGAGCACCGCGAAGGTCAGGGGGTCCGCTGTCAGTCCGGTCCAGACCTTGAGCGCCCCGCCGATCACGAGCGCGATGGTCAGCGGCCAGGCCCGACCGAAGCGGTTGCCGATCACGGCGGCGATCAGCATGCCGAGGATGCCGCCCGCTGCGGAGAGGCTGAGCGTGAATCCGAGTGTCTGCTCGTCGATGCCGAGTGCGTCGCCGAGCACCGGCGCCATCGTCCAGATCGCATCCTCGCTCGTGCCCCAGATCGGGAAGAGGAAGAGGATCGCGATGCCTGCGATCGTGATGCGGCGCGGCTCCGCGATCTGCAGGCTTTCGGTGACGTCGACGGGTGCGGCGTGCTCGGGCGCGTTCGGGAGCCAGACCGCGAGCGCGAGCCCCACGAGGGAGATCAGCGCGAGCGTTCCGAAGACGCTGCCCTGGGTGATGCCGATCAGCGGGATGACCGCGAGGATCACGGTGATCAGGGCCCGGTTGACGAGGCCGCTCGTCGCGGAGATGCGGTTCGGGTTGCGCAGCGCGGCGATCGCGGCGCCCGAGGTGGAGATCGCCGCGCCCACGCCGGCGCCGCCGACGATGAGCCCGGTCACGACGATGGGAGTCGCGGGTATGAGCGCGGCCGCACCGAATGCGACGACCGCGATGAGCAGCCCGGCGATGGCGAGGGGTCGGCGCAGTCGGCCGGAGGCGACGCGCCCGGTGCCGAGGCCCACCACGGCGGAGGCGAGCAGTGCCCAGGTGAGGATATTGCCCGAGGCGACCGCGTCGAAGCCGAGGGCTCCGAGTGCGGTGATGATGAACGGCGCGAGGTTGGCCATCATCAGGCTGGCGAGTGCGATGAGGAAGGTCGCGCTGCCGTTGCGGAGGGTCAGTGGAAGCCGAGGATCGGCGTCGATCTGCGTGCGAGACACGGGAACTCGTTTCTCCGGCTGCGTCGCCGGCTGATGCGTCTTAACCGAATCGGTTTCGGTTAAACCGCATACATGTTCCCCCGGTGTGGGAGGATCTGTCAAACGCGATTGTTGGCGGATGTCGAAGGGGAAGTTGTGGCGAGACCGAAGACCGCACGGCTCAGCCGCGAGATGATCGGGCGCGCCGCGATCGAGCTCGCCGAATCGGGTCGGGAACTCCAACTCGTGCCGCTCGCGAAGAAGCTCGGCGTGAGCGTGTCGTCGCTCTACCACCACGTCGACGGGCGCGATGGTGTGATCCGGGCCATGCGCGAGGTGCTCGTGCCGCAGTACCTCGGTGATGTGCCGGAGGGATCGGGCTGGGAGGATCGCATCCGCCTCGAGGTGGAGCGCACCTGGCGCATGTACGCCGGTCACCCGCGAGTGCTCCAGTACATGGTCACCTCGGTCATCGACGAACCCGACGTGATGCGGTTCTACAACGCGCTCGCGGATGCGCTCGCCGAGGCGGGCCTGCCGGCGCGCGAATTGCTGACGACGATCGAGGTGATCGACGCGTTCACGTTCGGCGCGGCGCTCGACACGCTCTCGCCCGATACGATCCTCGACCCCGCGAGCGCCGGCGACGTGCTCGGCGGACTGCTCGGCGACCACCCGGTCGGCGCCGAGCGCAACCGGCGCCTGTTCGACAGGGGCCTGGACCTGCTGCTCGCCGGCATCTCGGCGCGCGTCGCATCAGCGACGACCACAACGACAGCGACATGAAGCGGGGTCGCTTGCGGAGCGTGTCGCGCGCCGAAAATCGGACGACACCCTCCGCAAGCGACCCCGCTCGCACGGATCGCCGTCGATGAGTCAGCGCGCGCTGTCGACCCCTCCGCGAGGCTGAGATGCGAGCTCGTGGTACGCGCCGCGGAAGAAGAGCAGCGGGGCGCTTTCCCGGTCGGTGAAGATGCCGCTGACGGCGACCAGGAATATGAGGTGGTCGCCCGCCTCGATCTCCTGCGCGATTTCGCCCGCGACCCAGCCGGTCGCCCTCTCGAGCGTCGGTGCGCCGTTGATCTCCGACCGACTCCAGGCCACGCCCGCCCACTTGTCCGTGCCCGAGCGGGCGAACTGCCCGCTGAGCGCCTGTTGCCGCGCGCTCAAGAAATTCACGACGAGCTGCCCGTGCTCGCGCAGGGCGGCGAGGCTCCTCGAGGTGCGCGAGATCGAGAACGAGACGAGCGGAGGGTCTATGGAGATGCTGGTGAACGACTGGCAGGTGAACCCGACGGGCCCATCGGGTCCGTGCGTCGTGATGACGGTGATGCCCGAGGCGAACCCGCCCATCGCATCGCGGAACTCGCGCTGATCGAACGCTACCGGTGCTGCGGCGTGAGCGACGGGAGCCGAGCCCGCGGTCGGGGCGACGGCGACGGCGAAGGCGCTGGCGCTCATGCTGGCACCTGCAGCCGCGCCTCGGTCGGTCGCAGCAGATCCCCCTCGGCGGCGACCCACGCGTCGAGCAGCTCGTCGCGCCGGTCGAATCGGGGAGTGGAGAAGGCGAGGCCGCGGGTGGGCACGCTCGCTCCGAGCTCGACGAGGAGCGGGCGCAGCGTGAACTCGACGGCGAGGGCGTGCTCGTCGGAGGCGGTGGTGAAGAGGGGGATCGCGGTCACGCCCTGGAGCCCGCCCGCCGGGTACCGGTCGAGGAACGCCTTCAGCAGGCCCGTGTAGCTGGCCTTGTAGGTGGGCGTCGCGATGATCGCGTAGTCGGAGTCGCGCAGCTGCGCGCTCCACGCGTCGACGTGGGGTGCCGGCCACGCGAAGAGCTCGTCGGCGTGGTCGACGAGATCGACGGTGGGCAGCAGCTCGGCGCCCGTGCGGTCGGCGATGCGCGCTGCGAGCGCCTCCGCGATCCGGCGGGTGCGTGAGCGGGGTTTCGGGTTTCCGATGATGACGGAGAGTGTGGACATGACGTTCCCTTCTCGGCGGTCGGTCGTGATCCACGGTGTGGTGTCGCGGAGGCGCCCAGGATCTCATCCCGGAGCGTGGTGCTCAGTGTAGGCCGCGCGTTCCGGGGTTCGGCGGGCGGCGCGCAACAGTCCGTAACGGTCATCGTTCGTCATGTTTCTTCCGGGATCGAAATCCTGCACCATAAGCTCACCGCATGTCTTCCATAACTGAACCGAAACAGACTGCTCCGCCGTTCACCGTCGGCATCGCCCTCGACGGCGCAGGCTGGCACTCGAGCGCCTGGCGCGACGAGGCAGCTCGCCCCGCCGATCTGTTCTCCCCCGAGTACTGGTCGGAGCTCGTCGACACCGCCGAGCGCGCGGGCGCCGACTACGTCACCTTCGAGGACGCGCTGCGGCTGCAGGGCGCCGCGGAATCGAGCCCCGACGCCCCGGCAGGATCGCGCACCCTCGACCCCGCACGCGTCGAGGGCCGCCTCGATGCGCTGCTCACCGCCAGCTGGCTCGCCCCCCGTACCCGCAGCATCGGGCTCATCCCGACGGTCACGACGACGCACACCGAGCCGTTCCACGTCGCGACCGCGCTGCAGACGCTCGACCACGTCTCGGGCGGGCGGGCCGGCTGGCAGCTGCGCTTCTCCGCCGACCGGACCTCGGCCGACGCGTTCGGGCGGCGCCCCCCGCCCGAGCTCGACATCGAGCGCGTGTTCGCCGGCGAGCCGGAGGCGGGGCTCGACGCCCTCATCGCCGACGCCGCCGACGCCGCCGAGGTCGCACGGCGGCTCTGGGACAGCTGGGAGGACGACGCGATCATCCGCGACCTCGAGACCGGCCGCTTCCTCGACCGCGACCGCGTGCACCACATCGACTTCGAGGGAGACGGGTTCTCCGTCATCGGCCCGTCGATCGTGCCGCGCTCACCGCAGGGGCAGATCGTCGTCGCCCTGCTCGCGCACGCCGCACCGATCTTCGACCTCGCCGCGCGCACCGCCGACGTCGTATTCATCACGCCCGAGAACGAGGCGCCCGCCGCCGGAGCCTCCCGCGGCAAGACCGCGGCCGACCTCATCGCCGAGGTGCGCGAAGCCGAAGCCGGCGTCGATCGTGCCGCCCTCGGCCTGCACCCGCTCCGCATCGTCGCCGACCTCGTCGTCGCGCTCGACACCGACGCGGAGGGCGGTGCGGATCGCGTGGCGCGGCTCGACCGGCTGGCGGGGGTCGCCACCGCGAGCGATGCGCGCGTCGAAGCCGGGCCCGTCGAGCGCATCGCCGACCGGATCGCCGCGTGGCGCGACGCGGGCGTCGACGGCGTGCGGCTGCGCCCCGCCGCGCTGCCGCTCGACCTGGGCCTCATCGCCTCCGAGCTGCTGCCGCTGCTGCGCGCACGCGGGCTCGCGAACCCCGTCGCCTCCGAACCGAACCCGCTGCGCGAGCGCTTCGGCCTCGGCGTCGCACCCAACCGATACGCCACCCGGCGCGCACCTCAGGAGGTCTCCGCGTGACTCAGCGACAGGCACGACTCGTCGCCCACTTCCCGGGCGTCAACAGCACGACCGTCTGGAGCGACCCCGATTCGGGCAGCCAGATCGACTTCGCGTCGTTCGCCCATTTCGCCCGCACCGCGGAGCGCGGGCTCTTCGACTACGTCTTCCTCGCCGAGGGCCTTCGCCTGCGCGAGCACGGCGGGCAGATCCACGATCTCGACGTCGCGGGGCGACCGGCGACGCTCGCGATCCTCGCCGCGATGGCGTCGGTCACGCAGCACATCGGCGTCGTCGGCACGCTCTCCAGCACCTTCAACGAGCCGTACGAGCTCGCGCGCCAGCTCGCCACCATCGACACGCTCTCGGGCGGCCGGGTCGGCTGGAACGTGGTGACCTCGCCCGACGCCTTCCACGGCGCGAACTTCCGCCGCGGCGGTTTCCTGCCGTACGAGGATCGGTACACGCGCGCCGAGGAGTTCGTGGCCCTCGCGAAACGCCTCTGGGATTCGTGGGAGACGGGCGCGGTGCTCGCCGACCGCGGCTCGGGGCGCTTCATCGACGAGCAGCTCGTGCACTCCGTGGTGCACTCCGGCCCGCAGTTCGACGTGCGCGCGACGGGGTCCCTCCCGCGGAGCCCGCAGGGGTACCCGGTCATCGTGCAGGCCGGCGACTCACCGGCGGGGCGCGACTTCGCCGCCGCCAATGCCGAGATCATCTTCTCGCGCCACGCCGACTACCGGGCGGGGCAGCAGTTCTACCGCGACGTCAAGGGGCGCCTGCCCGCCGCGGGGCGCACGGAGGATTCGCTGCTGATCCTCCCCGCGGCCACCTTCGTGATCGGCGACACCGACGCCGACGCGGCGGAGGCCTCGCGGGCGATCGGCTTCGCGCAGACCACTCCGCAGACCGCGGTGGCGTGGGTCGAGGCGATCTGGGGCCGCGAGCTCCCGGGGCTCGACCCCGACGGGCCGCTGCCCGCGACCGAGCCGGGGGCGGGCGAGCAGCGTCTCGGCCAGGTCTCGACGAGAGTCGAGGATCGCGTCGCCCGCGCAGCCCAGCTGCGGGCGCGCGCCGCCGCGGAGGGGCTGACCGTGCGGCAGCTGGTCGCCGCCGAGACGGCGGCGCACACCTTCGTCGGCTCGCCCGAGACCATCGCCGCCGAGATCGACCGCCACGTGCAGGGTCGAGCCTCCGACGGGTTCGTGCTGGTACCGCACCTCACGCCCGGAGGGCTCGACCCCTTCGTGGATCGCGTCGTGCCGCTGCTGCAGGAGCGCGGCGTGTTCCGCGAGCGGTACGAGACGGATCCCGAGACCGGCTTTGCCGTCACCCTGCGGCGCACGCTCGGCCTGCCGCAGCCGCCGCGCCCCGCGCGCGACGCCGTGAAGCGGGAGGCGGCGGCGTGACGGCGACGGCGCCGCTCGCGGCCGAGGCGGAGCGCGAGGCGACAGCGGCCCGCGAGGCGACCCTCGCGGGAGCGGACCCCGAGGCCGCATCGCTCGCCGTGCGAATCGTGCATCCCGACGACGCTCTGGCGCGGCCCCTGCTCGCCGATCTCGAGCGCGAGTACGACGCCCGGTACGGCGTCGAGGTGTTCGGCGAGGCGGCCGCGGTCGAGTTGAACCGGTATCCGGTCGAGTCGTTCGTCGCCCCCACCGGCGCCTTCCTCGTGCTGCTGCTCGACGGCGCTCCCGTGTCGGGCGGCGCGTTCATGAGGTTCGACGAGCGCACGGCCGAGTTCAAGCGGGTGTGGACCCGCGCCGACCTGCGCGGCCGCGGTCTCGCGCGGCGCGTGCTGAGCGCCCTCGAGCGGGAGGCGGCTCGGCTGGGCTACGACCGCGTGCACCTCACGACCGGGCCGCGTCAGCCGGAGGCCGTCGCGCTCTACCTGCGCGCGGGCTACACCCCGCTCTTCGATCCACGCCGCGACGCCGCCGACATCGGCATCCACGCGTTCGAGAAGGCGCTGCCGCCGATGGCGGCGCCCGATCCGGATCACGCAGTGCCCCTCGACACCAGGCCCACCGCCCCGCAGGAGGATCGATCATGACGACCACGCTCGACACCCCGCAGACCGAGGCGGTGAACCGCGCCGCTCGGCCGAAGGCCCTCGACGTCGTGCCGCTCCGCCACTGGTGGCGCTGGGCGTTCAGCGCCGTCGCCGTCTTCCTGCTCGCGCAGCTCATCTGGACGTTCTTCTCCAACCCGCAGTGGCGCTGGAACGTGTTCGCCGAGTACTTCTTCAACGAGGCCGTGTTGCGCGGGCTCTGGCTCACCCTCTGGCTCACCGGCATCTCCGCCGTGATCGGGTTCGCGCTCGGCGGCATCCTCGCCGTCGCCCGGCTCTCGGGGTCGGCGCTGCTCAGCTCGTTCGCGTGGGGGTTCATCTGGTTCTTCCGCTCCGTGCCGCTCGTCGTGCAGCTCGTCATCTGGTACAACCTCGGGTACCTCTTCCCGACGCTGGGCATCGGGTGGCCCTTCACCTACGACTTCTTCGTCGTCGAGTTCGACACGGTGCGACTGCTCTCGGGCTCCGTCGCGGCCATCCTCGGCCTCTCACTGCACCAGGCCGCGTACTCCGCCGAGATCATCCGCGGCGGGCTCCTCTCCGTCGACCAGGGGCAGCTCGAGGCCGCGCGCGCGCTCGGCATTCCGCGGGGGCGACGCTTCTTCCGCATCGTGCTGCCGCAAGCGGCGCGCGCGATCCTGCCCAACGCGTTCAACGAGGTCATCGGGCTCCTCAAGGGCACCTCGGTGGTCTTCGTCGTCGCCCTGCCCGAGCTCTTCTACACCGTGCAGGTGATCTACAACCGCAATCAGCAGGTGGTGCCGCTGCTGCTGGTCGCCGCGGTCTGGTACACGATCTTCACGACCGTGCTCAGCATCGCGCAGTACTACATCGAGCGCCGGTTCTCGCGGGGCACCGCCCGCGAGCTTCCCCCCACGCCGCTGCAGCGCGCGCGCCGCCGGATCGCGACGCTCGCGGGCGACGCCCGACGGGGGCCGCGTTCGGGCCGTGAACGGCAGCGCGGTGCGCGCGCCATCGCATCGACCGGCCCCGTATCCGCCCACTCCGTCGCGGCGATCACCGCCCACGCCCAATAGGAGCATCGCATGACCACCCCCACCGCAACCGCCGCCCCCCGCGAGACCCGCGCGACCGGCCGCGCCGGGCTCGTCGAGATCGACGGCGTGCACAAGTCGTACGGCGCGCACGAGGTGCTGCACGGCATCTCGCTGCGCGTCGAACCCGGGCAGGTGGTGAGCCTGCTCGGCCCCTCCGGCTCGGGCAAGTCGACCCTGCTGCGCGCCATCAACCACCTCGAGACCATCGACGGCGGCTCCATCACCATCGACGGCGAGTACATCGGGTACGAGCGCCGCGGCGACGTGCTGCACGAGCTCCCCGAGAAGGAGGTGCTGGCGCGGCGCACGCGCGTCGGCATGGTCTTCCAGAACTTCAACCTGTTCCCCCATCTCACCGCGCTCGAGAACATCATCGAGGCGCCCATCGGGCTGAAGCGAGCCCGTCGCAGCGAGGCGGTGGCGCAGGCCCGAGTACTGCTCGAACGCGTCGGGCTGGCGGATCGCGCCGGCCACTACCCGCGTCAGCTCTCGGGCGGCCAGCAGCAGCGCGTGGCGATCGCGCGGGCCCTCGCGCTCGAACCCGACGTGCTGCTGTTCGACGAGCCCACCAGCGCGCTCGACCCGGAGCTCGTGGGTGAGGTGCTGCGGGTGATCCGCGACCTCGCCCACGGCGGCACCACGCTGATCATCGTCACGCACGAGATCGGGTTCGCCTCCGAGGTCTCCGACCACGTCGTCTTCCTCGACGCCGGCAGGGTCGTCGAAGCCGGCCCTCCGCAGCAGGTGCTGCGGTCCCCCGAGCAGGCCCGCACCCAGGAGTTCCTCGACTGGGTCATCTGACGGGGCCCGCCCCGCGCAGCACCACCCGCTCTTCCCCCATCTCATCAGCAACCACCACCCGAAGGACGTCACCCATGCCCACCATCAGCCCCCGCATCCGCACCGGCGCCGCACTCCTCACACTCACCGCGTTCGCGCTCGGCGGGCTCACCGCGTGCAGCGCGGTCGTCAGCGAGGATCAGGCGAACGCCGAACCCGCCGCGACGAGCGGCGCCGACAGCGCCGGTTCGCCCTTCGACCTGACGAGCGCGAACGCCGACGAGCGCCTGCACATCGACCCGGTTCCCGAGGCGGTCGAGGCGCTCGAGCAGAGCGGCTTCGATCCCGTGCAGGAGGGCAAGCTCACCGTCGCGCACTCCGCGTACGAGGCGCCGCTCGGATTCCTGGCCGAAGACGACAACGCGACTTTGCTCGGCATCGAGCCCGACATCGCGAACCTCGTCGCCGACGGACTCGGGCTCGAGTACGCCCCCGAGAACGTGGCCTGGGCCGACTGGCCGCTCGGCGTCGAATCGGGCAAGTACGACGTCGTGGTGTCGAACGTCACCGTCACGGAGGAGCGCAAGGACCTCTTCGACTTCGCGACGCACCGCAACGACGTGCTCGCGTTCTCGGTCGCCGCCGACAGCGAGATCGACTCCATCGACGGCCCCGAGGACGTCGCGGGTCTCACCGTCGTCGTCGGGAGCGGCACCAACCAGGAGAAGATCCTGCTCGACTGGTTCGCCGAGAACGAGCGGAACGGTCTCGAGCCGGGCGAGGCGGTGTACTACGACGACAACGCCGCAGGTCAGCTGGCGCTCGTCTCGGGCCGCGTCGACGCCATCTTCGGGCCGAACCCCACCGCATCGTACGTCGCCGCCGTCGGCGGCGAGTCGAAGGTCGTCGGCACCCTCAACGGCGGCTACCCCGAGAACGCGCAGATCGGCGTCACCACGGCGAAGGGCAACGGCCTCATCGATCCCGTAGCGATCGTGCTCAACTCCATCATCGAGGACGGCACCTACGCGGAGGCGCTCGCGCGCTGGGATCTCGAAGACGAGGCGGTCGCCGAGTCGCTCGTCAACCCGGCCGGCCTTCCCCGCCCGTAGCGCACGCCCCGCATCGCACACCTCAGCCGCGCCGCACCGCGCGGCGCACCACTGGAGAACTCATGACCCACGCACCATCCGCCCCGACCTCGCCGCGAGCCCGCTCCCCGCGCCGCCGCCTCGCCGCGCTCGGCCTCCTCGCCGCATCGGCGCTCGCGCTGACGGCCTGCTCGGCGGTGATCAGCGACGACGAGCGATCCGGATCCGGCGCCGCGCCCGAGGGCGCCGGCCCCGCGACGACCGAGGCCGCGTTCGATCTCACGACCGCGAACCTCGACACCCGTCCGCACATCGAGGCGATCCCCGAGGCCGTCGAGGCGCTCGAGGCGAGCGGGTTCGAGCCGGTGCAGCCCGGGCGGCTCACCGTGGCGATCCTCGGCGCCGGAGCCCCGCCCACCTCGTTCTTCGCCGAGGACGACGCTCAGACGATCATCGGCAGCGACGCCGACTTCGCGTCGCTCATCTCCGAGGGGCTCGGGCTCGAGTACACCCCCGAGAACGTCGCCTGGGCCGACTGGCCGCTCGGCGTCGAGTCGGGCAAGTACGATCTCGCGCTCATCAACATCGGGGTCACCGAGGAGCGCAAGGAGCTTTTCGACTTCGCCACGTACCGCGATGCCGTGATGGCGTTCAGCGTCGCCGCCGACTCCGAGATCTCGGAGATCGCGGAGCCCGCAGACGTCTCGGGCCTGCGCGTGATCGTCGGCAGCGGCACCAACCAGGAGCAGTACCTGCTCGACTGGTTCGCGCAGAACGACGCGGCCGGCATCGACGCGGGCGAACCGGTCTACTACGACGACTCGGCGGCCGGGCTGCTCGCACTCACCTCGGGGCGGGCCGACGCGAGCATCGAGCCGTACGCGCTCGCCGCGTTCCGGGAGCAGACGCTCGGCGAGACCCGCATCGTCGGCAAGTTCAACAGCGCCTACCCCGTCGACGGCCAGATCGGTGCAGTCACGGCGAAAGGCAACGGTCTCGTCGAACCCGTGCAGCTCGTGATCGCGTCGCTCATCGAGAACGGGCAGTACGACGCCGTGCTCGAACGGTGGGGGCAGACCGAAGAGGCCGTACCCGCGTCGCTCATCAACCCGCCCGGGCTGCCGAAGCCATGAGCCCGTCGCAGCGATCCGCCGCCGCAGCCGTCTCCGTCGTGTGCATCGGGGCCGGGCCCGCAGCGATCATGATGCTCGAACGCCTGGCGGCGAACCACGCGCACCGCGACCCCGAGCAGCGGATCGACGTGCGCCTCGTCGATCCGCACCGCCCCGGCGGCGGCCGCATCTGGCGGCGGGATCAGTCGCCCCTGCTGAAACTGAACTCGATGCTCGAAGACGTCGCCTGCTTCACCGACGCGTCGAGCAGCATCGACGGCCCCGTCGCGCCGGGCCCCTCGCTCGCCGAGTGGGTGCGCGCCGTGCGCGCGGGGGAGATCGCGGTGCCCGACTGGGCCGATTCCGCACTCGAGCGGGAGATCGCGGAGATCGGGGACCGCGACTTCCCCACGCGCCGCCTCAACCACGCCTACCTCTCGTGGGTGTTCGCGGAGACGGTGCGGCGCGCCTCGGGCCGAGTTTCAGTCGAGTGGGTGAGCGACACCGCGGTCGCGGTCGAGCGGGCCGAGCCCGCGCCGGGGCAGCGCGGCGGCGGGGCGGAGCGCCAGATCGTGCGCCTCGCCTCGGGCGACGCGCTTGCCGCCGACATCGTGATCTTCGCTCTCGGGCATAACGGCACCGAGCCCTCGCCCGAATCCGTGCGGCTCGCCGACTTCGCCGCCGCGCACGGTCTCGAGTACGTCGCACCGGCGTTCACGGCCGACCTCGACCTCGACCACCTGCCCGCCGGTTCCGATGTCATCGTTCGCGGCATGGGGCTCGCCGCGATCGACCTCGCGGTGATGCTCACCGGCGGCCGGGGCGGCCGATTCGAGACCCGTCCCGACGGCATGCTCCGCTACGTGCCGAGCGGGCGGGAGCCCTTGCTGCACCTGGGCTCCCGCCGCGGCGTGCCCTACCGCTCCAAAGTCACGAGCCGTCTGGTGGGCGAGCCCGTCGCGCTCGAATATCTGGGCGACGCGTTCCGAGATTCGCTCGCCACTCGCCGAGAACCGCTCGATTTCGCCCGAGACGCATGGCCGCTCGTCGCTGCGGAACTGCTCACCGGCTACTACCGTGAGCTCTTCACCGGGCACCCGGCGCGAGTGACTGCACCGTGGCAGCACTTCGCTCCCCGATTGCGGGCGGTGCTCGCTCGGCCGGGCGGGTTCGCATCGCGCGAGCTCGCCGAACTCGTGCGGGCGCACGTGCCCGATCCCGACGACCGCTTCGAGCTCGCCTCCTTCGATCGGCCACTGGGGTTTCCGCCTGAGGGTTTGGAAGCCGTCGCCGCATCGGGCACCGTCGCGGCCTCGGGCGTCGACTCCACCCCCGGATCATTCGCCTGCGACGCGGTGCAGCAGCGCGTGCTCGCGCACATCGCCGCGGATCTTCGGCTCCGCACCGACCCGGATCACAGTGCGTCGCAGGCGCTGTTCATGACGGGTCTCTTCGCGTTCCTCGCGCTCGCCGAGGTTCCGCCCGAGCTGTGGAACGCTCGCAGCCGCACCCGCGACCTTCCCGGGCGCTGGTTCGCGTACTTCAGCTACCTCGCGAGCGGGCCGCCCGGGCACCGTCTCGAAGAACTGGTCGCGCTCGCGGAATCGGGCGTCGTGCGCTTCCTCGGAGGGAACGTGCAGCTGGAAGCGGACGCGGAGCGCGGCGTGTTCACCGCCTCCGGAGCGGCGGTCGTGCCTCACGCGGCCGGCGGAAGACCGGGCACGGCAGTCGCCTCGGTCAGCGCGCGCACGCTCATCGACGCGTGGCTGCCCGAAGCTCGGGCGTCGCGCAGTGAGAACCCGCTGCTGCGCCAGCTCGTCGAGAGCGGTCAACTTCGCGAGCTCACCGTCGTCGACGAGACCGGCGTCGAGGGAACGGGCCTGATCGAGGTCGGGCCGGGCGGGCGCGTGCCCGGATCCTCCCGGCAGTTCGCGTTCGGGCCGTTCGTCGCCGGACTCACCGGCGGCGCGTTCACGCGGCCGGGCATCGACGCACTGCCCTTCCGCGTTCACGACCGGGTCGCGCGGGCAGTGCTCGACGCAGTGATCGAGGTCGCCGCCGCGCCCTCCGCCGGTGCCGCTCCGACCGCCGCCGCACCGACCACCGCCGCCGCACCGACCGCCGCCGCACCGACCACCGCCGCCGATTCACCGCCGCCTCGTGGAGCGGGGTCACTTGCGGAGCGTGTCGCGCGCCGAAAGCCGGTCGACACACTCCGCAAGTGACCCCGCTCGCACAAAGGGCCGCGTTGCGAGGAGAATGAGGGCATGGCTCTCGATCACCCCGGCACGCTCAGCGGACGACTCGTCACCCTCGAACCGCTCGCCCTCGACCAGTTGGAGGGGCTCGCCGAGGCCTCCCGCGACGGTGAGCTCTGGAAGCTCTGGTACACGGCGATTCCGGCTCCCGACGAGATAGAGACCGAGATCCGGCGCCGTCTGCGGTTGCAGGAGGAGGGATCCATGCTGCCGTTCACCGCGCGCCGAAACGACACCGGAGCGATCATCGGCATGACGACGTTCATGAACATCGACGCGACCACGCCGCGGGTCGAGATCGGATCCACCTGGAACGCCCTCAGTGCGCAGGGGACCGGCACCAACGCGGAGTCGAAACTGCTGCTGCTGCGGCACGCCTTCGAGGTGTGGGGGTGCACCGCCGTCGAGTTCCGCACCGATCACAACAACCATCAGTCGCGCGCGGCGATCGCGCGGCTCGGCGCGAAGCAGGATGGCATCCTGCGCGCTCACCTGCGGCCCGCAGCCGGATACTTGCGCGACACCGTGGTCTTCTCGATCACGGAGCCCGAGTGGCCCGGGGTGCGGCTCGGGCTCGAGCACCGCCTCGCGCGCCGTCTCGCCCGGTAGGGCGGTTCAGGGGCGCGGCGGCCCCACGGCGACCGTGACGAGCGCTGCGATTGCATCGTCGTCGAGCGGTGAGCGGCTGAGCGCCCGCAGCAGGAGCGCCCCGACGAGGGCCTCGGAGATGTCGTCGATCGGCGCCCGCGCGGGCAGGTGCGGCTCGCTGCCGATCGCCGCCGCGAGCCGTGTGGAGAGTGCGCCCGACCCCGAGCCCGCAATGGCGTCGCGGAGACGCTGACCCACATCGGCGTTGTCGGTCGCCGCCGCGATGAGCGAGCGCACCAGGCCCTCGCCCTGGGGGCTCAGCAGCACGTCGCCGACGGCCCGCAGCCACGTCGTCAGGTCACGTCGCACATCGCCGGTGTCGGGCACCTCGAGCCGCTCGCCGAGAATCATGCCCTCCAGCAGGGCTTCGGCGATGATCGCGCTCTTCGACTTCCACCAGCGGTAGATGGTCTGCTTGCCGACTCCCGCGCGCGAGGCGATGCCCTCGATCGCCAGGTGGTCGTAGCCGCGCTCCGCGAGCATCTCGATGGCGGCATGCAGGATCGCCTGGCGTGCTGCCTCGCTGCGCACTGGGCCGCTGCGGGATGAGGCTGCCACAGGAACTCCATTCAGTAAAGACGAGACGGTCCGTGTTATCTTATCCCCTGCTGGTCGACGACGATGGCGGCCCGTCCTGTCGCGGCCGCCGCGCAGAATGGGAGATTGCATGGCCGAGTTGCTGCACCGCCTGGGAACGTTCGCCGCGAAGCGCGCCTGGACGGTGATACTCGCGTGGATCGTCATCCTCGGCATCGCCGTCGGCGGGTTCCTCGTCGGCTTCAAGGGCCTGAGCTCGAGCTTCGATGTACCGGGTACCGCCTCCGGCGATGTGCTCGAAGAGCTCGAAGAATCCCTCCCCGACTTCAGCGGGGCCTCAGGCACGGTCGTCTTCCACTCCGAGGACGGGGCGCCGCTGACCGAGGCCCAGCGATCCGACATCACCGCTCTGGCCGAAAGCGCGAAGGACCTACCCGACGTCGCGGATGTGGTCGATCCGTTCGAAGCGCAGCAGCAGCTCGAGGATCAGCAGCAGCAGATCGTCGACGGCCGTCAGCAGATCGACGATGGTCGCGCGCAGGCCGAGGCCGGGCAGCAGCAGCTCGACGCCGCACGAGCGCAGATCGCCGAGGGTCAGGCTCAGCTCGATGCCGCCAGCGCGCAGCTCGCGGCCGTCGAAATGCCCGAGGAGATGCGGGCGCCGCAGCTCGCCGCGCTCGAAGAGCAGCAGCAGCAGCTGGACGCCGGCAATGCCGAGCTCGACGCGCAGCAGGAGCAGCTCGATGCGGGGGTCGCGGAGCTCGACGAGAACCAGGCGAAGCTCGAGCAGGGCGCCGAGCTCGCCTCGTACGCCGAGGGCATCGGCGTGGTCTCCGACGACGGGGCCACTGCGCTCGTCAACGTCTCCTTCACCGAACCGCGCCTCGATCTCTCGCAGGAGACGAAGGACGCCGTGATCGAGCACTTCGAGGGAACGCCCATCGACGGGGTGCAGACCGCGATCTCGACCGACATCGCGCAGGGGGTGCCCGAGATCCTCGGCGTCGGCGAGGTGGTCGGCGTCGTCATCGCCGCCATCGTGCTCATCGTCGTGCTCGGGTCGATCCTCGCCGCCGCGTTCCCCATCGTCACCGCGCTCGTGGGCGTCGGCATCGGCGCGATGGCGACTCTCGCGTTCTCCGGGGTGACGCAGATGGCCTCGGTCACGCCCATCCTCGGCGTGATGCTCGGACTCGCCGTCGGCATCGACTACTCGCTCTTCATCCTGTACCGGCACCGCAAGCAGATGCTGCAGGGCGCGGGCGTCGTCGAATCGATCGGTCTCGCCAACGGCACGGCCGGCAACGCGGTCGTGTTCGCGGGTGCGACAGTCATCGTCGCACTGCTCGCGCTCAACATCACCGGAATTCCGTTCCTCGGTCTCATGGGCACCGCCGGCGCCGTCAGCGTCGCCGTCGCAGTGCTCATCGCGATCTCGCTCACCCCCGCGCTGCTCGGGCTCGCCGGCACGCGACTGCTGAGCAAGAAGGCGCGTGCGCGGGCAGAGCTCGCCGCCGCAAGCGAACCGGGCTCGGCATCCGACACCGATCGCGGCGTCAAGCCGATGACCAACCTGCGCGCCATCGTCACCGCGGTCGTCGCCACCGTTGTGCTGCTGGTCATCGCCATTCCGTCGATGTCGATGCGCCTCGGCCTGCCCGACGGGGGATCGGAGGCCGAGGGATCCACCGCGTACGAGGCGTACACGCTGACGAACGAGGCGTTCGGCGAAGGCGCGAACGGGCCGTTGCTCATCACCGCCGACCTGCCCGAGGGGCTCGACGACGACGGCGTGCTCGAGGCGCAGCTCGCAGTCGCCAGCGAGCTCGCCGCGATGGACGACATCACCGCCGTCGCACCGGTCGCCGTCTCCGACGACCACCGGCTCACCGCCTTCCAGGTCGTGCCCGCCGAAGGGCCCAACAGTCAGTCGACGGAGACGCTCGTGCGCGATCTGCGCGAGCTGCCGCCGGTCGACGGCGAGATCGCGCTGGGCGTCGCCGGGCAGGCCGCGATCAACATCGACATCTCCGAGGGGCTGCAGGAGGTGCTGCCGCTCTACCTCGTCGTGGTCGTGGGGCTCTCCTTCCTCATCATGGTGATGGTGTTCCGCTCCCTCCTGGTGCCGCTCATCGCGACCGGCGGCTTCGTGCTGTCGCTCTTCGCGACCTACGGAGCCGTGACGGCCGTGTTCCAGTGGGGCTGGGGCGCCGAGTGGCTCGGGGTGCACAACCCCGGGCCGATCCTGAGCTTCCTCCCGGTGATCCTCGTCGGCATCCTCTTCGGGCTCGCCATGGACTATCAGCTCTTCCTCGCCACCGGCATGCGCGAGGCCTACGCTCACGGGGCGCCGGCGAAGCTCGCGGTGGCTCAGGGATTCCGGGCCGGCCGCACCGTCGTCATCGCGGCGGCGATCATCATGGTCTCGGTGTTCGGCGGGTTCATCGCGTCGGATTCGGTGATGATCAAGTCGATGGGCTTCGGCCTCGCGCTCGGCGTGCTGCTCGACGCGATCGTCGTGCGCATGCTGCTCGTGCCCGCCGTGATGCACCTCGTCGGTCGCGGTGCCTGGTGGCTGCCGAAGTGGCTCGACCGCATCATCCCGAACGTCGATGTCGAGGGCTCGGCGCTGGAGCGCCGTCACCCCGTCCACCACTAGGCGGCGGGCGGGCGGCGCCGGCCGCCGCCCGCCCCGTCCGCCCCCGCCCCCTCCGCCACCACCCACCCACTTCTGCGAGCGGGGTCACTTCGGGAGTGTGTTGCAGCGTGACATGGGCGCAACACACTCCCGAAGTGACCCCGCTGACGGGGGGGGGGGGGCGAGCTCAGCGGAGACGCGAACGCGCCGACTGAATCGCGCCGGTGAGTGTCGCGAAGAAGCTGCGGGGATCGTCAACATCGGCATCCAGCGCCTGCAGCACCGTCCAGCCCGCTTCGATCATGCTGCGGCGCCGCTGCACATCGAAACGTGCTTGCTCGGCGCTCGTGAAGTGGTAGCGCCCCTCGTACTCGATTGCGATGCGAAGCTCCGGATAGCCGAGGTCGGAGTGAAAGGTTCGGTACGCGGTCGGGACCGGGCAGTTCACTGTCGGCTCGTCGAACCCGGCGGTGATCAGCGCCACCCGCAGGTGACTCTCCGGTGGAGAATCCACAGGCGCTCGGATGAGCGCGAGTGCTCGAGTCCTCAGTGGCGCTCCGAGAGTCGTGCGGTGACGATCATGAGCTCGGCGAAGGTCATCGATCGTGCAGAGCGGGATCGTGCGTTTGCCGCCAGACCCGGGAATGCGTTCGCCTGAGATGAGGAAGTCCCCTGCCGCGACGAGCTCGGGGAGAGTGGTGATGGGGCCCAACTGGCACCAGACATCGCTGGCCGAGGGAAGCGTGAGGCCTGCTCGCTCGGTCCACTGCAGTACTCCGCTTTTCACACGGTGTCCGTCGATACGCCGGTGACGGGGAGCACGTTGTGGCGAGAACGATGCGACGTCGACGAGCCCTCGGGGATGCGGAGAGCAGGGAATCTCGTGAACGATCGCTGCAGAGCGACGAGAGAGGAAGAACTCCTGCTTCAGCGTCATTCCGATCGCGATGCAGCGCTCCCGGTAGCTGAAGTCGTCGAATGCGAAATCGGGATGAAGCAGAAGACCTCGTCCGACCCGTCGAATGTCTCCCGCTCCGAGCCGCTTCGGATGAACGCCAGCCTGAATGAGCTCTGCGGTTCGGTAGGCCTGTGCAGGTGCGTGAATCGTGCGCCGATGTGACATGCAGCGAGCATCGCGCGTGCGTCGACGCAGTCGAGGACTCTACGGGAGAGCCGTGGACACACCGCCGATATCTCATTACGAGGAGCGCTGTGCACGAAGAAGCCGCGCGACGCTCACTACCTCCTCACAATCCTCGGAGCGGGGTCACTTTCGGAGTGTGTTGAAGCCGTTCGGCCACCAAACACGCTCCGAAAGTGACCCCGCTCGCAGATTTGGGCGTGCGGGCGGCGCCGCTAGCGGGTGAGGCTCGGGGCGCCGTGCGGGCGCGGGGCGAGGCGCTGCAGCTGGGTGACGTGCGCGGGCTCGAGCTCCGCGATCGAGGAGACGCCGAGCAGCTTCATCGTGCGCTCGATCTCGTCGCGCAGGATGGCGATCGTGCGATCCACCCCGGCGCGCCCACCGGCCATGAGCCCGTACAGGTAGGCCCGCCCGATGAGGGTGAACTTCGCGCCGAGCGCCATCGACGCGACGATGTCGGCGCCGTTCATGATGCCCGTGTCGACCATCACGGTCGCGTCGCGGCCGACCTCGCGCACGACCTCCGGCAGCAGGTGGAACGGGATCGGGGCCCGGTCGAGCTGGCGCCCGCCGTGGTTCGAGAGGATGATGCCGTCGACGCCGAGGTCGGTGAGCTTCGCTGCGTCCTCGACGGTCTGCACGCCCTTCACCACGAGCTTGCCCGGCCACATCTCGCGAATGACGGTGAGGTCGTCGTAGCTGATGGTGGGGTCCATGGCGGCGTCGAGCAGTTCGCCGACCGTTCCGCCGGTGGTGGAGAGGGACGCGAATTCGAGCTTCGGCGTGGTGAGGAAGTCGATCCACCACCACGGGCGGGGAATCGCGTTGACGATGGTGCCGAGCGTGAGCTGGGGTGGGATCGAGAATCCGTTGCGCTTGTCGCGCAGGCGGGCGCCGGCGACGGGGGTGTCGACGGTGAACTGGAGGGTGTCGAAGCCGGCCTCGGCCGCGCGGCGTACGAGCCCGTACGAGATCTCGCGATCCTTCATCACGTACAGCTGGAACCAGTTGCGGCCGTGCGGGTTCGCCGCTTTCACGTCCTCGATCGAGGTGGTGCCGAGGGTGGAGAGCGTGAACGGGATGCCCGCCGCGCCGGCGGCCGAGGCACCCGCGCTCTCGCCCTCGGTCTGCATGAGGCGCGTGAAGCCGGTGGGGGCGATGCCGAAGGGCAGAGCGGAGGATCCGCCGAGGATCTGCACCGAGGTGTCGACGTTCGCGGCGGGCTTCAGGATGCCGGGGTGGAACTCGACGTCCTCGAACGCCTGGCGCGCGCGCCCGAGCGAGAGCTCGCCCTCGGCGGCGCCGTCGGTGTAGTCGAATGCCGCCTTGGGCGTGCGGCGCTTCGCGATGGCGCGCAGGTCGTTGATGGTGAGCGCGGCATCGAGTCGGCGCTTCCTGCCGTCGAGCTCGGGGCGCTTGAACTGCATGAGCTCGAGGAGCTCGGAGGGCTTGGGAAGTTGACGCTTCATCTGGTGTGCCTCTCGGGGTGGGAATCAGGGCCGGCGGGACGGATCGGGACGCTACACCGCGTGGCTGGCGGGGGCGAGTGGCTCTCGCGTTTGCTCATCCTCGACGTGCGCGACGCGCTTGATGAAGAGCGAGGCGACGATCGAGATCGCGGCGCAGATCGCGACGTAGAGCGCGATCGGCCACCACTCGCCTCCGCTGATCTCGAGCAGCCAGGCGCCGATGAGCGGGGCGGTGCCTCCGAAGATGGCGGCGCCGAGCTGGTAGCCGAGGGAGGCGCCGGTGTAGCGCACCTCGGGTGCGAAGTTCTCGGCGATGAGGGTGCCGAGGATCGCGTTCACGCTGCCCCACAGGAAGCCGAATCCGAGAATCGTCGCGACGAATAGCGCCCACGTCTCGCCGGTGTTGAGGATGAGGTAATAGGGCACGACGAGCACGATCGTGGTGCACGCCGACCAGCGGTAGAGCGTCGCGCGGGAGATGCGGTCGGAGAGGCTGCCGAAAATCGGCATCCAGATGGTGGCGACGAGCGCGGCCGCGGCGACGGCGAGCAGTACGACGTTGTCGCGGGCCCCGAGGATGTCGGTGGCGTACGCGACGATGTACGTGCCGAAGATGTAGAACGGCCCGGTCTCGGCGGCCTTCGCGCCGATGGAGACGAGCACGGCGCCCCAGTGCTTCGTGACGACTTCCTTGATCGGCAGCTTGAGCCGGGCCCCGGTCTCCTGCACGCGCTTGAACTCGGGCGTTTCGTCGAGGCCGTTGCGGATCCACAGCCCGATGAACACGAGCACGATGCTGGCGACGAAGGGAACGCGCCAGCCCCACGTCATGAACTGGCCGTCGGGCAGCTGCGTGAGGAGGGCGACGACGCCGGCCGCGAGCAGCATGCCGAGGCTGATGCCCATCTGGGGCACGGCGCCGTAGAGGCCGCGGCGGTGCTTGGGCGCATATTCGTAGGCGAGCAGCAGGGCGCCGCCCCATTCGCCGCCGATGCCGAGGCCCTGGAGGATGCGGAAGCAGATGAGCAGGATCGGCGCGGCGACGCCGATGGCGGCGTAGTCGGGCAGCAATCCGATGGCGACGGTGCCGCCGCCCATGAGCGTGAGCGTGATGAAGAGCGTCTTCTTCCGGCCGATGCGGTCGCCGATGTGGGAGAAGAGGATGCCGCCGAGGGGGCGGAAGAAGAAGGTGAGCGAGAACGAGACGAACGCGAGCATGGTCGACACGAACTCGTTGTCGCTCGGGAAGTAGAGCTTGTTGAAGACGAGCGCGGCGACGGTGCCGTAGACGAGGAAGTCGAACCACTCGATCACGCTGCCGCTCAGGCTGCCGAGGAGGACGCGGTAATTGATGCCGGACGCCTCATCGGGCCGGACTGCGGGGGTCGTCATGTCATCTCTCCCTTGAGAATGTCGGTCGTGAAGATGTCATCTCTGCGAAACGCTTGTGGTCAGACCATGTGGTATGACCACAAGTAGTGTAGGTGCGGTCTTCGCGATCCGTCAATCTGGGCCGGGGACGAGCGGGGGATCAGCGGGCGGTCTCGAAGTAGTACCCGCGAATATGCGCGCGGATCCTTTCGACAGCGGCATCGCGGTCGCCGTCGCGCAGGCTCTCGAGAATGCCGCGGTGCTCGGCGCGCAGGCGCTGCACGGTGCGCGTCCAGTCGGGAAGCGCCTGCGCGCGCTCCAGCGTGTGGTCGGCGATCGAGACGCGCAGTGCGTCCATCAATGTGCTGGTCAGCGGGTTGTTCGCGGCCCGGGAGAGCAGCACGTGGAACTCGGCGTCGAGGGCGAGGAACTCCTCGACCGGTAGATCGGGGTCGTCCATGCGGTCGAGTAGCCGACCCGCGCGCTCCCAATCGCCCCGCGAAGAGTCGGAGTGCTCGGCCGCCCAGCTCTCGAGCAGCAAGCGCATCTCATAGACGTGATGGTGCTCCACCTGGCTCGTGGCGAGTTGCAGGTTCAGTGCGAGCGTGAGCGCCTGCTCGGGGGAGGCCGTGATGATGGTGCCCGATCGCGGGCCCGAGCCTGTGGCCGTACGGATCGTGCCGAGCGCCTCGAGCACGCGCAGCGCCTCGCGCAGCGAGCTGCGTGAGACCTGCAGCGTCTCGGCGAGCACGCGTTCGCCCGGCAGGTGGTCGCCGATGTGGAGCCGCCCGCTTCGCAGCTCCTCGGTCACCCACTCCATGACCGCTTCGTGAGCCTTCATCGCTCTTGATTATCGCAGTCGGCGCCCGCCCCCGCGGCCGTGTCCAAGGTCGCCGCGTCGTCCCGCATGCCGCGCGCCCGCGCACCCCCGGCGGGGGTGTAACGGATGGGAGCGGTGGATCGGGCCACCACGGCTCGCAACTCGGCGAGCCCGGGGCCGATGAGGCCGAGCGTCTGCGCCTGGATGAGCAGGTTGCCCATCGCGGTCGCCTCGACCGGGCCCGCGAGCACCTCGAGGCCGGAGCGGTCGGCGAGTCGCTGGCAGAGCAGCGTGTTCTGGGATCCGCCGCCGACGACGTGGATGGTCGACACCTCGCGATCCGCCAATCGACTCGCGGTGTCGACGGCGTTCGCGAACGCCACGGCGAGGCTCTCGGTGATGGAGCGCACGATCTCGACGCGGCCCTCCGGCGCGCGCTCCCCGCGCTCCTCGAACCAGCGCACGATGCGGTCGGGGAGGTCGCCGGGCGGCATGAACTGGGGGTCGTTCGCGTCGAAGACCGGGATCGGGCCGCTGACCTGTTCGGCGGCGGCGAGCAACTCGCCGAGCAGGCTCGATCGCTGAGCGTTGGTCGCGCCGGGCTCCCAGTGGCGCAGCGACTCCGAGAACAGCCAGGTGCCCATGACGTTGTGCAGGAAGCGCGTGGTGCCCTCGATGCCGCCCTCGTTGGTGAAGTTCGCGAGGCGCGCGGCGTCGGTGAGCACCGGCGCATCGAGTTCGAGGCCGACGAGGCCCCAGGTGCCGCACGAGATGTACGCGAAGTCGGATCGCGTGGCCGGCACCGCTGCGACTGCGGAGGCCGTGTCGTGCGAGGCGACCGCCACCACGTCGATGGCGCGTCCGATGACCTTCGCCGCGTCTCCGGCGACCGGCCCGAGTCGCGCGCCGGCGTCGATGAGCGGCGGCAGAATCCGCGCGGGGATGCCGACCTCCGCTGCGAGATCGCGATCCCACTCGCGGGAGCGCGGGTCGAGCAGGCCGGTCGTCGAGGCGTTGCTCCGCTCGGCTGCTTCGACGCCGGTGAGCCAGTAGTTCAGCAGGTCGGGCACGAGCAGTGCGCGGTCGGCGACATCGAGCAGGCCGTCTTCGGCGGCGAGCTGGAAGATCGTGTTGAAGGTGAGGTGCTGCAGCCCGTTGCGGGCGTAGAGGCGCTCGGCCGGAACACGCGCGTGCACCGCTGCGACTCCGAGCTCGCAGCGCGCATCGCGGTAGTGGTACGGGATGCCGAGCAGGCGCCCGTGGCGGAGCAGTCCGTAGTCGACCGCCCACGAGTCGATGCCGATCGAGGCGATCTCACCCGGCGCGCTGCGCTCGGCGGCGGCGAGGCCCTGGAGGGCCTGGTGGTAGAGCTCGAGGAAGTTCCAGTGCAGGCCGTCGCTCGTGCGCACCGGGTCGTTCGCGAATCGTGCGATGTGCTGGGTGCGGAGCTCGGCGCCGTCGGCCGTCTGCTCGATGCGCCCCACGATGACGCGCCCGCTGGTCGCTCCGAGATCGACGGCGGCGACGGCGCGGCCGGCGGCCGGGGCGCCGACCCCGACGCCGGTGCCCGCCGATCCTGCAGCCGTGTCGGTCATCGCAGGAACGCGGCGGCGACGCCGGAGTCGACCGGGATGTGGAGGCCCGTCGTGCGGGTGAGCTCGGGGCCGGTGAGCACGTACACCGCGTCGGCGACGTTCTCGGGCACGACCTCCCGCTTCAGGATGGTGCGGTTCGCGTAGAACTGGCCGAGATCCTCTTCCTTGACGCCGTACGTCGCGGCGCGGTTCGCGCCCCACCCGGCCGCGAAGATGCCGGATCCGCGCACGACGCCGTCGGGGTTGATGCCGTTGACGCGGATGCCGTGTTCTCCGAGCTCCACGGCGAGGAGCCGCACCTGGTGGGCCTGGTCGGCCTTCGTCGCCGAGTAGGCGATGTTGTTCGGGCCGGCGAAGACGCTGTTCTTGGATGAGATGTAGATGACATCGCCGCCGAGCTTCTGCGCGATCATGGCACGAGCGGCCGCCTGGGAGACGAGGAAGGATCCCTTCGCCATGACGTCGTGCTGCAGGTTCCAGTCGGCCTCGGTGGTGTCGAGCAGCGACTTCGAGAGCGAGAGCCCGGCATTGTTCACGACGAGGTCGATGCCGCCGAATGCGAGCACCGCGGCGTCGATCGCCTGCTGCACGGCCGTCGCGTCGGCGACGTTCGCGGCCACGCCGATGGCGACGTCGGTATTCCCCAGCTCGGCTGCAGCGGCCTGAGCCTTCTCGAGGTCGAGATCGGCGACGACGACGCACGCGCCCTCGGCGGCGAGGCGCGTGGCGATCGCCTTGCCGATGCCCGACGCCGCGCCGGTGACGAACGCGATGCGGCCCTGGTGCGACTTTGGCTTCGGCATGCGTTGGAGCTTGGCCTCCTCGAGCGCCCAGTACTCGATGCGGAACTTCTCGGCGTCGCTGATGGGGGCGTAGGTGGAGAGCGACTCGGCGCCGCGCATCACGTTGATGGCGTTGACGTAGAACTCGCCGGCGACGCGGGCGGTCTGCTTGTTCGCGCCGTAGCTGAACATGCCGACGCCCGGGATGAGCACGATGAGCGGATCCGCGCCGCGCATGGCGGGGCTCGCCTCGTCGGCGTGCGTCTCGTAGTACGCGCGGTAGTCCTCGCGGTATGCCTCGTGCAGTTCGTGCAGGCGCGCGACCTGCTCCTCGACCGTGGCGGTGGCGGGCAGGTCGAGCACGAGCGGCTTCACCTTGGTGCGGAGGAAGTGGTCGGGGCAGCTGGTGCCGAGTGCCGCAAGCGGGGCGAGCTTCTCGCGCGAGAGGAAGTCGAGCACGGCGTCGGAATCGGTGAAGTGCCCGACCATCGGCTTGTCGGTGCTGGCGATGCCGCGCACCACCGGTGCGAGCTGGGCTGCGCGGGCGCGGCGCTCCTCTTCGGGGAGCGGCTCGAAGCCGGCGACGACCCCGCCGAAGGGCTCGGGGGACCCGTGCTCGGCGATGTAGGCGGCAGCGGTGTCGATGATCCAAAGCGAATTCTGCTCGCTCTCCTCACTCGTGTCGCCCCAGGCGGTGATGCCGTGGCCGCCGAGGATGCAGCCGATCGCCTCGGGATGCTCCGCCTTGATGGCGGCGATGTCGAGACCGAGCTGGAAGCCGGGGCGGCGCCAGGGCACCCAGACGACGCGGTCGCCGAAGATCTTCGCGGTGAGCGCTTCGCCGTCTGCCGCGGTCGCGATGGCGATGCCCGAGTCGGGGTGCAGGTGATCGACGTGCGCCGCGTCGACGAGGCCGTGCATAGCCGTGTCGATCGAGGGCGCGGCGCCGCCCTTGCCGTGGAGGCAGTAGTCGAGGGCCGTGACCATCTCGTCCTCGCGCTCGAGGCCGGGGTACACGTTCACGAGCGCGCGGAGTCGGTCGATGCGCAGCGTCGAGAGGCCGGCGGCGGTGAGCGTGCCGAGGTCGCCGCCGGATCCCTTGACCCACATGAGCTCGACGTCTTCGCCGGTCACTGGGTCTTTCGTGAACCCCTTCGCCGACGTGTTGCCGCCCGCGAAGTTCGTGTTCTTCTTGTCGGCGCCGAGTCGATTCGAGCGGGCGATGAGAGCCTGGGCGGTGGGGTCGGTGTGCGTCATGGGCGGCCTTTCGAGCTCCGGGGGATGCGCCCAGCCTAAGCTCCGCTTGTTTCGAATGCAAGCGTAGAAAGTTGCGTTCGAAAGCGATGCCGGTTTCGATGCCCGCCTCTCCGCGCAGGATCGCGGTAGAGTAACCGACTATGACGCCATCCGCAGATCAGCGCGACGAGCGCATCCTCGGTCTGCTGGAGGGTCGCGAGCTCGTGTCCGTCGGCGAGCTCGCCTCGAGCATCGGCGTCTCTGCGGTGACCATGCGCAAGGATCTCGACCGGCTCGCGCGCAGCGCCGTGATCGAGCGGGTTCGCGGAGGCGCGCGTCTGCGGACCGCGGAGGAGGGGCCGCTGGCCGAGCGGCTCGGGCACCGCGTCGGGGCGAAGCGGGCCGTGGCTCGACGCGCCGCTGAACTCGTCGAGACGGACGCCGTGATCGCGATCGACTCGTCGTCGACCGGGTACTATCTTGCGCTCGAACTCGCCGATCGCACCGACCTGACGATCGTGACGAACTCACTGCGGGTCGCGTCGCAGCTGGCGGAGCGCTCGGGCCCCGCGATCGTGGTGCTCGGCGGCACGGTGCGGCGCACGTCGCACTCGACCGTCGGGTTCCCGCCCGAACTGCTGCGCGGGTACGGCACGATCGACCTCGCCTTCCTCGGCGTCTCCGCGCTCTCGCCGGAGCAGGGGCTGCTCGAGCGCTCGTTCTCCGAAGCCGAGACGAAGCGCGCCATCGCGTCGGCCGCCGGCAGCGTCGTCGGGCTCTTCGACTCCTCGAAAGCTGCGGGTTTCGGCCAGCACAGCGTGGTTCCGGCCTCCGCGGTCGATCGACTCGTCACCGATGACGAGTTCAGCGAGGCCGACGCGGCGCCGTGGCGCGCCCTCGGCGTGACCGTCGACCGCACGGCCCAGGGTGCATCGCACGCCGCCTCCTGATTCCTCGCCTCCGCGTGGCTGCGATGCGGACCGGCTACCCCTCGCGAACGAGCATGACGAGCGACTGACCGCTCCAGATGTGTTCGCGGTCGGGGAGGTCGGCGAGGCCGCTGTGCGCCAGGTCGGGAGTGGCCATGCCCGGGGGCACGTAGACTCCGAAGGGCGCTTCCGGGAGCATGTAGCTCAACATCGCGCGTCTGGTCGCAGATCAAGGCCGATGTGCTGGGGGTGCGCGTCGATCATCCCGCGAGCGGGCACGGTGCGGCGCAGGGGGCGGCCATGCTTGCAGGAATCGCGACGGGCGCGATCGACTCGCTCGACGCGATCCGCTCGCACGGTCGTGAACTCGAGGCGAGCTTCACGCCGGACCCCCTGTTGACAGCGGCCTACGCGGAACGGACTGCTCACTTCGCGACGCTCAGCGCCCTGAACGACCGCCGCCGCTGAGCCGCGCGAATCGACGCGCCCTCTGCCCCGTCGCGGCGACCCTGCCACCACCAACCCCGCTCGCTCGGCGGTCCGGCTCGCTCGGTAGGCTCCGCTCGCTCGGCGGTCCGGCTCGCTCGGTCGACCCCTCTCCCTCGGTCCGAGCGGGCCAGCGGTGCGTATTGCGCGCCGCTCGACCGCTTCATTGATCCGTTTCGACGTCCACGGCCCGGGAATGCGTAGGGAACCGAGCGCCCGTGTCGAGCGATGGCGCAGCGCTGCAGGGCGATCCGGGGTAACGATTCCGCATCGGCCGCACCGCCTATTGTGCCGCGCGAAACAATTTGGTAGTTTCAGTGAAACCTTCTTGGTTCAATGAACCAAAGAAATTCACGCAGCATCACCACAAAGGAGTGAGTAATGGCACAGGCCGGTCCATACGCGGGAGTCACGAGTTCTGAAGCCGCGATCGAACGCGCGATGAACGATGCGAACGGCGTGCTGCGTCTCGCTCCCGCTTGGGTGCCGCGCGCGTTCTGCACCCCGGGTCGGCGTATCCGGCTGCACCCAGACGACTACTTCCCGTTGGGCAAGGAGCGCGGCGGCATCGACGAGCGTTGGTTGGCGAGTGCGATCCGGGCCGAGAACGGGCCGCGCACCGACCCGTTCGAAGGCCTGAGCCTCGTGCGCGATCCCGACGGCGGGGTGATCCCGCTCGATGAACTCATCGCGCACGCGAAGGGCGATGCCATCGGTGCGCTGTGGGCGTCGCACGGCCTCTGGCCGATGTACTCGAAGTTCTTCGACAACGAGTTCCCGCTGCCGTTCCACATCCATCACCGCGATGAACACGCCGCCCTCGTCGGCAAGCCCGGCAAGCCCGAGGCCTATTACTTCCCACCGCAGATGAACAACCATGGCGGACAGTTCCCGTACACGTTCTTCGGGCTTCACCCGGAGGTCACGAAAGAGCAGCTCCGCGACAAACTCGAGGCGTTCCTCCGCGGCGGTGACAACCGCATCACCGACCTGTCCAAGGCGTATCGCATCACCCCTGGCACCGGATGGGACGTGCCCGCAGGTGTACTGCACGCACCGGCCAGCATGTGCACCTACGAGCCTCAGGCGGCGTGCGATGTGTTCGCGATGACCGAGTCGTGGTCGAACAATCGCGAGGTTCCGGACGAACTGATGTGGAAGGACGTGCCCGCGAGCAATGTCGGCGACCTGGACTTCATCGTCGATCTCGCGGACTGGGATCTGAACATCGACGCCGACTTCTGGAGTCACCGATTCACTCCGCCGGTCGAGACGGTCGAAAGCCGCGCCGGGTCGCCTGAGTACACGGAGCGCTGGATCACCTACCGCGCGACTGCGTTCAGCGCCAAGGAACTCACCGTCGCTCCGGGCGGGTCCGTCACCGTGGGCGACCGGGACGCGCACGGACTCATCGCGGTCGCCGGGCACGGCAGCATCGGCGGGCAGCACATCGCGGCGATCTCGAGCATCCGATACGGGCAGTTCTCGAGCGATGAGTTCTTCATCACGGCGGGAGCCGCATCGGGCGGGGTGCAGGTGGTCAACACGTCGGCGACCGACGATCTGGTCATTCTGAAGCACTTCGGGCCGGGCAATCAGCAGCTCGCGAGCGAACGCGTCGAGCTGGGACTCTAACGATGTCCGCTCAACCGAAGCTGTACGGCCGGACACTCGCGGAGGTGAGGCGTCGCACCGGCTCGCTCCATCAGCTCGCCCGCATCGACCAATTCGACGAGACGCAGGGCGCGGCTCGGGGCGCTCGTCGCATCGTGCTCACCTCGGGTGGTGGGCTGACGGTCGAGCTGCACCCCGATCGCGCACTCGACATCGGCGCGGTGGCGTACCGGGGCGTCCCGATCGCCTGGCACTCTCCCACCGGATTCGCCGATCCCGGCCTCACGGTGGATTCGGGGAGCGAGTGGCTCCGCACGTTCGGAGGCGGTCTGCTCGCGACCTGCGGGCTCGACTCGTACGGCCCCGCGAGCACGTTGGCGGGAGTCGAGTACCCGATGCACGGCCGAATCGGTTCGATACCGTCGGTCGTCACTCGGGCACAGGTGACCGACGCCGAACTCGTGGTGGAAGCGGAGGTGCGTCAGGCCAGCGTCTTCGGAGACAACCTGCTGCTCACCCGCCGCATCACCGTACCGATCGGCGGGGCGTCGATCGTGGTGGAGGATCGCGTGACCAACGAAGGGTCGGCGGCGGCCGGGCACATGGTGCTCTACCACGCGAATCTCGGGTGGCCTCTGCTCGACGACGGCTCGGTGCTCGAGGTGCCGTCGGTCTCGGTGTCCCCTCGTGACGCTGACGCGGAACACGGACTCTCGCAGTGGTTCGAGATCACCGGGCCGGTTCCGGGGTACGCCGAACAGGTGTTCAAGCACGATTTCACCGGGCAGGGGATCGCGGAGGTGTCGCTCGACAACCCGACGCGCGATGTCCGCGTCGCCGTGCGGTTCGACACCGCCTCGCTGCCGGCGCTGCACCAGTGGAAGATGCTGGGAGAAGGGCATTACGTACTCGGGCTCGAACCGACGAACGTCGACTGGAGCCGCGGCCGTGCCGCCGCGAGCGAGGCCGGCGTCCTGCCGATGCTCGCCGCCGGGGAGAGCGCGGACTATCGTCTCGAATTTCACTGCGGAGCGAGCCGGGTCAGCAGCTCACCCGAGTCAGGAGGATCCGCATGACCGTCGCACTGGAGATGCGCGGCATCTCGAAATCGTTCCCCGGCATCCGGGCACTCGCGGATGTCGATCTGGTCGCCCGGGCCGGTGAGGTGCACGCGATCGTCGGCGAGAACGGCGCAGGGAAATCGACGCTGATGAAGATCCTCGCGGGTGTGTATCAGCCGGATGCAGGCTCCATCGTCCTCGGAGGCTCAGAAACCCGGATCGCCGGGCCCATCGACGCGCGAAAGCGCGGTATCGGGATGGTCTACCAGGAGCTGAATCTCGTGCCGGATCTGACGGTCGCGGAGAACATCATGCTCGGCGCGACCCCTGCCCGGTTCGGCTTCGTGCGTCGACGGGCGCTCTCCGATGCCGCGTCTGCCGTGCTCGACGCCTTCAACGCTCGGATCGATCCCTCGGCGCTTCTCGGGTCGCTCACCGTGAGCCAGCAGCAGATCGTCGAGATCGCGAAGGCGTACGCGCAGCACCCGAGCATCATCGTGCTCGACGAACCCACATCGTCACTGAGCGAGCACGAGGCACAGGCGCTCTTCCACATCGTGCGCCGCATGCGCGCCGATGGAATCGCGATCATCTACATCAGTCACCGGCTTCGCGAGGTGTTGGATCTCGCCGACCAGGTCACGGTGCTGCGCGACGGTCAGCAGATCGACACCCGGGCTTCGGACGGGTTGACGGCGGGGGAGATGATCCGCCTGATGGTGGGTCGGGATCTCACCGATATCTTCCCGAAACGCGTCGTCCCGATCGGAGACGTCGTGCTCGAGGTCGATGGGCTCATGCGAGCCGGAGCGTTCTCCGACGTGACGCTGAACGTTCGCGCAGGAGAGATCGTGGGTCTGGCGGGCCTCGTCGGGGCGGGGCGCACGGAAGTTGCGCGGGCCGTGTTCGGTTTGGATCGTGCGCAGGCGGGCGCCGTGCGCGTCGATGGAGCCGAGCTGGTCGCGCGCACACCGGCGCAGGGAGTCGCTGCGGGCATCGCGTACGTGCCAGAGGATCGGAAGCGCGACGGCATCGTGCCCTCTGCATCCATCAAAGACAATGTTTCGCTCCCCGTGCTGCGGAGCCTCTCGACCGCGGGATGGATCTCCCGCTCGCGCGAGCGGGACCTGGTGCGCGAGCAGGTCGAGACGCTCGGGGTCTCACCGCCGGTCATCGAACGCGCCGTCGACACCCTGAGCGGCGGCAACCAGCAGAAGGTGGTGATCGCGAAATGGCTCGCCGCTCGACCCCGAGTGCTCATCCTCGATGAGCCGACGCGCGGGGTGGACGTCGGCGCGAAGGCAGACATCCACGCGATCATCGGCGAGCTCGCCGCCGCTGGCACCGCGATTCTGCTCATCTCGTCTGAGCTGCCAGAGGTGCTCGCGGTGAGCGACCGGATATACGTGCTCAGTGAGGGGCGCGTGACGGCTGAACTGGATCGAACCGAAGCCGACGAGGCCGCCGTGATGCTCGCGGCAACGGGAGAGGCGGCGCACGCATGACCGATACGAAACTCGATACGACGATCACGGGGGTGCCGGGCACGAGCCGGGTCACCCGCGCGAATCTGGGGGCACGCCTCGGTCCGGTGATCGGAATGCCCGTCGGCATCGTGCTGCTCCTCGTCATCGGCACGCTGCTCTCCGACAGGTTCTTCTCGGTCGGCAATCTGGTCAACGTGCTGATCAACATCTCGATACTCGGCGTGATCGTGGTGGGTATGACGTTCGTCTTCATCACGCGCGGAGTGGCCGATCTCTCGGTCCCGGCCACCGTGGCCGTCGGTGCGATTCTCACCCTCGGCCTCCAACCGGCCATCGGCACCTTCGCGGCAGCGCTCGTCGGGATTCTGGCGGCGTGCGGCGCCGGGGTCGTGAGCGGCATCCTGATCGGGTATGCGCGCATCAACCCCGTGATCACGACACTCGGCGTCAGCACCATCGTGCTCGGCATCGCGCAGTGGAGCGTCGGCGGGGTCATCGTATACGGCTCCGACGCCGACGCCCAGGCTTTCGTGAACAGTCGGGTGTTCGGGATCCCGGTGATCGTCATCATCTTCGTGATCGTCGCAGTCATCGGCCATCTGGTGCTCTCGCGAACGACGCTCGGTCGCTGGGTCTATGCGGCGGGAAGCAATCCTGACGCCACGCGGGCGAGTGCGGTGCCGCTTGCACGAACCCGGGCGTCCGCGTTCGTCATGACCGCCGGGCTGAGCGGGCTTGCGGGCGCGCTGCTCGGGATCACCCTGCAGACGGCGAGGCCCGCGATCGGGGTCGGCTACGAGTTCGACGCGATCACGGCCGTTGTCGTCGGCGGTATCAGTCTGCTCGGCGGGTCGGGCAGCATTCCTCGAGCGATCGGCGGACTCCTGTTCGTCGCCCTGCTCAACAACATCCTGGTGCTGCATGGCGTACCCACGGCGGTACAGGGAATCGCGAAGGGCTTGCTCATCGTCGGCGCCGTCTCGCTCGACATCTACCTCCGTCGGAAGGGAGGCCGCTCATGAGCGCGGTATCACCGTTGCGTGGCGGATGGAGTCTCGCGTTGCTCGGATTGGTGCGCTACCGCGTCATCGTGATCCTGATCGCGACACTCGTCATCGCCGCCACATTCGTCCCCGGGTTCTTCGAAGCTCGAACGCTCAGCCTCGGCATCGATCGCGTGGCGACCATGGGACTCATCGCGATCGGACTGACGGTCGTGCTGATCGCCGGCCAACTGGACCTCTCCGGGGGCGCGATCCTTGCGCTGTCCGGTATCGCGGCAGTCGGTCTCCAAGAATCCATGGGTCAGGTTCCCGCGGCCATCGCCGGCCTCGGCATCGGACTGCTCGCCGGCTGCTGCAACGGGGTGCTGGTGGTGCTGCTCCGGATCAACTCCCTCGTCGCGACACTCGCCTCGATGCTGCTATTCCGCGCGGTGTGCCACCTCATCACCGATTCGCGGCCCATCAGCGGCATCGATCCGTTCTTCGGGATTCCTCTGACGCAGCCGGTCCTCGGCACGCTCTCCACGCGCGTCTTCATCTTCGTCGTGCTCATTCTCCTGCTGCATGTCTGGCTGACGCGGATGGTCTCAGGGCGAAACCTGTTCGCGGTCGGCAGCAACGCGACGAGTGCGGCGGCGAGCGGCATCCGGTCGCGCTGGTACCTCTTCGGAGCATTCGCCTTCAGCGGTCTGATGGCCGGTCTCGCAGGGGTGACGTTCGGCATCGCCTCCAATACGGGGTCCCCGGTCTTCGGCGACACGATCGTGCTCACCGCCATCGCCGCGGTGGTCATCGGAGGAACCCGGCTCGAGGGAGGCGTCGGTTCGGCCCTCGGCACACTCGGCGGGCTGCTCACCCTCGCCGCTCTGACCACCGCCATGGAGTACCAGAGCATCCCCGCGTATGTGCAGGACATCGTGACCGGTGCCATCCTGCTTCTCCTCATCCTGCTCGACCGTCTGACCCACGCGAAGCGTGGCACTGATGTATCACCTACCGCACTGCTGCGGCGCCTCTCACCGAAGAGGGATGCCGCCCGTCAACACGAAACCGAAAGGACACCCGCATGATCAAGAAGGTATTCCTCGGAGGGACCGCGTTCGCCGCGGCACTCCTCCTCGCCTCCTGCTCGACTTCAGGAGCCGATTCCGCCGCCGAGTCACCCGACGCCGAAGCCGGTGCAGGGGCGGAGATCTGCTACATCACCGCCGCCGAGTCGCACGCGTACGCCACTCCCGCGAACGAGGCGTTTCAAGCTGCAGCGGACGAGGCGGGGGCGAAAGTTACCATGCTGAGCCAGGATTTCGACGTCCAGACCGGTACTGAGCAGTTGACGACGTGCATCGGGCGCAGCCCCGATGGGATCGTGCTGTGGCCGCTCGATCCGCAGGCGTACATCCCGGGGCTCATCCAGGCGCAGACGGCGGGCATTCCGGTCGTGCTGATCAACTCGCCGATGGACGATGAGGCGCTCGAGCTGGTGGAGAGTTTCACCGGCCCCGACGTCTACGAGGAGGGAGTGCTCTCGGCGGACGCCATGGATGAGGCGCTCGGCGGCGAGGGCGGGGTCGTCATCATCGCCGGCCAGGCAGGCAACGGCACGAGTATCGGACGCACCGACGGATTCACGGAGCAGCTCGAGAAGATCGGCTCGGACATCGAGGTGCTGCAGACCGTCAACGCCGACTTCGATCAGCAGAAGGCGCTCGTCGCGAGCCGCGATCTGATCACCCGCTTCGGGGACGATATCGACGGCGTCTACGCGAACGACGACACGATGGCGCGCGGCTTCATCGACGCGTGGGCTGAAGCGGGCAAGGATCCTGCGGAGATTCCGCCGATCGTCGGTATCAACGGCCAGCAGGACGCGTTCGAGTCGATTCGCGACGGCCAGTTCTACGCGACCATCGTGCAGTCGCCGGTCGAGGACGGCAAGCTCGCGCTCGAGACGATCGTCCAGGCCGCGGCGGGCGAGACCGTTGAGAATCGCATCCCCATTCCGCTGACGGTCGTCACCGCGGAGAACGTCGAAGACGTCGAACCCGCGTTCTAGATCCACCCGCCGAGAGGCACGGAACGGGCCCCGCGTTGTGCAGCGGGGCCCGTTCCTTTGCTGTCAAATGGCCCCCCGATCAGTTTGCTGCGAGATCGTCCCCCGGTCAGGTGGAGGAGCGCACGACCAGTTCGGGAGCGAGCACGATGTGGTTGGCCTGCGGAAGCGGGCCCGGTCGGTCGATGAGTTGGATCATCATCTCGACCGCCGTGCGGCCCAACCGCTCCCTGGGCTGTGCGACGGTAGTGAGCGGTACCGCTCCGATGGACGCCCACTCGATGTCGTCGTAACCGACCACTGCGATGTCGTCGGGAACGCGCAAGCCGCAGCGCACGAGCTCCTGGATGAGGCCGAGTGCGAGCATGTCGTTCGCGCAGATCACCGCGCTCGGGCGCTTGTCGTGCGGGCGCGCCGCGAGGGCAGCCCCAAGGCGCCGGCCCTCGTCCACGGTCCACGATGCCGTGGTCACGACTTCGAGGGTGATGTCTCCGTCCGATCGATGCACGACCTCGCGAGCGCCCTCGTACCGCGACCTCACCTTGGGGGAGCGGTGCGGGTGCCCGAGGAACGCGATGCGCCGATGCCCCCGCGAGACCAGATGTCGAGCGCCCAGCCGTCCGCCCTCGCGGTCATCGATCACCACGGACCACACGTCGCGGTCGTCTCCAACGCGATCCACGAATACCATCGGCACGCCGCGATCCTTCAGCATGTCGAGGCGGGAGCTCCGCTCATCCACTGGAGAGATGATGATGCCCTGAACCCGCTGCTGCACGAGCAGGTCGAGATTCTGGGACTCCAACTGCGGATCGTACGAGCTGTTGCAGAGCACCACTCCGAGATCGCGTTCCCGGCACACCGCTTCGGCGCCGAGTGCGACATCCACGAAGAACGGGTTTCCGAGTTCGGCGACGGTGATGCCGATGGTTCGCGTGCGACCAGGGCGGAACTGACGCGATCGCTGATCGGGGATGAAGTCGAGCTCGGAGATGGCGCGCTGCACCCGTTCACGAGTGTCAGCGCGCACGTAGGAGGGGCGGTTGAGCACGTTGCTCACGGTTCCCGAGGACACCCCTGCGAGGCGGGCGACGTCTCGAATAGTCACCACGTGCTACCGCCCGGTGCAGTGAAGAGGATGGTTCATTGAACGATCCTATCGTGAGACGCGAAGCTGTTCGCCCAGAGCTCGCTATCGCCGCCACAGATCCGCGGTAACCGCGTCAACCGCTCACCCACCCCAAGAACCGCAGCGGGGTCACTTTTCGTGCGTGTCGAGCCGCCGACTCGCACGAAAAGTGACCCCGCTCGCATATGGGGTGGGGGTGGCGAGGGAGGAGATCCCTACGCGCCCCAGCTGGCCTGGGCGCCGCCGACCCGGTCGGCGTTGATGCGATCCTGGTAGCCCGAGGCGGCGTACGCGGCCATCGGGTCCGCGGGGAGGTCCCGCGACTCGCGCCACTCGGCGAGCGCCGGGCGCACGTCGGTGTAGAACGCGTCCATCATGATGGCGTTCGCGCCGAGCACATCGCCCGCGCGCTGCGCACCGGCCAGCGCGTCGCGGTCGAGCAGCAGGGCGCGGGCCGTCATCTCCTGCACGTTGAGCACGGAGCGGATCTGGCCGGGGATCTTCTCCTCGACGTTGTGGCACTGATCGAGCATGAACGCCACATCGGGATTGTTCAGCCCGCCGCCGCGCACGACCTCGACGAGGATGCGGAAGAGCTGGAACGGATCCGCGGCTCCAACGATCAGGTCGTCGTCGGCGTAGAAGCGGCTGTTGAAGTCGAACGAACCGAGTCGGCCGAGGCGCAGCAGCTGCATCACGATGAACTCGATGTTGGTGCCGGGGGCGTGGTGGCCGGTGTCGAGGCAGACCATGGCGCGCTCGCCGAGCGAGACGACCTGCGCGTACGAGGTGCCCCAGTCGGGAACATCGGTGTGGTAGAACGCGGGTTCGAAGAACTTGTACTCGAGCACGAGTCGCTGGTCGGCGGAGAGGCGTGCGTAGATCTCCTGGAGGGACTCCTGCAGGCGATCCTGCCGGCCGCGCATGTCTGCCTGGCCCGGGTAGTTCGATCCCTCGGCGAGCCAGATCTTCAGGTCGCGCGACCCGGTCTCGTCCATGACGTCGATGCACTGCAGGTGGTGATCGATGGCCTTGCGGCGAATCGCGGGGTCCTCGTGCGTGAGTGCCCCGAACTTGTAGTCGTCGTCCTGGAACGTATTGGAGTTGATCGTGCCGAGCTGCACCCCGAGATCCTCGGCGTGCGAGCGGAGCGCCGAGAAGTCGTCGACGAGATCCCACGGGATGTGCAGTGCGACCGTCGGCGCGAGGCCGGTGTGGCGATTGACCTCTGCGGCATCGGCGATCTTCTCGAAGGGATCGCGCGGGGTGCCCGGCGTGCCGAAGACCTTGAACCGCGTGCCCGAGTTGCCGTAGGCCCAGGACGGGACCTCGACGGCCTGCTGTTCGAGGGCGCTGAGGATTTCGGGAGTCAGCTGGGTGCTCATGGTGATGTGCGCTTTCTGTGTGGTGCTGCGCTATGCGCGATTCGTGCCCGCGTGGTGGCGCGCGAGTTGGTCTTCGAGGTTGAACACCTCGGAAAGTCGGGGGGCCTCCTGGTCGGGGCGGCCGGTCGAGGCGACGAAGTAGTCGGCCATCTTCGCCTCCCACGCGGCGGTGCGCGGGTCGGCTTCGAGTGCTCGCTGGGCGGACGCGTCGTCATCGGTCTCGTAGTAGCCGATGAGGAGGCCGTCGGGGCGGAGGAAGAGCGAGTAGTTGCGACGTCCCGCATCGGCGATCGCGTCGAGCATGTCGGGCCAGACGGCCGCGTGATGCTCGGCGTACTCGGAGAGGCGGTCGGGCTTGACCTGCATCTGGAAGCAGACTCGCATGGGATTCTCCGAGGGGTCGCGGGTGAGGGGGGCGGTGGTCGGGGTGTGGGTCGGGGGCGGCAGAAAGCGAGTGGTGGGGATCCTGACCGTGATCCTGATGCATTCGGATCGGATCAGGATCCCCGCCCAGCGACGACTTAGAAGTCGAAGTCGTCGATGTTGTCCGCGTTGAAGCGGGTCGGCTCGCCGAGCACGACCTCTCCGTCCGCGCCCACCGTGTACTCGCCGAGGTCGCCGGCCTCGAAGGTGTCGCCCTCCTCGCCCGCGATCTCACCGGTGGCGAGCGCGTTGGCGGCGAAGGCGGTCAGGTAGCCGAGCTCCTCGGGGTTCCACAGCGCGAACTCGGTGACGGTGCCGTCCTCGACGTACTCGCGCATCTGGTTGGGGGTGCCGAGACCGGTCAGCGCGACCTCGCCCTTGGCATCGGAGGTCGAGAGGTAGCGAGCGGCAGCGGCGATGCCGACGGTGGTCGGCGAGACGATGCCCTTGAGCTCCGGGTAGGTCTGCAGCAGCGCGGCGGTCTTGTCGAACGACGTCTGGTCGTCGTCATCGCCGTAGACGGTCTCGACGACCTCGATGTCGGGGTGGTTGGCCTCGAGCTCCTCGTTCATGAGGTCGATCCAGGCGTTCTGGTTGGTCGCGTTGGCCGCGGCCGAGAGGATCGCGATCTGGCCCTCGCCGCCGATCTGCTCGGCGATCATGTCGACCTGCGCCTTGGCGATGCCCGCGGCGTCGGCCTGGTTGATGAACAGGTCGCGGCATTCGGGGTTGGTGTCGGAGTCGAAGGTGACGACCTTGACATCGTTGTCGCGCGCCTCGTTCAGCGCGTCGCAGATGGCCTGCGGGTCATTCGCCGCGACGGCGAGGGCGGCTGCGCCCTGCTGGGTCGCGGTGTTGATGAAGCTCACCTGCGCGTCGGGCGTCGCCTCGGTCGGGCCGACCTCGGTGAACTCGCCGCCGAACTCGCCGGCGGCGGCCTCTTCTCCGGTGCGCGACGCATCGAAGTACGGGTTGCCGAGGTTCTTCGGCAGGAAGGTGATGCTCGCGCCGCCTCCCTCGGATCCGCCCTCGGACCCGCCGTTTCCGGCATCTCCGCCCGAGCAGCTCGAGAGCAGCAGAGCCGCGCTCGCCGCCAGCGCGAGCACCGCGCCGGCCTTCTTCTTATTGTTCTGGAACCACATCGTTCGTTGTTTCCTTTCATCACCCCGCGGTGCGGGGACTGGTGTGGGTGGTCGTGGAAGTTCTCTGGAGGGCGTCTCGCCCGGGCCTCACGCCGTGGTCGCGGCGCGCGCGCCGGCGATCTGCAGCTTCTTCCCGGTTCTCCGCCGGTTCTTCACCGCGGCGATCACGCTGGTCGAGATGACGGCGCCGATGAGCAGCGCTCCGGTGATGATGTTGATGACGTCGGAGGTGACGTTCGCGAGGCGCAGGGCGCTGCCGAGCACCCCGATCAGCACGACGCCGGCGATGACCCCGTGCAGGGCGCCGCGGCCGCCGAAGATGGACACGCCGCCGAGCAGCACGGCCGCGATGACTTGCAGCTCCATCCCCGTGGCGTTGTCGCCGCGTGCGCTGCCGTAGCGGAGCGTGAAGTAGATGCCGGCGAGAGCCGAGACCGCACCGCTGAGCACGTAGAGCAGCATCTTGGTGCGTGCGACGTCGACGCCCGAGAAGCGGGCCGCCTCGGGCGAGAGGCCGATCGCGAAGACGCCGCGGCCGAACTTGGTGAAGTGCAGCAGGATCGCGAAGGCGATCGCGAGCACGACGAAGAGGATCATGACCACCGGGATGCCGGTCGAGCCGATCTTCTCCTTCGCGAGGTCAGTCCAGAACTCGGGGAATTCGGTGACGGCGGTGGTGCCGAGCAGGCCGACGGCGATGCCGCGGAAGAGCGCCAGCGTGCCGATGGTCACCGCGAGCGAGGGGAGACCCACCGCCGTGATGAGGAAGCCGTTGATCAGGCCCGCGACCAGGCCCGCCGCGAGCGCCAGCACGATGGTGAGCCCGAACGGCACGCCCGCCTGGGTGAGCACGCCCGTGAGCACGCTCGAGAGGCCGACGATGCTCGCGACGGAGAGGTCGATCTCACCCGTGACGATGATCGCGGTCATCGGCAGCGCGATGATGAGGATCGGGAAGATGTCGAGCAGCAGGTAGGTCATCGTGATCTTGCTGCCGAAGTTCGGGACCACGATGCTCGCGAAGACGACGACGATGACGACGAGGGCGATGATCGCGCTCTCGCGGGTGAGGAAGAGGCGCTGCCACAGCGGCCGGTCGTAGTCGGCGATGCGACGCAGGCTGGTCGTTGAGGTGGTGACGGTGGTCTGAGCGGTCATCGCTGCGTCTCCCGTTCTTCGATGAGTTTGCGGTGCTGCCGGAGCGAGAGCACGCGGTCGAGCACGATGGCGCCGATGATGAGCACGCCGACCACGGCGCGCTGCCAGAAGTCGGGCACGCCGAGCACGGGGAGCGCGCGGTTGATGGTCATGAGCAGCGCTGCGCCGATCGCCGCGCCCCACACTGATCCGACTCCGCCGAAGATCGCGACGCCGCCGATCACCGCTGCGCCGATCGCGTCGAACTCCCAGCCGGCACCGGCCTGCGAATTGATCGTGCCGTAGCGCGCGGCGTACAGCACTCCGGCGAACCCCGACAGGGCGCCCGAGAGCACGAACGCGGTGAGCACGCGGCGGGTGACGGGCAATCCGTAGAGGTGAGCGGCATCGGGGTCCGATCCGATGGCGTAGCACTCGCGGCCGCCGCGCGTGTTCTTCATCCACCAGGCGACCGCGATGAGCACGATCACGGCGATGATGGTGAGCACCGGGATCGTCAGCACCTGGGCGGTGCCGAGTGCGAGGAACCCGCGGGGCATGTCGGAGGCGTTGATGCGATCCGACCCCGTCCACAGCACGTTGATGCCGCGGAAGGCGTACATGGTGCCGAGCGTGATCACGAGCGCCGGCACCTTCGCGAAGGCGACGAGCGCTCCGTTGATGAGGCCGAGCAGACCGCCGAAGACGATCGCGATCACGACGACGGCGATGGCGGGGAGACCGGGCATGTCGATGAAGAGACGGCCGGTGAGATACGCGCTCAGGCCGAGGATCGACCCGACCGACAGGTCGACGTTTCGGGTGATCAGCACGACGGCCTGGCCGACGGCGACGAGCAGCAGCAGTGAGGGCGTCAGCCACAGGTCGCGGTAGCCGTCGGTCGAGAAGAGGAAGTTGGGGTTCTTGATCGTGGCGGCCGCGACGACGAGCAGCACCGCGAGCAGGATGCTCGCCTCGCGCGCCCGCGTGAGGCGCCCGACGATCGCGCCGAAGCCGACGCTGGGGGCATTCAAGGTCGTGGCGCTCATGCGGCGTGCTCCGATTCCGTGCTCGAGCTGTGGGTCGCGGCGCGCATCACGTTCTCCTGCGTCGCGTCGTCGCGGTCGATGGTGGCGGTGATCCGCCCCTCGTGCATGACGACCACGCGGTCTGCCATGCCGAGCACCTCGGGGAGCTCGCTCGAGATCATGAGCACGCCCATGCCCTGGCTCGCGAGCGTCGACAGCAGACGATGCACCTCGGACTTCGTGCCGACGTCGATGCCGCGCGTCGGCTCGTCGATGATGAGCACGCGCGGATCCGTGGCCAGCCATTTGGCGAGCACGACCTTCTGCTGATTACCGCCCGAGAGGGTGCCCGCGATCGTGGACAGCGCGTTCGCCTTGACCTCGAGCTTCTCCGACCAGGGGCGCGCGGCGCGATTCTCCGCGCCGGTGGTGACGATGCCGAGCTTCGCGAGCGAGTCGAGGATCACCGACGTCGTGTTGCGCCCGACGCTCGAATCGAGCACGAGCCCCTGCTTGCGACGATCCTCGGGCACGAGCGCGAGGCCCGCGCGCATCGCTGCGGTCGGCTTGCTCCCCGGCACCCGCGTGCCAGCCACCGTGACGGTGCCGCTGCGGTAGGCGTCCACGCCGAAGACGGCGCGCGCGACCTCGCTGCGTCCCGCGCCGACCAGGCCCGCGAGGCCGACGATCTCGCCCGCATGCACCGTGAAGCTGATGTCGGAGAAGACGCCCGGGCTGGTGAGGCCCTCGACGACGAGCAGCGGCTCGCCGACCTCGGTCTCGAGCTTCGGGAAGAGGTCGGTGATCTCGCGCCCGACCATCTCGGCCACGACGCTGTCGGGGTCGGTCTCGCTGATGGCGCGGGTCGACACGTAGCTGCCGTCGCGCATCACCGTGATCGTGTCGCACAGCGCGAACACCTCGTCGAAGCGGTGGGAGATGAAGACGAGCGCGCGGCCCTCGTCGCGGAGTGCGCGGGCGACCTGGAAGAGGCGGTCGACCTCGACGCCCGAGAGCGCCGCGGTGGGCTCGTCCATGATGAGCACGCGGGCGTCGAGCGAGATGGCCTTCGCGATCTCGATCATCTGCTGGTCGGCGATCGAGAGGCCGTCGGCCGTGCGATCCGGGTCCATGGCGACGCCGAGCCGAGCGAAGAGCGACTCCACCTCGGCGCGCATGGCACCGCGGTCGATGCGCCCGAAGCGCCCGCGCGGCTGGCGGCCCATGAAGATGTTCTCGGTGACCGAGAGGTCAGGGAACAGTGTCGGCTCCTGGTAGATGACCGCGATGCCCGCCGCCTTCGACTCGGCGGTCGTGGAGAAGTCGACCGTCTCGCCGTCGTAGCGGAAGTCCCCGCTGTCGCGCCGGTACAGGCCGGCGATGATCTTGACGAGCGTCGACTTGCCGGCGCCGTTCTCGCCCACGAGCGCGTGGATGGATCCGGGGTAGAGTGCGAGGGTGCTGTCGCGCAGGGCGATCACCTGGCCGAAGGCCTTGGCGACGCCGCGCAATTCGAGCAGCGGTTCACCGGAGGGTGGTTTCTTCATTGAACTCACGGACTTCCTGCCATCGGAAGGGCATCTCGGGGCGGTGCGCGATTCTGACTGTGAATCGTTTCAATCGCGATTGAGGCGAGTTTATGGCGCGAGTCAGCAATGCGTCAAGTCGATGTCGAGACGGTTTCGCAGTCGTTATTGAAGCGTTTCAAAACGGTGATGCGATCGGTAGACTGCTCCGAAACGCAGAGCTTTCCGAATCCGGAGTGGGGGATCACGCCATGGCAGCGAGCATCCGCGACGTCGCGCGCGAGGCGGGGGTGTCGGTGGGGACGGTCTCCAACGTGCTCAACCGCCCCGAGATCGTGGCCGCGGCCACCGTCACGCGCGTGACGCAGGCGATCGAACAGCTGGGCTTCGTGCGCAACGATGCGGCTCGGCAACTGCGCGCGGGGCGCAGCACCAGCTTCGGGCTCGTCGTACTCGACACCCGCAACCCCTTCTTCATGGACTTGGCGTACGGAGCGCAGCGGCGTGCGATCGATGACGGATACACGGTGCTGATGGGCGGCAGCGATGATTCGCCCGAGCGCGAGCACAGCATCCTCGAGATGTTCGAGGAGCATCGCGTCGCCGGCGTGCTCATCTCGCCCGTCGACACCGACCTCACGCAGCTCTGGAAACTGCGGCACGCCGGCATCCCCGTCGTGCTCGTCGACCGCGGGTCGAGCGACCGATCGTTCTCCTCGGTGTCGGTGGATGACGTCGAGGGCGGCCGCATCGCCGCGCGTCACCTGCTCGAGCAGGGGCGGCGCCGTATCGCGTTCGTCGGCGGCCCGATCGGCATCAAGCAGGTCTCCGACCGCCTGAACGGCGCCCGATCGGTCGTGGCTGAGGTCGCGGACGCCACGCTCGAAGTACGGGAGACTCAGGCCCTGAGCGTGCTCGAGGGGCGCCGGATCGCCGAGGAGATTCTCGCCCTCCCCGCCGACCGCAGGCCCGACGCCGTCTTCGCGGCCAACGATCTGCTCGCGATGGGCGTGCTGCAGGCGTTCGTCATGACGGGATCGTTGCGGGTGCCCGAGGACATCGCCCTCATCGGCTACGACGACATCGACTTCGCGAGCGCGGCAGTCGTGCCCATCACCTCGGTGCGGCAGCCGGCGGTGGAGATCGGCGCGACGGCTGTGGGGCTGCTGCTCACCGAGGCGCAGGCGGGCGCCGATGCGACGCGCGAGCAGATCGAGTTCACCCCCGAACTGGTGGTGCGCGCCTCGACGGTCGCGGGCGCCTGACGCCTACGCTGCGCCGCCCTCGCCTCGCCTCGCCTCACCCCCACCGCACCTCGCCGCACCCCACCGCACCCCACCATCTGCGAGCGGGGTCACTTCGGGAGTGTGTCGCGCCATCCACGACGCCCGACACGCTCCGAAAGTGACCCCGCTCCGCCGTGCCCCGGTTAACCGAGCGAGCGGGGTCACTTTCAGTGCGTGTCGGATGTGCGACACGCACGAGAAGTGACCCCGCTTCGGAATCAACGAGGGGGTGGGGCGGGCGGCGCGGGGTGCGGGTGCGGGTGCGGGGCTGCGGCGGTCAGGCGACGGCGGCCGCCGCGGACGGCTCGGGCGCAGCCAGGCGGCCGGTGCGGCGCAGCCAGATCTCCATGGGAATGGTGAAGAGCGGCGGGATCGAGGCCGCGAGCGCGAGCAGCGCGACGAACCACGACCACCGGAGCTTGATCGCGGCGGCGATGGTGACCAGGCCGTAGATGATGAAGGCGGCGCCGTGCAGCGACCCGAAGATCGTGACGACGACAGGAGTGGTCTCGGTGATGTACTTCAGGAACATGCCGACCAGCAGCCCGGCCCAGGTGAAGGCCTCCACGAATGCGATCCAGGCGTAGGCGCGACCGATTCCCGAAGCGTTCGTCATGTGCCGCATCCTATCGATGCGCCCTGCGCGATTTCCGTGGACGTCGGTCAGGAACGGGTGTGCGCCCAGACGACCGCCTGAATGCGATCGCGCACCCCGAGTTTCTGCAGCAGGTTCGAGACGTGGGTCTTGATCGTCGCCTCGCCGAGGAACAGCGCTGCTGCGATCTCGCCGTTCGACTTCCCCTCCGCGACGAGGGCGAGCACCTCCCGCTCGCGCTCGGTGAGACCCGCCGCCTCCATTGCGGCGGCCGCCGCATCGGGTACTGTGATCGGTTCCGGATCGCCGTGCCCGGTCGGCGCCGCAGCGTTCGCGGGCGAATTCGCCGACACCCGCTCGATCACGGCGCGTGTCACATCTGAACCGAGGAGCGCGTTGCCCGCTGCGAGCGAGTGCACGGCGTCGATGAGCTGCTCCGCGCGCGCGGTCTTCAGCAGGAACCCGCTGACGCCCGCCGCGAGCGCGTCGAAGAGGTACCGCTCATGCCCGAATGTGGTGAGCACGAGGATCGCAGGGGCGCTGCTCGCTGCCGCCCCGTCCGCTGCCGCCCCGTCCGCTGCCGCTCCGTCCGCTGCCGCGCTGTTCGTGGTCGCACCCGTCGCCCCGCTGCCGACCGCCGGGGCCCCCGCCGCGGAGCCCGGCGCGAGGATGCGACGCGACGCCTCGATCCCGTCGAGCACGGGCATCTCGACATCCATGCAGATCACGTCGGGGCGCAGCTCGACTGCGAGAGCGACCGCGATCTCGCCGTTCTCAGCTTCGCCGACCACTTCGATGTCGGGCTCCGACTCCAGGATGATGCGGAAGCCCGAGCGCACCAGTGCTTGGTCGTCGACGAGGAGTACGCGGATCATGGGCACCTTTCGGAGTGGAAGCGGGGTCAGCCGACCGGAGCGGCCGTGGGAGAGGCGGGAGAGCCGGAAGAAACGGGTGCGACGGGCACGGCGGCACGCACGAGGAACCCGCCGCGCTCCCGGCGCCCCGCCTGCACGGTGCCGCCGACGGCCCCAACGCGCTCGCGCATGCCGCGCAGACCGAGACCGGAGCCGCGCGATCGCTGCGCGAGCTCCTGCCGCACGCCGTCGTCGGAGATCTCCACTTCGACCGACTCCTCCCCGAAACGGAGGCGCACCTCTGCGGTCGCGCCGCGCCCGGCGTGCTTGCGGATATTGGTCAGCGCCTCTTGAACGACCCGGTAGAGCGCGACATCGACGAGCATCGGGATGGGTCGCGGTTCGCCGGCGACGATGAGCGTCGTCGGCGTTCCCGAGCTCTGCGCCTCCGCGACGAGCGCGGAGAGATGGGCCAGGCCGATGGTGGTCGGCGCCGACGCCTCCTTCGAGGGATCGCGCAGCGTGCCGACGAGCCGTCGCAGCTCATCGACGGCCGTTCCCGCGCTCTCCTCCACGACGGTGAGCGCTTCAGCCGCTCGAGCCGGGTCGCGCTCGAGACTGCGCCGGGCAGCGGCGGCTTGGATGCCCATCACCGACACGTGATGGGCGACCACGTCGTGCAGTTCGCGCGCGATCGACAGCCGGTCGAGCGCCACGGCCTGCGCGGCGCTCGTCTGCCGCTCGAGCTCGAGCTCGCGCCCTCGCGCCTCGAGCAGCGCCTGATTGCGGGCCGCGTTCCACGAGCGCTCGCCGAAGAAGTACGCACCGCCGAAGTACAGCAGATTCGTGATGATCTGGATCACCGCATATGTGGCGTACGCGGAGAAGATGCCGGATCGCGAGATGCCCTCGAAGTAGTCGCTGCTCGACGAGGCGATGATCAGGGTGATCACCAGCCAGACGATCATGGCGACGCCGATGCCGAGGCGCGCCCAGAGTGCCAGGCCGCGGCGGCGCTCCCATGCCCCGACCGTGTACAGCGCGATGAAGAGGCAGATGTTGATGATCAGCACTTCAGGTACGCCGAACTGACCGCAGACGAAGAATCCGACGGAGACGACCAGAGCGACCGGAACCGGGTACCGGCGCCTCAGCGCGAGCGGCAGAGTCGCGAGCCCGAGACCGACCGCCCACACCCAGGGCTCCGCCGCCCCGGGATACATGCCGGTGCGCGCATACAGCAATGCGGTCGTCACCGAAGCGATCGCGAGCACGAGCGCGAGCCCGGCGTCGGCGCGCAGCCCGCTGCGACCCGGGCTCGGCCTGCTCCACTCCGCGTCATCGTGCATGAGACCAGCGTAGGGCGTGCCGCCGACACTGCGCCTCCGCCGTCAGGGGGAGGATCGATCCGCCGATCGAGCACGCGGATCCACCCGGAGGGGGAAGCGGCCCGGCCCGCGCCCCGGTCATGCTGGAAGCACACGACAGAAGGGATCGAGATGATCGACATCGCAGGCGTCACCCGCAGCTTCGGCGAGCGGCGCGTGCTCGACGACGTGAGCTTCACGGTCGAGGGCGGTCGCATGACCGGCTTCGTCGGCGGCAACGGCGCGGGCAAGACCACCACCATGCGCATCATTCTCGGGGTGCTCTCCGCCGACGCCGGCACGGTGAGCCTCGACGGCGCGACCCTCACCCCGGCCGACCGCGCGCGCTTCGGCTACATGCCCGAGGAGCGCGGGCTCTACCCCAAGATGCAGGTGCTCGAGCAGCTCGTCTACCTCGGGCGGCTCCACGGCATGAGCGCGGCGGCCGCCAAGAAATCCGCCGGCGACCTCATCGAGCGGCTCGGCCTGGGCGAGCGCGGCACCGACACCCTCGAGAGCCTCTCGCTCGGAAACCAGCAGCGCGCCCAGATCGCGGCGGCGCTCGTGCACGAGCCGTCGGCCTTGGTGCTCGACGAGCCGTTCTCCGGCCTCGACCCCATGGCGGTGGAGGTCGTGCTCGCGGTGCTCCGCGACTACGCGGCCCAGGGCGTGCCGGTGCTGTTCTCCTCCCACCAGCTCGACATCGTCGAGCGGCTCTGCGACGACGTCGTGGTGATCGGCGACGGCAGGATCCTCGCCTCCGGTTCCCGCGAGGGTCTGCGCGCGCAGCACGCCGGCAGCAGCTTCGAGCTCGAGCTGGAGGGGCCCGCGGCCGACGCCGGGTGGGTGCGCGACCAGCCCGGCATCGAGGTCACGACCCTCGACGGCGGCTTCGCCCGCTTCGACGCCCCCGACGCCGCGGCGGCTCAGGCCGTGCTCGCGCGCGCCGTGCAGCAGAGCGCCCCGGGCACCTCGGTGCGGCGCTTCGCCCCCATCACCCCCTCACTGGCTCAGATCTTCAAGGAGGTCGTGCGATGACCGCTCCACTCACCACCCAGTCCTCGCGATCCGCGTCGCGTCCGATCGGCGGAGCCCAGGGCGCGTGGCTCGTCGCCGAGCGCGAGATCACCACGCGTCTGCGCAGCAAGGCGTTCCTCATCTCGACGGGCATTCTCCTGCTCGTCGTGCTGGGCGGCGTCGTGATCAGCGGACTCATCTCCCAGAGCGGCGGGTTCGGCAGCCCCACGCAGGTCGCGACCGTCGCGGGGTCGAGCAGCGCGCAGGGCGACGCACTCGAGTCGGCCGGGTTCGACGTCACCGAAGCGTCGGATCGCGCTGAGGCCGAGCAGCTCGTCCGCGACGGCGACGTCGAGGCGGCGATCGTCCCGGGCGGGGATACACCGCTCGATCTCACGGTGGTCGCCCTCGAGAGCGCTCCGAGCGACCTCGTGCAGGCGCTCTCAGCGGCGCCCGCGGTCGAGCTGCTGGAACCGCTCGGCACGAACCCGCTGCTCGCGTACATCATCGCGTTCGCGTTCGGCACCATCTTCTACACGACCGCGCTGACCTTCGGCACGACGATCGCGCAGAGCGTGGTGGAGGAGAAGCAGACCCGCATCGTCGAGATCCTGCTCGCCACCGTCTCGGCCCGCACCATGCTCGCCGGCAAGATCGTGGGCAACAGCATCCTCGCACTCGGCACGGTGATCGCGATCCTCGCGCTCGCATCGGTGGGCATGCTCGCCACGGGGCAGGATCTGCTGCTCGGGGAGCTCGGCACCTCGCTCATCTGGTTCGGCATTCTGTTCTCCTTCGGGTTCGTGCTGCTGGCGGCGATGTACGCGACCGCCGCGGCGCTGGTATCGCGGCAGGAGGACATCGGATCGGTGACGAGCCCCGTGATGATGCTCGTGATGATCCCGTTCTTCGCCATCATCTTCTTCAACGACAACCCGCAGGCCCTCGGCATCATGAGCTACATTCCGTTCTCGGCGCCGAACGCGATGCCGATGCGCCTCTACCTCGGCATCGCCGAGTGGTGGGAGCCGATCCTCTCGCTCGGCATCCTGGTCGCCACGATCGCGGTCGTCATCTGGATCGGGTCGCGCATCTACAGCAACTCGATTCTGCGCACGGGCGTGCGCGTCAAGCTGCGCGACGCGATGAAGGACTAGCGGCGAGAGCAGTGCAGGATCGGAACGCCCGGGGCTCGCGCCCCGGGCGTTCCCGCGTCCGTGTCCACGTTGCGCCCGTGGCCCGCAGCGCACCTGCCGCCCGGATACGCTGGATGCATGGCCGCCGAACCCGTCTGGACCGACATCGACTGGACCGCGCTCACTGCTGCCGCGCTCGCCGCAGCGGAGCACGCGTACGCCCCGTACTCCGGGTACGCGGTGGGCTGCGCCGCGCTCGTCGACGACGGTCGAGTGATCACCGGCTGCAACGTCGAGAACGCGAGCTACGGCGTCACGCTCTGCGCCGAGTGCGCGATGATCGGGCAGCTGCACCTCGGCGGGGGCGGGCGTCTGGTCGCGTTCGCCTGCGTCGGCAACGGGCAGCCGATCACTCCGTGCGGGCGCTGCCGACAGCTGCTCGCGGAGGCCGCCGCCCCAGGGATGCACCTGCAGACGCCTGCGGGGATCCGCACCATCGACGAGCTCCTGCCCGAGCGTTTCGGGCCGTCGGAGCTGCCCGCCGCTACCCCCTAGCCGTGTCGGAGGCCAGGAGTAGTCTTCTCGAGTGAGCTCCCAGACCCCCGCCTCCTCGAAGCCCGAGATCCGCCCGTGGCCCGCCCTCTGGTCGCTGGTGCTCGGCTTCTTCATGATCCTCGTCGACACCACGATCGTCTCCGTGGCGAACCCCTCGATCATGGAGGGTCTCGGCACGACGATGGTGGCGACGCTCTGGGCGACGAGCGCGTATCTGCTCGCCTATGCGGTGCCGCTGCTCATCACCGGGCGTCTCGGTGACCGCTTCGGCCCGCGCCGCATCTACCTCGTCGGGCTGACCGTGTTCACGCTGTCGTCACTCGCGTGCGGCATGTCGGGCACCATCGAGGCGCTCATCGTGGCGCGCGTGTTCCAGGGGCTCGGCGCCGCGCTCATGACGCCGCAGACCATGGCGGTGATCACGCGCATCTTCTCGCCCCGCAACCGCGGGTCGGCAATGGCCGTCTGGGGTATCACGGCGGGCGTCGCCACGCTCGTCGGTCCGATTCTCGGCGGGGTGCTGCTCGACGGCTTCGGCTGGGAGTGGATCTTTTTCATCAACGTGCCGGTCGGCATCATCGGCTTCGTGCTCGCGATGCGGTTCGTGCCCCGCCTCGACACGCACGCGCACCACTTCGACTGGGTCGGCGTGCTGTTGAGCGCCGCGGGCATGTTCATGCTCGTCTTCGGCATCCAGGAGGGCGAGAGCTACGAATGGGGCGTGATCTGGGGGCCGATCTCGGTGTGGAGCCTCATCATCGCCGGCGCGATCGTGCTGGCGCTGTTCGTCGTCTGGCAGCGCGTGCAGCGCGGCGAGCCGCTGCTGCCGCTCGAGATCTTCCGGGATCGCAACTTCTCCGTCGGCACGGGCACCATCGTCACGGTGGGCCTCGCCGTCACCAGCATGGGCCTGCCGCTCATGTTCTACTACCAGCTCGTGCGTGGGCTCACCCCGACGCAGTCGGCACTGATGCTCGTGCCCATGGCGCTGCTGTCGGCGGGGCTCGCCCGCCCGGTCGGCCTGCTCATCGACCGCACCGATCCGCGACGCATCGCAACGTTCGGTCTGACGCTCGTGGCCGCGGGCATGCTCCTCTACTTCTTCCTCTTGCGGCCCGAGACGCCGCTCTGGCTGCTGCTCGTACCCAGCGCGGTGCTCGGGGTGGCGAACGCCTGCATGTGGGGGCCGCTCGCATCGATCACCACGTTCAGCCTGGCCCCGCAGCTCGCGGGCGCCGGATCGGGCGTGTACAACACCTCGCGCCAGGTGGGCGCCGTGCTGGGTTCGGCCGCGATCGCAGCTCTGATGCAGTCGCGCATCGCCGCCGAGCTGGGCGGTGCGGGCGGCGGTGCCGGTGCCGCGGGCGCTGCCAGCGGCGAGGCCGGCATGGGTGACGGTCAGCTGCCGGAGGCGGCGCGCGACGGGTTCGCCGCCGCGATGGGGCAGTCCATGCTGCTGCCGGTCGCGGCGATCCTGCTCGGCGCGATCGTCTCGCTCTGGTTCGCGCGCCGCCCGCAGAAGACCACCACCAACCCCATCGAGGTGCCGTCGGAGGCGTGATGCCTCGCTGGTGCCTACCCGCCGTTCAGTGAAAGGAACTCCCGCATGATCCTCGCATTCTCCGTCGCACCGTCGGGCACGGGCGACGCCTCCGTATCGGACGCCGTCGCCGAGGCCGTGAAGGTGGTGCGCGCTTCGGGGCTGCCGCACCGCACTTCGTCCATGTTCACCGAGATCGAGGGCGAGTGGGACGAGGTGTTCGACGTCGTGAAGCGCGCGACCGAGGCCGTGCTGCCGTTCGGCTCACGCGTATCGCTCGTGATGAAGGCCGACATCCGCCCCGGTTTCGCGGGCGAGCTCGACGGGAAGCTGGAGCGGTTGGAGGCGGCGATCGAGGAGTAGCCTGCGCCAGGCGGTGAAGCTATTCGCATCGCGTGCTGCGGCCGTCTGGTGGCGACGGCAGGCTTCGACGGATCACAAACCTTCAGAACGTCCCCGTGATGACTCAGCGGGTGGCCGTTGACGGTGTCGGCATCGCGTCACTCGGGCTGATCGGGATCGGGCTTCTCGGCGCTGCGAGCGTTTGCCGACTGCGGGCCCTGCGCAATCTACTTCCGGAGCTGTTCCGACGGCGCTCCTCCCGAGGATCGGCGGATCGCACTCCAGCATTGCGCTGCCGTCCAGGAGGCCAGCGATGCGACCGAGTACAGCGGGGTCCCCGGCGGAAGTTCATAGGTCCCGTCACCCGGGGTGCGCCGTCGACTCGATGCTCCGAAGCCCCGGTATGGCGTTCTTGATGCTCGGCCTCTGCATATTGCGCTGAAGCATGCCTGCCGTGGAGGAGATGCGGCTGATCGTGCGTCAGCCAGGCGACCCTGCGCATCGCCGCCATGCGCTGCGGGTGCTGCTCGACATTCCTCTTATCGCGATCGGCGGTGGTCTGCCGATATCGCAGCTCTTCGGCTATGACGAGAGCAGACAGCGCGGTCTATGGACCGCGCGAGCGGGAGCGGAATGCGTTCATACTGAATAAAAATTCAGTGCTCATTCACTTTGCGACTGTTGTCGTCCCTTCTCCTGCGCTGACGCGCAACCCATCTCGCGGTGTGTGAAAGGAAATGAATTTATGCTGTAGAAAACTTCACTCATGATGTAGAGTCATCCACGTCGCGTTCACGTTGGGCTCTGCAGTGAGGCAAGGCATATGGGCAAGGAAGACCTCGGATCGGTGATTCGGCGCATGCGCCGCGCCGCTGCCATGACCCTGCAGCAGATGTCTGCTGCAACGGGGCTTTCGCAGAGTTTCCTCAGTCAGTTCGAGCGCGGGCACACCCAGGCGAGTATCAGCTCGCTTCGACTGATCACAGAAGCGCTCGGCATGAACATTCATGATGTCTTCGGCGTCGTCGGCAGCGAAGGGTACTCGGCCGTCGTACGCAACGCGGAGCGGCCGCTCATGCCGTTCGGGGATCGCGCGACCAAGACCATCGTCAGTTCCCGAGGGCTCGGCCGATTCGAGGCGCTCGCGGTCGCGTTCGAGCCCGGTGGCTCCACAGGCGATGAGCAGTACGCGCATGGCCACCACGAGGAGTTGCTCCTGGTACTTAGCGGCTGTGTCGGCGTCGAGCTCGGGGATGAGCGGCACCTGCTCGACAACGGCGATTCGCTTGCGTACCACTCGGAGACCCCGCACCGTGTGGTCAATGCCGGTGGGGAGACAGCCCAGGTGCTCTGGATCGTCAGCCCACCCGGAGCGCACGGGGCCGTTTCGACCGTGGCGCTCCAGGCAAAGAAGTCGACGCATCAACCTACTTTCCTCCCACAGCACACCCATTAAGAAAGGCGTGAAGCGCAATGAAATCAAGGAAGATTCAGAGGCAGCTGAGGCTCGGCGGAGTGGTCGCACTTGCTGCTGTGACATCTCTCAGTCTGATGTCGTGCTCGAACGGCGGCGAAGCTACCGGCGGCGCGGGCGGCAGCCGCGAAGATGTCTCACTCGTCATCGCGAGCTGGGGTGATCCCTTCACCTCCGCCACCCAGGAGTATCTGGTCGATCCCTTCGTGGAGGAGACCGGCTACGACGTGACGATCGTCGATGCACCCGGCAAGTACGTCGCGAGCCTGGAAGCTCAGAACCAGGCGAACAACGTCGAATGGGATCTGCTCGATTCCACCTCGGCTCCCGACGCGTATATCGCGTATGACAAGGGTCTCATCCAGAAGATGCCCGACTCCGTTAAGGAGCGCATCACCGAGGCGCTGCCCGAAGACGCGGTAACGGATTTCGGAATCACTTGGTCGATCCTCGGCTACATCACTGCGTGCAACGCTGATGCGGTTGCGGCTTGTCCGCAGAACACGACCGAGCTCTTCGATACAGCGGAGTTCCCAGGCTCGCGGACGAGCATCTCGACCTCGCCGCTCGTCAACCTGAGCCTCGCCGAGATCGCCTCGGGCGTCGCCCCGGAGGATCTCACCACGCACGAAATCGATCTCGACCGCGCGTTCGCGAAGCTCGAGGAGTTCAAGGCAGCAGGTGGCACCTGGTGGAACAGCGGCGACCAGTACATGCAAGTGATGTCGACCAACGAGACCGACATGGGCGTCGGCTACAGCGGCCGCGCATATGCCATTGCAGAAGACATGACCAACCTCGAAATCCACTGGGAGGAGGGGCTCTACAACCCCGGCTTCTGGAACGTCGCAGAAGGGTCGGCGCACTCCGAAGAGGCTTGGGAATTCATCGAGTGGATCGCTACGAACCCCGAGGCGGCGGCGAACTGGGGGCAGGCCCTGGGCTACTCGGTGCCCAACCCCGAATCGTTCGACTACATCGAGCCGGAGATCGCGGAGACCCTCGCTGACTACCCCGAGAACCGCGAGGAGCTCGCCAACATGAACTTCGAGTGGTACGTGACGAACTACCAGGAAGTGAATGACCGCTGGCAGGAGTTCCTCCGCGGCTGATCGCCACGAAGGAGAGGAGAACGATGATGTCCAGCCCCACCAGTACCGAATTGCTGGCCACTGCTACTGCAGGTCGCCAACGCAAGGCGTGGTCGGCGAGCCTGCCGAAACCGACGGCGATCCTCATGGTGATCCCGCTCGTCATCCTCGTTCTCCTCTTCGTGATCTACCCACTGGTCAAACTGACGGTAGACGCGATTACGCAGGGCGATGGAGGCTTCTCCAACTTCGCAGCGGTATTCGCGTCGGGCGCCATTCGGAACTCGATGGTCAACACGATGATCATGTCTGTCATCGTGACGATCCTTTGCCTCGTCATCGGCGGCGTGCTGGCCTGGATCCTTGCCACACCTCAGCGCGCCTGGGTCAAAGCCCTCGTGTGGGCTGCGATCCTGCTGCCCTTCTGGATGGGCGTGATCGTGAAGACCTATGCCTGGTCCGTGCTGCTCGCCAAGAATGGCGTGATCAACTCGTTTCTCATCTCCCTCGGCGTGATCGACCAGCCGCTCGCGCTGCTGTATACGCCATTCGCGGTGATTCTGGGCATGACGTACACGATGCTGCCCTACGCCGTCCTCGCGATGTACCCGACCATCTCCGGCTTCAACCGCGAGCTCATCAATTCGGCGCGGATCCTCGGCTCGTCGCGCACCGGGGCCATGGTGAAGATTTGGCTGCCCAACGTGATGCCCGGTCTCGTCGCCGCCGCCGCGATCGTGTTCGCGATCAGCATCGGCTTCTATATCACGCCGGTGCTGCTGGGCGGAGCCCAGGTGCCCTTCATGGCATCGGTGATCGGCGATGACATCTTCAGCTTCTTCAATTACCCACGGGCCGCAGCCTCCTCAGTGGTGCTGCTTGTGATCGCGCTCGTCGTGCTGTTCGCGGCATTGCGCTCAGTCGGCGCGAAGGCGCTGAAAGGAGGTCTCGGCGGATGACTCACTCCACGAGGAACCAAGAACTTCGGCGCGGACCGCGTGCGATCGATCAGATCAGCAAGTGGCTCGGCCGACTCGTCGCCCTCATCGGTCTGGTGTTCCTGCTCGCCCCCGCGCTCGCGATCGTCGTTATGTCGTTCGCCGACGACAGGCGCATCTCATTTCCGCCTAGGGAGTGGGGCTTCGGCCGCTATGTCGAGGTGTTCACCTCGGGCAAATGGGGTGCGCCGACCGCGCTCTCGATCGAGATCGGCTTGTGGGCTGGCGCGCTCGCACTGATCGTCGCTCTCCCGCTCGTATTCGCGCTCAAGCGCAGCACGCTGCGTGGAAGGGGAGCGCTCGAGGGGTCCGCTATCGCGCCGCTCGTGATCCCCGTCGCTGCATACGCGGTCGGTCTCTACGGAGTGTTCGCCCAGCTCGGTCTGCTCGGGGAGAAGTTCGGCGTCATCCTCGCCCACACCGTCTATTCGCTGCCGTTGGTGGTGATCGTGCTCTCGACCGCACTCGAGCAGATCACACCAGATCTCGAGCTCGCCGCCATGACGATGGGCGCCTCGCGTATCAAGGCCTGGGGGACGATCACTCTGCGGCTGCTCATGCCGTCCGTTCTCGCGGGATTCCTCATGGGCTTCATCACCAGCTTCGACGAAGCGGTGCTGATTACCTTCCTCGGCGGCGTCGGGCTCATCACGCTCCCCAAGTACATCTTCGACTCAGTGCAGTACGCCGTCGATCCGGCCATCACCGCTATCGCCACACTGCTCATGGTCACGACGACCGCATTGATGCTGCTCGCCACCACGCTTCGAAAGGGAAAGAAATGATTTCTGAGTTCGGAAGGAACGCCGCACAAACCCGGAAGACGAAGCTCTGCATTCGCCGACTGGTTAAGAACTTCGGTGACACGGAGGTGCTGAAGGCACTCGATCTTGACGTGAGCGACGGTGAATTCCTGACTCTACTGGGCCCTTCGGGGTCGGGTAAGACGACGCTGCTGCGGATCATCGCCGGCTTCGAGAACGCGACCAGTGGCGAGCTGAGGATCGGAGACACCGATCTGCGGAGCCTTACGCCCTCCGAGCGTCAGCTCGGCATGGTTTTCCAGAACTACGCATTGTTCCCGCACATGACGGTCGCTGACAATGTTGCGTACGGCCTCAAGGTGCGCAAGGTGCGCGGTGCCGCGCGCGGCAAGCGGGTGAACGAGATGCTCGAGGTCGTGGGTCTCGAGCACCTGCGCGACCGCAAGCCGGCCCAGCTCTCAGGCGGCCAGCAGCAGCGCGTCGCACTCGCCCGCGCACTCGCTTACGAACCCGAGATCCTGCTCATGGACGAACCGCTCGGCGCGCTCGACCGCAGTCTGCGCCTGCAGATGGAGTCGGAGATTAAGAGGGTGCACCGGCAGGTCGGCACGACGGTGATATACGTGACGCACGACCAGGAAGAGGCGCTCGTGCTCTCGGACCGGGTCGCGATCATGAATGCGGGCAACTTCGCCGGCCTCGACACTCCCATGCGGTTGTTTCAAGACCCGCCGAACTCATTCGTAGCCAAGTTCTTCTCCGACTCCAACGTCTTCGACGCCGAGATCTCGGACGGCGAGCTGCGGGCCTTCGGCCAGAGCGCTCGCGTGGAATCCGATCTGACGGGCGACGTGAAGCTTGCCGCGCGACCTGGGATGACCCGAATCGGGGACCTTCCCTCGCATGCTCCCGGCTTTCAGCTCACGGGCAGGGTCGAGGAAATCAATCTGCTGGGCGAGAACGAGCAGGTCGAGCTCTCGATTCCCGGGACACAGGGCGCAGTCATCCGGCGCCCCATCGGCACCGGGACGGGTGTCAGCCTGGGTGAAACGGTGCCTGTGCATCTCGCCGCTGCCGACGTCACCGTTATGGCGGGCTAGCAGCGCAGCACCACTATGAACAGCCGGCTCCGCCGGACTAAGAGGAGAGAGAAGAGAATGACGAAACATATCGCCATCGCAGGCGGCGGCATCGCGGGCCTCGCGGCCGCTGCCTCGTTCGCGAAGTTCGGCTTCGACGTCGACGTCTACGAGCAGGGGAACAACCTGCGCGAGATCGGCGCGGGAATCTACATCAAGGAGAACATCTTTGACGTGCTCGATGAGCTCGAGCTCAGCGAACGCATCAGCGAGGTCGGAGTCCGTATCGATGCCGCCCGCATCGTCGACCAGGACCAGGTGATCGTCACGAGCCGCGATGTGAGCCGTGAGCGCCTGGTCGTCGCGCTCCGCTCGGAGCTGCACAACGCGCTACGCGATAAGGCGCTCGAGCTCGGCGCCAGGGTGCACACCGGCCGCCGCGTCGTGGGCGCTGATCCCAAGGGCGTACTGCTTTTCGCAGATGGCGAGCGCGTCGACGCCGACCTCGTGATCGGCGCAGACGGCCTGCACTCGCGCGTGCGCGACTCGCTGCAGCTCGCGCGTCTGAAGGTGGGCCTCGGCGACGGCGCCACTCGCGTGCTCGTGCCCAAGCATCCGAACGAGGGTCGCTACAGCACCGAGCACTGGTCGGGCCAGTTGCGGGTGGGCATCGCGCCGTGCTCCGACGAGTACACATACATGTTCATCATCGGTCCCGAGAAGGATCGCCGTGCCACACGGGTGCCCCTGGATAAGCCGTATTGGAAGCGGAACTTCCCGCACCTCGCCCAGTACTTCGACGCTGTGACACCCGAGCTGTCTGTGCACCACCGGCACGAGGTCGTGGTGTGCGATAGCTGGGTGAAAGGTCGCGTTGCGATCATCGGGGACGCCGCGCATGCACAGCCGCCGAACTTCGGGCAGGGCGCCGGAGTGGCGATCTGCGCGGCTTGGGAGCTGGCAGAGTGCCTCGCAGCCGAGGACGACGTGCGCGATGCACTGCACGACTGGGAGATGACTGCTCGCCCCCGGATCAACATGGTGCAAGCGCTCACCACGACCTACGACGTGCTCAACTACAAGTGGCCGAGGTCGCTCACGCCACTGCGGTCGAAACTCTTCTCGGCGATCTCGCACTCGAAGGCGCTGAGCAAGCCGTGGGAGTTCTACTGGCGCGGAGGCCGCGTCGAGCCCCGCGAACTCGGCAACTTCGCAATCGGCGACCCTCGGCCATGAGCGCCGCACCTGCAGAGTACGTTCTGCGCAATTGCCACGTCGTCACCATGGATGATGAGCTTCCCCGCGCCGAGGCGATCGCAGTCTCGGCCGGGGAGATCTTGGCGGTAGGCCGTCTCGACGAGGTGCGCATGGAAGCTCCGGGTGTACCCGAGATCGACCTCGCGGGCGCTTCGGTGCTGCCCGGCTTCATCGACGCGCACACGCATGTAGAGATGATCGCGCTCTCCAGGCACTTCTGGATCGACGTGCGCGACCTCACCGAGCCCGAAGCCATCGTGTCTCGACTGCTCGAGCGTGCGAGAGGACTTCCGGCCGAGGACTGGGTAGTCGGCCAGGGCACGTTCGGCCAAAAGCTGCCGAGCAAGGCGCAACTCGACGCGGCTTTTCCGGATCGACCGGCAGCGGTGCGGTGGACGATGCACAAGTACGTCGTGAATCAGGCCGCCCTCGACGCGAGTGGCATTGATGAAACCACTTCCGCCGGCCCCGGCGTTCGCATCCAGAGAGGCTCCGACGGTCGGCCGAATGGTGTGCTCGAGGAGGCGTGGGATCTGCTCGCGATCCCACCGTACTCGCGCGAGCGCCTTGCACCGGCGATTCGAGAGTCGCTGCGGGAGCTGTTCCTCCGCAACGGCGTCACCACCGTGCATGAGATCGCGTGCACCTCTGACGGGCTGCGTGCAATGCAGGGCTTGGCACGCGAGCGAGAGATTCCCCGCCTCGGCGTATTGCTCACTGCGAAGCCCGGCCACCAACCGCTCATCGAGATCTCTCATCGCGTGGTCGAGGTTCTCGGTGCGCAGCTCGGCGACAACCGCTACTGGGTGCAGGGCATCAAGATCTTCATGGACGGTGGCCGTGACGGTGCCTTTCGCACCGAGGACCTCCGGGGGCCGGCCGACGGCTGGGGACTTCTCACGCGACTGTACCCGACGCTGGTCGACGAACTCATCACCGCGGTGCGCGCCGGTCTACAGGTGTGCACGCACGCTATCGGAAATCTGGCGCAGGAGATCGCGGTGTCTGCAGTCGAGCGGGTTCATCAGGTGTTCCCGGATCTGGACCACCGCCTGCGCATCGAGCACTTCTTCAACGAGAGCTTCGACACGGTGAACCTTGAACGGCTCGTCGCAGCTGGCGGGCTTGCGGTACCGAACCCCGGCTTCGTGTTCGCCGAGCCAGACGATCCGGCACGTCGCCAGCCGCCCGGTGCTGCCAAATACGCGCTGAAGACGCTCGATCGGATCCAGGGCCTCATTCCCGGCAACTCGGACACGGCTGGTGCGCAGCCGTTCACGACCAATCCGTGGTTCACAATGCAGTGCATGCTGCAACTCAGGAACAAGAACGGCGTCGAGATCAACGCCACCGAAACTGTAGACGTGCATACGGCGCTGAAAGCCTTCACGGTCGACGCCGCCTACGCTACGAAGCAGGAGGCGCAGAAGGGAAGAATCAAGCCCGGATATCTCGCAGATCTCACTGTCGTGGATCGGGACCCCTTCGATACTCCAGCCGACGAGTTCGACCGTGTGCGCACTCTCGCCGCGGTCGTCGGCGGCGAGGTCGTGTACGGCTCCTTCGAGGGCGACCCGCCCAGTGGCGCGACTGCCGATTTCATTGCGAGCGCCGCGCAATGATGCAGACTTCGGGCGGCCATCCGTCAGGAGCGACCGTCGCTGACGCGATTGCGCGGCGGCTCGCGCAGTACGGCGTAGAGCGGGTCTTCGGCATCCCCGGGACCCACAACCTTGAGCTGTTCCGCGCTTTCGACGCGACGAGCATCGAGGTGGTGTCGGCGCATCACGAGCAGGGCCTCGGCTACGCTGCCGATGCGTATGCGCGGGTGACCGGAAAGCCTGCGGTAGTGATCACCACGACCGGTCCGGGCATCACCAACATCATCACCGCTCTCGCCACCTCTCTCGCGGCCTCCGTGCCCGTACTCGCGATCGCGCCCGGCATCCCTGAGCGGGGTGTAGGCAGGAAAGAGGGGTGGTTGCACGATCTGCCGTCGCAGATCGGCCTCATGAGCCAGCTGCTGCGAAGCATGCGAGTGCGCAGCGGCGTCGAGGCCGTCGAATTCATCGATGATGTTGCGCGATCCTGGGCGACGGAGCGGCCCGCGCCCGCCTATCTCGAGGTACCCTTCGACTGCTTCGATGTCGCTGCGAAGATTCCCCCGAAGCTCCCTGCCGAGCGTTCTGCACCTGCGGCCTGGGATTACTCTGCCGACGAGGGAATCGACCGGGCGGCCGAGTTCCTCGCATCGTCCTCGTCGCCGCTCATCATCGTCGGTCGGGGCGCCACGAACCGTCGGGCAGCGGAGGCGGTGCGCGCAATCGCTGAACGTCTGCAGGCACCCGTGATGAGCACGGCCAACGCGAAGGGAGTGCTCGATGAACGGCACGCGCTCTCGCTGGGAGTATCACTGCGCCTCAAGGCGGGTAAGAGCCTCATCGAACGTGCTGACGTACTGCTCGTCGTCGGCAGTGACTTGGGCAGCTCCGAGTTCTGGGGGCCTTTCCCCGGAGACGCACGGCGGATGGTGCGCGTCGACGTCGATGCCGAGGCGATGTCGGCGAACGCGTCGCCGCGCTTCGCCCTTGCCGGTCGCAGCGAATGCATCTTGCCGCGGCTCGCCGAGCGCCTGGAGTGCTGTCTCCCAACCCAGCCATCTGCGGAGTGGGCGGCTTCCGCGGGAAGTGCGGTCGAGAAAGATCTCGCCCGGGACGGCAAGGTGTACCGCGTCTTCCACGAGCACCTGCAGGAACTCACCGATCAGCTCGACATTGCGGTGACCGGGGACTCCTCGCAGGCCACCTACTTCGGCACCGCCACCTACTGGAAAGCGAATCGCCCGAACCGCTTCCTCTACCCGGCCGGGTACGGCACTTTGGGCTACGCGATCCCCGCGGCCGTCGGCGCCGCGCTCACCGGCGAGGTCGACCGAGTCGTCGCCATCACCGGCGAGGGGGGCATGCTCTTCAGCGTGCAGGAACTTGCGACGGCCTCAGAATACGGGCTGCCCATCATCACCATCGTCTTCACCAACGGGGGATACCAGGAGATCCGTGACGGCATGGAGAGCGCGGGCATTCGACCGGTCGGGGTCGGCTTCCCCGCCCCTGACTTCGTATCGCTCTCTCGAGGATTCCATGTCGAGGCTCGCTCGATCATCGCAGACGGTGCGGATGAGATCGAGTTCCGCGAGACGCTTGCCTGGGCGCTCGCGCAGCATCGGCCGACGCTCATCGAGGTTGATCTCCGCGAGATCGCGTTATGACTTTCAGCAGGCCTGTGGACGCGTCTCGCCCTTAGATGTCGTGCCTTGCCGGCGAGATCACCCACATCACTACAGCGTTCTCTTTGGTGTCGTTCGAGAACGAGTGCCCGATCTTCGGATCGATCAGCACGGCGTCGCCCGTGCCGAGTTCGTAAGTGTTCCCGTTCCACTCGAAGTGGAGCCGGCCCTCGAGTACGATCACGCATTCCTCTTTGCCCTGGTGGCTGTAAGGCTCGGCACCTGAGTTGCGACCCGGCGCGATGACATTCTGGTGAATCTCGAGGTCCTTCGCGATCAAGGGCGTGATCAAGTAATTGGCGCTGCCGTCGGGGCGGAATATGCGGCGGCGATCCTGGTAGCGCACCAGGTGCGGGTCGGCCTGATCGGGTTCGCGCGAGTCATCGAACAGCGCCCCCATGCTCTCGCCCAGCGCCGCGCAGATGCGTCGCAGCGAAGCGATGGACGGACTCGTGAGCCCACGCTCGATCTGCGAGAGAAAGCTCTCGGAGACTTCGGCGAGTGCCGCGACTTCGCGCAGCGACATGCGCTTCGTCTTGCGCAGCGTGCGCAGTCGGATGCCGAGGGCGCGCTGCTCGTCGGCCTCGGAATCACGCGCATCCTCCATGTGCGTGTGCGCACTCACCGAACTCTCCTCGAGCCGTTACTCCTCGACGACAGCGTTCGCGCCACGAAATGCTCGGCGACGCGGTATGCAGCCTTCGACGTTGCGGTGGTCTGAACCCCGGTCTTCACTGAGGAGACTGCATTCGAATAGTTGTCGTCGCCTGCTCTCACAACGCCCATTGTCCTCTTCGTCACTTCATCAGGCTAATCGAGACCACGCGCATTGAAGCGGGGCGCCCCGCTCAGCGCTCCAGCGGCCACCCCGTGTACGCCTCCGCCAGGTAGTGCCGCCCACCCTCCGACTCCGTGACGCTGCGCAGCTCGCCGAGCTGCCGTTGCCGGTCGAACGCGTCGCTTCCGGGCGCCGCGTGGAGCATGCTCGTCATCCACCACGAGAAGTGCTGCGCCTTCCAGATGCGGCGCAGCGCACGCTCGGCGTAGGCGTCGACGCCGCGCTCGTCACCTTCGCCCAGCAGCCGCCGGAGGGCATCGCCGAGCAGCAGCACGTCGGCGACGGCGAGGTTCATGCCCTTGGCGCCGGTCGGCGGCACCGTGTGCGCCGCGTCCCCGACCAGCGCGGCCCGCCCGCGGCGCAGCTCGCCCGCGACGAAGCTGCGGAAGCGCAGCACGTAGCGCTGGAAGATCGGGCCCTCGGCGAGCTGCGTGCCGGGCACGCGGCGCTGCAGCGTCTCCCAGATCTCGGCCTCGAAGAGCGCGTCGGGGTCAGTGCTCGGATCGCACTGGAAGTACATGTGCTGCGGTGTCGGATCGCCGGCTGATCAGCGCGAACCCGTCGGCGGGGTTGCTGTAGATGAGCTCGCTCGCACTCGGCGGGGCCTCGCAGAGCACCCCGAACCAGGCGAATGGATACTCGCGGAACGACCCGGTCCTGCGACCGCCAGCCACGCCCGGCGCACGACGCTGCGCGATCCGTCACCTCCAACGGGCATGGTCGTGCGACGCGCGGTGCTCTCCGACGCGCACGTGGACCGTGCGAACGCTCAGGCGACCCCGTTCACCGCCGACTTCCAGGACTTCATCACCCGCACGGCCTGGGGTGACATCTGGTCGCGACCCGGCCTCGACCGGCGTTCGCGTTCGGTCGCCGTGCTCACCGCGCTGATCGCGCTCGGCCACGAGACGGAGTTCGCAATGCACGTGCGCGCCGCGCGCACCAACGGGCTGACGGTCGAGGAGATCAAGGAAGTGATCCTGCAGGCCGGGCTCTACTGCGGGGTGCCGGCGGCGAACTCCGCGTTCGGCGTCGCGCAGCGCGTGCTCGAGGAGCTCGGGGACCTGTAGCGGGCAGGTCGAATCGAGACCCGGGCCCCGCCGGCGCCCCCTCAGTGCCCCTGTCCGAGCCCTCCGCTCAACCGCGTGTGGAACGCGCTGGATTCCGCGTTCATGCCGACGAACTCGACCGACGTGCCGTGCTGACGATACTTCGTCTCGATCGCGTCGAGCGCCGCGACGGTCGACGCATCCCAGACGTGCGAGCGTGAGAGGTCGATCACGACGCGCTCGGGGTCGTCGGCGTACTCGAAGAGCGTGGTGAGGTCGTTGCTCGATGCGAAGAGGAGTTGCCCCTCGACGGTGTAGCGGGCGACGGTCGCCCCGCCCTCGGACGTGACCTCCCGCTGCACGTTGACGAGATGCGCGACTCGGCGCACGAACATGACGGCGGCGACGAGCACTCCCACGACCACGCCGATCGCGAGGTTGTGGGTCGCGAGCACGACCGCCACGGTGATGACCATGACCGCCGTCTCGCTCTTCGGCAGGCGCCGCAGTGTCGAGGGCGCGATGGAGTGCCAGTCGAAGGTGCCGATCGAGACCATGATCATCACCGCGACGAGCGCCGCCATGGGGATGACCGCCACAACATCGCCGAGCAGCACGATGAGGATCAGCAGGAAGGCGCCGGCCAGGAACGTCGAGATGCGCGTCCGGGCGCCGGAGGCCTTCACGTTGATCATCGTTTGCCCGATGACCGCGCAGCCGCCCATGCCGCCGAAGAAACCCGACGCGATGTTCGCTACGCCCTGGCCCCACGATTCGCGCGTCTTGTTGGAGTGCGTATCGGTCACGTCGTCGACGAGCTTGGCGGTGAGCAGCGACTCCATGAGGCCCACCAGCGCCATCGCGAGCGCATAGGGGCCGATGATGGTGAGCGTCTCCCAAGTGAGCGGCACGTTCGGCACGAACAGCTCGGGCAGGCTGCGGGGCAGTTCGCCCTGGTCGCCGACGTTCGGCACCTGGATCGCGAACACGAGGGCGACCGCCGTCACGAGCACGACCGACACGAGCGGAGCGGGCACCGCCCGGGTGAGGCGCGGCATCGCGACCAGGATGAGCAGGCCGAGCGCGACGAGCGGGTACACGGGCCACGGCACATCGATGAGCTGGGGCAGCTGGGCGCTGAAGACGAGGATCGCCAGCGCGTTGACGAAGCCGACCATCACGCTGCGCGGGATGAATCGCATGAGCTTCGCCACGCCGCAGATTGCCAGCACGATCTGCAGCACCCCGGCGAGCAGCACCGTCGCGATGAAGTACTCCATGCCGTACTCGCGGGAGACCGGCGCGATGACGAGCGCGACCGCGCCGGTCGCCGCGGTGATCATCGCGGGGCGCCCGCCGACGAAGGCGATCGTGACGGCCATGATGAACGAGGAGAAGAGCCCGACCTTCGGGTCGACGCCTGCGATGATGGAGAAGGAGATCGCCTCGGGGATGAGCGCGAGGGCGACGACGAGCCCGGCGAGCGCCTCGCGCGTGAGCAGCCGGGGGGAGCGCAGCGCCGTCAGCACGGACGGGTCGGGGCGGTAGCGCGCCGGATCGTCCGTGCTGCTCGGTGCGATGGACATGTGTCTCCTCCTGCGAAACGGTGGGATCCGCACGACAACACTAACGTAGCGTTAGGGTTGAGGCGAATGAAATGAGGATGACGCATGCCTGAAGGCGGAATGATGCACATCGGCGAGCTCGCGGAGCGCACGGGGCTCTCGATCCGCACCCTTCGCCACTACGACCAGATCGGGCTCCTGGCGCCGACCGGGCGGTCGGAGGGCGGGTTCCGGCTGTACACCGAGAGCGACTACGACCGACTGATGCTGATCCGGCGCATGAAGCCCCTCGGGTACTCCCTGGACCAAATGGGCGACCTGTTGCGGGCCATCGACCGCACGCAGGGGTCGACGGAGGAGCACGCGGCGCGAGCGTTCAATGACTTCCTCGCCGACGCGGAGGAGCGGCGAGAGAAGCTCGCGAGGCAGCTCGAGGCCGCCGACGAGTTCATCCGCCAGCTGCGCGGTACGCCACTGCGCTGACCGAGAGGATCAGTTCCTTCCAGTGCGTGACACCGACCTCGCTGCTCCGTAGCATGAGAGGCGTCGGTGGGGGCGATGATTCTGCGGACGCACTGTTGCGGCTCGAGCATTGGACGGGATATGGCACGAGAACTCGTTTGGACCGGATTCATCTCACTCGACGGCGTGATGGACTCACCGGGCGCGACGAGCGAGGTGCACCCGAGCGGCGGGTGGGTGATGCGCACGCCCTTCGACGAAGCGGCCTTCTCGCTCAAGGGAGACGAACTGGGCGAGACCACTGCGCTGATGTTCGGGCGCCGCAGCTACGAGGCCTTCGCGCCGGTGTGGCGGGATTCCGAGAATCACGCGGCCTATCGGGATCTGCCGAAGTACGTCGTGTCGACGAGTCTCGACTCCGACGCACTGGTGGAGGGGTGGGGGCCGACGACGCTGCTGCGATCCGAAGCGGACGTGGCCGCGCTCAAGGATGGGGGCCGGGGCGCGATCTTCATCCACGGGAGCGGGGAGCTCGCGCGTCGGCTGTTCGACGCCGGGCTGATCGACCGGTACAACCTGCTCGTCTTCCCGGTGCTGCTCGGCGCGGGCAAGAGCATCTTCTCGCGCCACGAGCACGGCGAGCAGCGGCTCGTGCTCCGCGAGTCGGAGGCGTACCGCAATGGAGTGGTGAAGGCCGTCTACGACGTCACCCGGTGACCCGTGCCCCAGCTGCCCATGTGCGGAATCGGGGGCAGTTTCCGGGCTTCACGAGCGAGGTGAGAGCCCGGATTTTGACTCCGGGCGGGCGGCTGTCGACCGGCGACCGAGGGGAAAGCCGAAGGCTCCTGATCGGGTTTCCACCTGATCAGGAGCCTTTCTTCTCGTTGCGGGGGCGGGATTTGAACCCACGACCTCCGGGTTATGAGCCCGGCGAGCTACCGAACTGCTCCACCCCGCGGCACGTCTCCAAGCGTACCGCGGGGGCGCAGCGACCTCGAATCGAGGGTCGGTTTGGGCGCGTCGCCGCACGCCGTCGAGCAGTGAGCTACATTCCCGACGGCGGCAGCTTGTCGATTCCGTGTCGGCTGGGCTCGCCCGGCTCGGCCGCGGTGGCGGGCGACGCCTGGGCGGGGCCCGACGGCGTCGCGTCGGAGGTCGGGTAGCTCGGCTTGTCGGCTTCGGACGCCTCGCCCACCTCGCCGCGCTCCTCCTGCGGCGGTAGGTGATCGAGGGGTTGCTTGAAGTCGTCGTGATTCGTCATGCCACCTACGATTGCGCGCGGTCGGGAGGCGGGCCAGGGGATTGCAGGTGCGTGCGCAATGTGGTGGGATGCGGCTGCCCGGCGCGCGCCAGCCCGACGCGCGAAGAGCGCTTCGCGATGGTTACCATCGAGAGAGCACACGCAACGAGGGAGGCCCAGAGGTGGTTGACGCGCTTTCCGAGCTGGATCGCCGTATCGTCGGCGCGCTTCAAGTCGACGGCAGAGCTCCGTGGAGCAGTGTCGCGCGAGCGCTCGATCAGCCACTGCGCACCGTCGCCCGCCGCGGCAGAGTGCTCCTCGAATCTGGAATCGTCTCCGTCGTGGGGCTGCGCAATCTCGGCCCCACCTGCGTGATCGAGATCACCTGCAAGCCGTCTCGCCTCGAGTCGCTGGCGCAGGAGCTCGCGCAGCACCCCGGCGTCGTCTACGTCTTCGTCCTCGCAAATCCCTCGAGTGTGCTGGTCGAGGTGCACGAGCAGATGTTCGACCTCAGTACGATGACGCTGTCCGTGATCCCCGCATATGCCGGTGTGCTGGAGGTCTCGGCCACGCCGGTGCTGCACTACTTCAAGACGAACGCCGATTGGCGGCCGGGATTGCTCTCCGCGTCCGAGGCGTCTCTTCTGGAACCCGGTCCCCGTGTTGAGGGGTCGACGGCGCTGCCCGAACGGCTCGATGCTGCCGATGGCGCGATCGTGCAGGCGCTCGAGCGCGATGGCCGTGCGAGCATCGCCGAACTCGCCGAGCTGGTGGGTGTGACCGAGCCCACTGCGCGGAAGCGTCTTGCCGATCTCCGCGAGCGCGGCGCCGTCGCGACGCGCGTGCTGGTCGATCCGCGATTGCTCGGCTTCAGCGTCGAGACGTGCGTGCGCATCGATTGCGCGCCGGCGCAGGTGCGCGCGGTGGGGGAGGCGGTCGCCGTCCTTCCCGAGAGCCGGTACGTCGCCGAGCTGCTCGGGGAGCCTTCGCTCATCGCCCATTTCGCGGCCGACGACCTTCCGCACGTGCGTCGTCTGCTGCATGAGGAGTGGACGGCACCGGTCGTCCGCCTGCACCCCGCGCTCGTCAGCCGCGTCGTGAAGCGGAGCGGCCGCGTCATCAATGCGGAGAAAGGCCAGAAGTAGTAGTTCTATAAATCGCGTTGGCATAATCCGAAAGTCGTGATTGACTTACTGACCGTAGTCGTAAGTCAATGACGATGGGAACCACGCATGGCCGATCCGGCCGAACTCACTGAACTCTCCGCCACCGAACTCCGCGCGGCCCTCGGCGCGCGCGAGATCAGCGCCGTCGAAGCGGTCTCGGCGCACCTCGAGCGCATCGATCGCGGCGCCGCTGTCAACGCGATGATCACGGTGGATGCCGCAGGCGCACTGCGCCGAGCCGCGCAGCTCGATGCGGACGGGCCCGATCCGCGTCTGCCGCTCTTCGGGCTTCCCGTCGGCATCAAAGACACCCATGACACGGGCGGCATCCGCACCACATACGGCTCGATCCGCCACGCCGAGCATGTTCCCGAGCGCGACGCACTGCATGTGCGGCGCATGCGGGACGCGGGCGCGATCGTGATCGGGAAGACGAACGTGCCTGAGTACGCCGCCGGTTCGCACTCGGTCAACCGCGTCTTCGGCGCCACTCGCAATCCCTACGCCCTCGACCGTTCCGCAGGCGGAAGCAGTGGCGGGGCGGCCGCGGCCCTCGCTGCCCGGCAGGTCGCGCTCGCAGACGGGAGCGACATGGGCGGATCGCTGCGCAACCCGGCATCCTTCTGCAACGTCGTCGGCCTGCGGCCCTCACCCGGCGTAGTGCCGGAGGCCGAAGCGTCGAACCTCCTCACTCCGCTCACCACGGCCGGCCCCATGGGTCGAACCGTCGGCGACGTCGCCCTGCTGCTCTCGGTTCTCGGTGCGCCCGATGCGCGAACTCCCGTCGCCGCCCCGGCACTCGGCCCCGTCTCGGCCGTCGCCGATCTCCGCGGGCTGCGTGTCGCGTGGGCCCCGTCGCTCGGCGGCCACGCCCCCATCGCCGCCGATGTCGACGAGGTGCTCAGCAGCGCCGCCGCAGTGCTCGCCGAGCACGGAGCCCACGTGGAGACTGCCTGCCCCGATCTCAGCGGTGCCGCCGACGCCTTCCTCACGTTGCGAGCCGCAGAGTTCGAGATCGCCTGGGGAGCAGAGCTCGATGCTCATCCCGACGACTTCAACGAGCGTCTCACGTGGAACATTCGGCAGGGACGGTCGCTGATGGGCCGTGACATCATGCGCGCGCAGGAGCGACAGACCGCGCTCATGCGCGGAGCCGCCCGGTTCTTCGAGCAGTTCGACGTGCTCCTCGCGCCCGCGGCGACCGTCGCGCCGTTCCCGGTCGAGTGGGACTACCCGCGCACCGTCGAGGGTGAGCCGCAAGCGCACTATCTGGATTGGATGCGCGCCGCGACGACCATCACCATGCTCGGCGCACCCGCGCTTTCGGTGCCCGCCGGGTTCACGCGTGATGGCCTTCCTGTGGGACTGCAGATGGTCGGCCCCTTCGGAAGCGATCACCGGCTGCTCGGGATCGCACAGGCCTACGAAGCGCTCACCGGGTTCGCCCGGCTCTCCCCCGAACTCCCCGCCGAATCACGCCATTGGAGCAACGAAGCACGATGAAACCACGACTGTTCACTCTCGGAAGGCTCGCGATCGTGAGCGTTCCCGCCCTCGGATTCTTCGCGATCCCGTTTCTGCCCTTCGCTCAGGAGCCGGTGCTGTGGCTCGGGCTCCCCGCGGTGCTCGTCTGGAGCGCGCTGATGGTGCTGCTCTCCGTCGTCGCCCTGCAGATCGTGGAGGTGCTCTACCTCCGCGCGGGCGGCCGCGAGGCCGACCAGCAGGAGGAGCGCTTCGCGACGCAGCAGATCGAGCAGATCCGCGCCGCTCGAATCGCGGCCGAGGAGAGCGAGGGCGTACGATGACACTCTCCATCATGATCGTCGTCGGCATCGTGCTGATCGGCGCGCTCGGCGTCGCGAGTCGCCGCCGTCAGAAGAGCATGAGCACCTGGACCGTCGGCGAGCGCAGCAACCCGAAGTGGACCTCCTGGTTTCTCCAAGCAGGCGAATCGCTCACCACCTTCAGCTTCCTGGGGCTCGCCGGCATCGCGTTCGGCGGCGGCGTCAGCGCGACCTTCGCCGTCGCGTACCTGACCATCTCGTGGCTCGGTCTCTACTTCGTGGCGCCCCGCATCCGCGAGTTCGGGCAGCGCCGCGGCTACCTCACCATGGGCGATTTCTTCGAAGACCGGTTCCGCAGCAGGTGGCTCGGACGCGTCGTGTCGGTGATCGGCGCCCTGGCGCTCATCCCGTACCTGCAGCTCCAGATCACGGGCCTCGGGCTGATCGTCGAGCTCGCCACGGGCAGCGAGAGCGCGCGCGGACTGAGCATGGTGATCGCGAGCATTCTGGTCGCGCTCTTCGTCGCCTGGTCGGGATTGAAGGGCATCGCGCGCGTGGCGATCCTGAAAGACATCATGATGGTCGTCGCCATGGTCGTCATCGCGGCCGGGCTCATGATCTCCTTCGGAGGCATTCCCGAGATCTTCGCCCAGATCGCGCGGGAGGCCCCCGTGCTTCTCACCATGCAGGTCGACGGGTACGATCCCGTCTTCTTCATCACCGCCACGCTCGTGACGGTCATCGGATCGAGCTTCAACACGCTGCCGCACCTGTGGCCGCCGGTACTCGCTGCGAAGAGCGCCGAGGTGCTGCGGAGCAATGCGAAGTGGCTGCCGATCTATCAGCTGGTGCTGTTCCTCCCGGTCACGGTGGGGCTCGCCGCAGTACTCGTGCTCCCGGAGGACACCACCGGCAACACCGTGCTGCTCACGATGTCGGGCGTGATCCTGCCCGATTGGCTCGTCGGCATCGTCGCCATCGCGGGGGCCTCGGCCGCCATGGTTCCGGCATCCGCCATCGTCATGGGCATCTCGACGCTCATCACCCGAAACGTCATCGGCAGCATGACTCCGAGTCGACAGATGACGGTCAACTACGCCGTCATCGTCGTGGCGATCGGCCTCGCGCTCGCCTTCGGGCTGGTGCGCTCGGATATCGGGGCGCTGCTGCTGCTGACCTACGGCTGCACCACCCAGTTCGCCCCTGCGATCGCGATCGCACTGGCGGACCGAGTGCGCGTCGGCGCCTGGCCCGTCGGGCTGAGCATCGTCGCGGGATCGCTCACCGTCGCCGTCATCACCTTCGCCGGCATTCCGATCGGCAGCTGGGACTCCGGTCTGATCGCGCTCGCGCCGAATCTCATCGTGCTCGTGGTCGCCGAGGCGATCCGGCGCGCGCGAGGCGGTCGCGACGTTGAGCAGGTCGCGATGCCGTCCCCGGATCGCGTCGCAGCCGGGGGTTCGGTGTCCGCTCTGAGCTGAGTTCGGGCGAGTATGTGCACGGTGCCAGCCGAGCGGCGTAGCCTGCGAATGTGGTCGGCACCAGAGCCGCCACCGAAAGGGGAACCGATGAGCATCATGTACACCGCCGAGGCACTCGCGACCGGCGACGGGCGCAACGGCCATGTGAAGACCGTCGACGGGCTCGTCGACACCGATATGCGCGCTCCGAAGGAGATGGGCGGCCCGGGCGGCGCCCCCAACCCCGAGGTGTTCTTCGCCGCAGGCTACGCCGCGTGCTTCCACGGTGCGCTGCAGGCGGTGGCGCGCGAGCAGAAAGTCGACATCGCGGATTCCAGTGTCGGATCGCGCGTGCACCTGAGCAACGTCGACGGCGGCTTCGAGCTCTCGGTCGAGCTCGAGGTGGTGCTCCCGCATCTCGAGCAGGAGCAGGCCCAGCAGCTCGCCGACGCAGCGCACCAGGTGTGCCCGTACTCGAAGGCGACGCGCGGCAACATCGAGGTGAAGGTCACCGCCTCCGACGACTGACCGTCAGGCAAAGTCGTCGAGATCCTACTGGTGACGTCGAGACCCTATTGGAAGCGCGCGATCCGCGCAGGATCTCGTCGTCGCAGTAGGATCTCGGCGTCTCGGCGTTGCGGCGATGGGACTGCGGTTCACCGCCGCTCGTAGCGGCGGGCGCTCCCCTGAATGCCGGCGAAGCGGAACGGCGCCTCCGTGACGCGAGGGTTCTCGACGTCCGTGTTGCTCGGCAGCTCGCGCGCGTGCAGCTCGCGGTACTCGGGCACGCTGAGCGGCACTCGCGCGTCGAGCACCGACGTGAAGTGGTCGCTGCGGGAGGCCGCGGCCGGCTGCACGATGCCGGTCAGGAACTCGCTCACGCTGCCCGAGCCGTAGCTGAACATTCCGAGGCGCTTGCCGACGAGATCCTGCTCGTGGTCGAGCACCGAGGCGACGCCCGCGTACAGCGACGCGGTGTACGCGTTGCCGAGCCGGCGGTTGTAGACCGCGCCGGGCACGAGGCCGTCGTCGCCGAGGTCGACGCCGGTGTGCTCGCCGAGGCGGGCCTGGGCCTTGCGCGCCATCTTCGTGTAAGGCTGGTGGTAGACGAGGCGATCGATGTCGGCGATCGCCGGCCCGCCGTGCGCGGCGAGATCGTCCCACGCCCCGGTCATGGCGTCGAGGTACGCGGAGATCGAGAGCGCGCCGTCGACGATCGCGGTCGACGAGTCGTTGGGGCGCCAGAAGTCGTCGACGTCTGCGGAGAAGAGCCCCGAGGCGGGTTCGATCTCGATGAGTGCCGGGTCGGCGGCGATGAGGATCGCCGCGGCGCCCGCCCCCTGTGTCGGCTCGCCGGGCGAGTCGAGCGCGTACCGGGCGATGTCGCTCGCGATCACGAGCACGCGCTCGCTCGGGTTGCGCTGCACGATGCCCATGGCTGCCTGGATCGCCGCAGTGCCCCCGTAGCAGGCCTGCTTGATCTCCGCGACGCGCACCTGCGGCGGCAGCCCGAGCAGCTTGTGCACGAAGACTCCCGCAGCCTTGGAGTGGTCGAGACCCGACTCGGTCGCGAAGAGCAGCGTGCGCACGCCGTCGAGCCCGTTGCGGTCGAGCAGCGCGAGCGCGGCCGTGGCGCCCATGGTGACGATGTCCTCGTCAGCCGCGGGAACGCTGAACTCATCCTGCCCGAGGCCGATCCGGTACTTCGCCGGGTCGACGCCCGTGGTCTCGGCCAGCGTGCCGAGATCGAGCAGGTGGTGCGTGCTCGCCAGTTCGATGTCGTGAATGCCGATCGAGGTCATGCGTTCGGCGTCTCCTTCCGCTCGATGCGCAGGTGCGCGGCCATGAGTTCGCCCGGGTTCGTCTGCGCCGCGATGAGCGAGAGCTCGCCGCAGAGCACGGTCGCCGCCATGAGCTCGGCGAGTCGGCGCGCGTTCTCGCCCGGCTCCCGATCCTCACGGCAGCCGATGCGGGTCAGCGCCTCTTCGATGTGGGGCAGGTGCTTGCCGTTGCCGACGGTGCCCACGATGAGGTGGGGCACGGTGCACGAGAAGTACAGGCCCTCCTCCCGGTTCTCGGCGTAGGTGATCCCCTGCGATCCCTCGACGATGTTCGCGGCGTCCTGACCCGTGGCGAGGTAGAAGCCGAGCAGCATGTTGGCGTAGTGGGCGTTCGCCGAGCGGATCGCCCCCGCGATCGTGCTGCCCACGAGGTTCTTGCGCACGACCATGTCGGTGACCCGCTGGGCGTCGGTGCGGAGTCCGCTCGCGACGAGTTCGTGCGGGATCAGGATCTCCGCGACCACGCTGCGGCCGCGGCCCAGGATCCCGTTGACCGCGGTCGCCTTCTTGTCGGAGCAGTAATTGCCGGAGATGGAGCCGTACTCGAGCTGGAGCCCCCATGACAGCACGCGCTCCATGAGCGCGTCTGCGGCGTTGGTGACCATGTTGTGGCCCGACGCGTCGCCGGTGGTGAAGGCGAAGCGCACGAAGAGCAGATTGCCGACGATCTCGGGGTGCGCTTCGATCAGCTTCGCGTGGCGGCTGCCGCCCGTGACGACCTCCTGCAGCTCGCCGAAGCGCGCCTCGATGGTCTGCGCGGCGATTTGGGCCCCGACGGCGCCGCGCGCCGTGAAGAGCACGGATCGCGTCATCCGCTCGCCGGTGATGACGGTGCGGATCCCTCCTTCGACGGCACGGGAGACGCGTGCACCGCGGCCCACGGACGGCCAGAGCGGCGTCTCGTAGGTGGCGAGGGGTACGGAGATCTCACCGGTGACCGAGGAGCCGGTGATCCTGATCGGTCCGACCCAGCTGGTCGGGATCTCCGTGACGGTCTCGCGGTGTGCCTGTTCGGGAACGCTCATGGCTTCCTTCGTGAGTGAGTGCGGGCGTGCGGAATGAAGGTCATGGTCGGGGCGCCTCCGACCGTAGAGCGAGTGCACTGATGTTAACGCCGCGATCCGCGCAGAATTCCCGGAGGCGGCCGCGCAGGATGAGATCGGTGCGGAGCAGGTCGTCGCGGGTCGCCGCGCCGAGCAGGGCGTAGACGGCGCGGGTGCGCAGCTTCCAGTCGTTCACGAGATCGACGAGGCGCTGGGCTCCGCCGGCCTCGCCGTCGCGGCCGATCGCCGCCAGGAAGGCGCCCGCCACGCCCACGGCCCGAGCCCCGGCGGCGAGCGCTTTCACCACGTCGAAGGGCGAGCGCACGCCACCGGACGCGAGCAGCGTCGGGGCGTTCAGCGGAGCGTCGAGGAGGCTCGCGAGCGCCGATTGGCCGAACCCGGAGAGCATCGCGTACTCTCCGGCGGAGCGCCGCGCGTTCTCGATCCTCAGGAAGTCGGTGCCGCCGCGCCCGCCGACATCGGCGATGCCGACCCCGATCTCGGAGAGGCGCCGCAGCGCGCTGCGACTCAGGCCGAAGCCCACCTCCTTGACGATCACGGGAACGGGCGATGCGGCGGCGAGGTGCTCGATGGACGCGATCCACGACGAGAAGTCGCGCGAGCCCTCGGGCATCGCGGTCTCCTGCACCGCGTTCACGTGAATCTGCAGGGCGTTCGCGCCGAGCAGCTCGACCGCCCGGGGGGCGTCGGAGGCGGGGCGGCCGACGCCGAGGTTCGCCATGACGAAGCCGTCGGGGTTCTCGGAGCGGATCACCGCGAATCCGCGTGCGGCGTCGGGGTCGTCGAGCGCGACCGAGACCGACCCGCAGGCCATCGGCAGACCTGTTTCGCGCGCCGCGATGGCGAGCTCGCGGTTGATGCGCGTCGTGCGCTCGGTGCCGCCGGTCATGCCGTTGACGTAGAAGGGCGTCTCCCAGTGCCATTCGCCGGCCGGGTACTGCCGCCCGGCGTCGAAGGAGATGTCGACGCCCAGGTCGACGCGCTCGGCGTCGACGCCATCGAGCGCCTGATGCACGAAGTCGAGATCGTCGAATTCGTTGCGCCCGCCGCCGTCGCCCTGCTGCCCCAGCGCGAGATCGACGTGCTCGTCCTTGCGCGCCGCGCGGCTCTCGTCGTGGACGGCCGACGTCGCGGAGGCGGCGGGTTCGCGTGAATCGGTGTCAGAACGCATGGACGTCTCCTGACGCGGGGTGCGGGGCGAGGCTGAGGCGGCGGATGTCGTTCGCCTCCCACTCGCGCAGGATGGGTTCGGTGGGGAGATCCGCGTCCGCGAGCACGATGCCGCAGTCGCCTCCGCCGGCGCCGGAGGGCTTGCCCCCGGCGCCGTGGCGCTCCGCGATATCGCAGAGATCGCGGAGCTGAGGAGTCTCGATCGTGATGCCCGACGAGGCGCCGAGGCGCTGCAGCACGCGACGCGCCCGTCCCAGCACGTCGGGGGCCCCGGCACCGCCGCGGGAGAACGAGGCGACGAGCGCATCGACGCACGCACTGCTGTCTTCGATGAAGGTCGGGTAGGGCTGCAGCGGCGTGCGGCTCTCCGACGTGCGCACCTGCTCGACGAGGCGCTCGGTCGACGCGGGCGAGCCCGTCCAGCCCACGAGCAGCTGCAGCGCGCCGGGATGCTCGAGACGCATGACACCGCTTCCGGCCCACTGCCGGGTCGCGGAGAGCGTGGCGGAGACGCCGTGCGCGGCGCGGAAGGTGCGCAGCGCTCCGCGGTCGGGGGAGGCGTACCGGATCCAGCCGCCGAACGTGCTCGCCGCGAGGTCTCCGCCCGAAGCCGTCGGAGCGACCTCGATGGTGGCGAGCAGGGCGAGCTTGAACCGGTCGACCTCGCCGAGACCGAGACCGTAGAACTCGTCGAGCGCCGCGACGACCGCGACCGTCACCGCGGCAGACGATCCCAGGCCGAACTTGCGGCCGCTGACGTCGTCGAGCTCGCTGCTGATGTCGAGGTCGTAGTAGCGCGGCGGCAGGCTGAGCTCCGAACGCAACTGCTCGACGGCGGTGATCGCGGCGAACACGTAGTCGTACGGCTGGTGCTCGAGCACGATGCGGTCGCTCGCGTCGTCGCGCACCCACACGAGGGGGGAGCGGCCGTACGCGCTCGAGCGCACACGACCGACCTGCGATCCCTCGCTCAGCTGCACGGTGATGTAGCGGTCGACCGCGACGATCACGGCGGGCTGGCCCGGGTCCACGACGGCGTACTCGCCGGCGATGTAGAGCTTGCCCGGAGCGCGCTGCTCGATCATGCGCTGCTCCCGGCCTGCTCGGCGGCGATCGCGGCATCGACCAGCTGCGCGCCGGCGCCCGCGCCGACGAGTCGCACCGAACCGAATCCCTGCAGCGCGTCGCGCAGCTCCTCGGCCTGATCCGGCCGCACGATCACCGCGACGTTGGGGCCGGCGTCGGCCGTCGAGTACGCCTCGAGGCCCTGATCGCGCAGCGCGGCGACCGCGTCGAAGACGGCGACGCTCGTCGGGGCGAGGTACCTGATCGGCGGATCGCACGACTGGATCACCGCGTGCATGCGCAGCGCGTGCGACTCGGTGATGCGGCCGACCCGGGTGAAGTCATCGGCGGCGCAGGCCTCCAGCATCGCGGCGAGCGACTCCTCGGTCGACGAGATCCAGGCGGGGAAGAAGGGCGAGGTGAGCGCTGAGCGGCGCATGGCCGCCCGGCTCGACACGGCCTTCTGCGCGGTGTCGACGGTGACGATCACCATCCGCATGTCGGGGCCCGAGACACCCTCCGCGTACGAGTGCGCATCATCGCCAGCGTGCCAGACTGCGAGGCCGTCGACGAGGCTGCGCGATGCCGAGCCCGACCCGCGGCGCGCGAGCCGGCTGAGGTCGCGGCGGTCGAGTTCGAGCCCGTACGCGGCGGCGGCGGCGGTCGCGAGCGCGGCGAATCCCGACGCCGACGAGGCGAGCCCGGCGCCGGTCGGCGCCTCGTTCGTCGAGGTGACGACGGCGCGCGCTTCGGACCCGGCGAGTTCGCGCACCCGGTCCAGGAACCGCGTGACGCGCCGGGTCGCATCGCTGCTCGCCTCAGCGCCGTTCAGCGTGAACGCGTCGAAGCCGGCGCCCGCATCGAGCGCGACGGTCGTGGTGGTCGGGAACGCGTCGAGCGTCAGCGACAGGCTGCCCGCGACGGGCAGGATGAGATCCTCGTCCTGCTTGCCCCAGTACTTCACGAGGGCGATGTTCGGAAACGCGCGGGCGGTTGCGGTCGTCATGCGGCGGGAACCTCCACTGTCCAGGTGCGTTCGGCACCGGCGCCGCGCATGGCGGTGCCGATCTGCTCGGCGTGCGCCTCCGAGCCCGCGACTGCGATCACGCAGCCTCCGAGCCCGCCGCCGGTGAGCTTCGCCCCGGTCGCGCCTGCGTCGCAGGCTGCTGCGACGATGGCGTCGAGGCGCTCGGAGCTCACGCCGATGCCGTGCAGGATCGCGTGGGCTTCGCTCATCGCCGCGCCGACCGCGGTGCGGTCTCCCGACGCGAGATCCTCGATCGAATGCTCCGCGATCTCGGCGAGTCGCGAGAGCCGGGCGTCGGTCGACTCCGGTTCGCGCTCGCGGAGCGCCTGCACCGAACCGACCGCCTTCGCCGTGGAACCCGGGTGGCCGGTGTCCGCGAACGCGAGGATCAGGGGTGCGCCGATCCGGATCGGCGCGACGGATCCGCGGTTGAACCTGATGGCCCCGGTCGCCGCCACGGTGCGGGCGTCGATGCCGCTCGGCTTGCCGTGTGCGACTCGCTCGGCCGTCTGGATGAGGTCGAACAGCGTCTCGCTGTCGAGGGGCGTGCCGGCGAGATCGAATGCGGCGCGGGCGATCGCGGCCGCGACGGCGGCGCTCGAACCGAGGCCGCGCTCGTGCGGGATGGAGCTCGTGATGCTCACGAGGGCGCCGGCGCCGAGTGCCTCGCCGTCGGTGGTGTCGCCGTCGGCTGCCCGGTCGTCGGCCGAATCGCTCTGCGCGAGTTCTGCGAGGCCGGCGCGTTCGAGCGAGGTGCGGATCGCGGTGACGACGGGCGCGAGCCGCGTCGGCGCGCCGTCGATCGGGCCGGTGTAGAGCGAGCTGGCGATCCGGAGCCCGGCGGGTTCGGCGAGTTCGATGGTCGCCTCCGCCGTCAGGCTGTCGACGGGAATCGCGATGGCGGGAGCGCCGAAGACGACGGCGTGCTCGCCGAAGAGGATCGCCTTCGCGTGCGCGGCGCCGACCCCGCGGCGCTCGCCCGTCGTCGGAACCGGGGGCGCCTCAACATCGTGCGGTTCCACGCGGGGGGATTGGGACATTCGGATCCGTTTCGGTCGGCTCCCGGGGCGAAATCCGCGCTCGGGCACGCGTGAAGAGGGCCGGACACCTCCGTCCCCCTGCACGTCAGATCTCTTAGGGTATGCGCTACCGCCTGAAGATGCGACCCGGGCACCTTCGGGCAGAGGCATTCGTCGCCCCGGGAATGCCAGATCAGCGCCGGGTTCGGCCCGAAAATCCGCTGTCGGCGGACGCACTGGGGGTTGCTCGGCGCGCACGCAGTGCGGCAAGCCCGCAACAGCCTCCGGCGAACACGGCGCCTTCGCTGCTCGCAGCGCGCTATCCTCCGAAGCATGAGCGCGGGTGAAGCATGACCATGGGCAGCGGGCCGGTCGGGAGAGGATCCCGAATCTCCGCCGGCGACGCCGAGCTGCAGCGCAAGCTCAACCAGGACGCGCCCGCGGTCGAGGGGCTCGGGCGCCGCATCGCCGCCCTGTTCCGTCCCTACCGACTGCAACTCGTCGTGATCATCGCGCTCGTGCTGGTCTCCGCGGGGCTCGCGATTCTGCCGCCGCTGCTCACCCAGCGCGTGTTCGACGAAGGGCTCTTCCCGCTCGACGGCGGCGGGCCGCATCTCACCGTGCTCGCGTGGCTCGTCGGCGCGATGATCGCGGTCTTCATCGTCTCGTCGGGACTCGGCATTCTGCAGACGCTCTTCACCGCTCGCGTCGGCAACCGCGTGATGGGCGACCTGCGGGTGCGGCTCTTCTCCCACCTGCAGTCGATGGAGCTCGGCTTCTTCACCCGCACCAAGACCGGCGTGATCCAGTCCCGTCTGCAGAACGACGTCGGCGGCGTCGCCAACGTGCTGACGAACACGGTCTCCAACATCATCGGCAACACCGTCACCGTCGTCGCGGCCGTCGTGGCGATGCTGCTGCTGAGCTGGCAGCTGACGCTGATCGCCGTCGTCGTCATGCCGGTGCTCGTGATCGCGCAGCGCCGCGTCGGGCAGATCCGGGCGAAGATCGCGGGTCGCACGCAGGAGTCGCTGTCGGAGATGAGCGCGATCACGCAGGAGGCGCTCTCCATCTCGGGCGTGCTGCTCGCGAAGACCTACTCGCGCCAGAGCACCGAGACCGAGCGGTACTCGGCCGAGAACCGCAACCAGATCGACCTGCAGGTGCGGCAGACGATGAGCGGCCAGCTGTTCTTCGCGCTCGTGCAGGTCTTCCTGTCGGCGGTGCCCGCGATCGTCTACCTGGTCTCGGGGTGGCTGATCGCGCGCGGGCAGAGCGAGGGGTTCGATCCCGGCATCACCGCGGGAACGATCGTCGCCTTCACCACGGTGCAGTCGCGGCTGCTGTTCCCGCTCGTCGCGCTCATGCGCATCGCGCTCGACCTGCAGACCTCGCAGGCGCTGTTCGCCCGCATCTTCGAGTACCTGGATCTGAAGCCCGCGATCGTCGACGCAGTCGACGCGCGGGAGCCCTCCGATGAGCCGGGACGCGCCGGTCGCATCACCTTCGACTCCGTCTCGTTCCGGTACCCCGACGCGGGCCCCGACGACCGCCCCACGCTCGACGCCGTGTCGTTCCACGTGGAACCGGGGGAGTTCGTGGCATTCGTCGGCGCATCCGGATCGGGCAAGACGACGATCGGCTCGCTCGTGCCCCGCCTCTACGACGCCACCTCGGGAACCGTGCGCTACGGCGACGACGACGTGCGCGAGCTTCGGCAGGAGGCGCTGATGGATCGCATCGGCGTGGTGACGCAGGAGCCCTACCTCTTCCATGCGTCGATCCTCGCCAACCTGCAGTACGCCAAACCCGGTGCGTCGTTGCACGAGGTGCAGGCCGCCGCGCGGCTGGCCAACATCCACGACACGATCGAGAGTTTCGCCGACGGCTACGACACGATCGTGGGGGAGCGCGGCTACCGCCTCTCCGGCGGCGAGAAGCAGCGCATCGCGATCGCCCGCGTGCTGCTGAAGAACCCGCGCGTGCTGGTGCTCGACGAGGCGACGAGCGCGCTCGACACCGTCAACGAGCGCATCGTGCAGCACGCGCTCGAGGATGCGCGCAGCGGTCGCACCACCATCGCGATCGCGCATCGCCTCTCGACGATCGTCGACGCCGACCGCATCTACGTGGTCGGCGGGGGGCGCATTCTGGAGCACGGAACTCACCAGCAGCTGCTCGAGCGTGGCGGCGCCTACGCGGAGCTCTACGCCCAGCAGCAGTAGGGCTGCGCTGCGCTCCGCCTCCCGCCGCCTCGCCGCCCCTCGCCGCCCCTCCCTCCTCCGAGCGGGGTCACTTCGGGAGGGTGTCGGCGGGCGGAACCGGTGCGACACGCTCCGAAAGTGACCCCGCTCGCACGGTGGTGGGGAGGGGGCGTGGGCGGGGAGGAGAGAGAAGGGGGGCGACGCACGCCGCCGCGGCTAGCGGCGCGCGGCGAGCAGGTCCGCGCCGGTGAGGGACGACGCGACCGACAGCGTCACGTGCAGCGCCTCCTCGGACGGCAGGCGCCCGGCCACGACGGGGATGGCGATCCCGTCCTCGACGGCGAGAATCGCCCGCGCCGTTTCGAGCACGCCGTACTGCAGTCGCATCGCGCCCTGTGCGACGCCCGATTCGAGGATCTCGCTGAACAGGCGCAGCTGCTCGGCTTCGAACTCCATCCCTGAGGCGACGATGCGCTCCTGTCGGATGGCGAGCGCGGAGAGCTCCATCAGCAGAACGGTTGCGGAGCGAGAGCTCGTACCCGCGTGCGGAACGCCGAGCGCGATGCACTCGGTGAGGCGGTCGACGGGCGACTCGATGTGCGCGACGTGCTCGCGACGCCGGGTGAGGTACTCCTCGATCGCCGTCTCGTAGGTGTCGGCGTAGAGGTCTGCGAGATCCGGATAGTAGTAGCTCACCGCGGCAGGCGTGAGCGACGCGGCCTCCGCGATGTCGACCAGTCGCGCGCCTCCCTGACCGCGTTCCACCAGAAGCTGCGACGTGACCGACACGAGTTCTCGTTTGCGTGCTTCCTGGTTGCGAGGGCGGGCCATGCGCCCATTCTTCCAGAGCACGCTCGCCTCGCCGTTGACAGGCCCGTATGAGTTATTTAAAGTTTCATTAACTAATGAAAGGAAGGCTATGAGCCGATCACTCGGTGTTGCGCTGGTGCAGCACCACTCGACAACGCTGTCCGAATTCGAGGAGCACCTGCGCAGGAGCTCCGCGTCGCACCCGGAGATGCAGCTCTGGGTCTACCCCGAGCTCCATCTCGACACCCCCGGAGACGCGCCCGACGTCGAGCAGCTCGCCACGCCGCTCGGCGATGAGCGGTTCGCCCGGCTCGGCGCGCTCGCCGCCGAACTCGGCATCTGGCTCGTACCGGGAACCTTCTACGAACGCGGCGAATCCGGTCGCGTGCACAACACCGCGGTGGTGTTCGGCCCGGACGGCGCTGTGCGTGCGACGTACCGCAAGATCTTCCCGTGGCGTCCGGCGGAGGTGTGCGCCCCGGGAGGCACGTTCACGGTCTTCGATCTGCCCGGCTACGGCCGCGTCGGCATCTCGATCTGCTACGACATCTGGTTCCCCGAGCACGTGCGCCACCTCGCGTGGGCGGGAGCCGACCTCATCCTCAACCTCGTGCAGACCAACACGAGCGATCGCGACCAGGAGCTCGCCATCGTCCGCGGAAACGCGATCATGAACCAGGTGTGGGTCGCTTCCGTGAACGCCGCCGCGCCGACGGGCCGCGGACGCTCGCTGCTGGTCGATCCCGACGGCGCGATCCGCATGAGCTCCTCGACCGCGGAGCAGGAGATCCTCACCTCCGTCGTCGACTTCGCCCAGGTGGACGCGGTGCGGAAGTTCGGCACGGGAGGCGTCTCCCGCCCCTGGGCCCAGTTCCGCGCAGACGACGCTCCGATCGACCTGCCGCTCTACGGCGGGAGCATCTCGCCGAAGAGCTGGACGCCGCGCGAGCCGGAGGGGGCGAACGCATGAGCACCCTGACCGCCGCGACGGAGGCGCGACCGACGAAACTCCTTCCGCGCCTCGGGCTCCTCGGAGTCGTCTTCTTCGGCCTCGCCTACATGTCGCCGAGCATCGTCACCTCGACCTTCGGCGTGGTGTCGGAGGCGAGTCGCGGTGCCGCGCCGACGGCCTACCTCATCGCCACCGCCGCCATGCTCCTCACGGCGATCGCGTACGCGCTGCTCGCGCGGGCGTATCCGACCGCAGGATCCGCCTACACCTACGTCGGCAAGACGCTCGGGCGCGTTGTCGGCTTCTTCGCGGGGTGGGTGATCCTGCTCGACTACCTCTTCCTCCCCATGGTGGCGTGGCTGATCCAATCCACCTATCTGCATGCGCAGTTCCCGGGCATTCCGCTGTGGGTCTGGCTGCTCATCAACGTCGGTGCGACGACGGTGATCAATCTGCTGGGCATCGCCCTGGCCGACCGCGTGAACATCGTGCTCACCATCACCGCGATGGCCTCGGTCGCGGCGCTCGTGATCGTGCTGATCCTCTTCCTCGGGAGAGAGGGCGGCGGGGCCGCATCGAGCGCACTGTGGAACGAGCAGACGAACGTCGTCGCCGTGAGCTCCGCCGCTGCTGTGGCCGCGTACTCGTTCCTCGGGTTCGACGCGATCAGCACCCTCAGCGAGGAGACGAAGCAGCCGCGCCGCGACATTCCGCGCGGCATCGTGCTGGCCGTGCTCATCGGCGGATGCATCTTCGTGGGCGTCTCGTTCCTCATGCAGCTGGTGCACCCGGGCGGGTCGTTCGACAATCCCGACACCGCGGGGTACACGATCTCCATCTTCGCCGGCGGCGCCGCGTTCACGAACATCAACAACCTCGTGAGCGTGATCGCCGGTTTCGGTTCGGGTCTCGCGATCCAGGCGACGTCGAGTCGGCTGCTGTTCGTGATGGGCCGCGACGGCGTGCTTCCGCGCGCGGTGTTCGGGCGGCTCAGCTCCGCCTTCCGGGTGCCGTGGATCAACATCCTGCTGATCGGCGCGATCGGCATGCTCGGCATGCTGCTCGACATCGGCAAGGCGACCGCGTACATCAACTTCGGCGCGTTCCTGGCGTTCGCGCTGGTGAACGTCGCGTTCCTCGTCTGGATCTGGCGGCGTGCGGATCGCGCTCGCTCGACAGCGGTCACCGTGCTGCTCAGCCTGATCCCGGTCGCGGGGTTCGCGGTCGATCTGTACCTCTTCTCGAAGCTGCACCCCGAGGCGTACGCGGTGGGCGGAGCATGGCTGCTGCTCGGCGTCGTCATGCTCGCCGTCGCGACGGGCGGCTTCCGGCGCCCCGTCCCGGTGCTCTCGGAGCGCTGAGCGGGGCGGGTGGATAGCGGCGAAGTCCCCAAAATCTGCGAGCGGGGTCACTTCGGGAGTGTGTCGACATGCGAAACGGCTGCGACACCCTCCGAAAGTGACCCCGCTCACAGAAAGGGGGCGGAGCTGCGCGGCGGGCGCGGCGGGCGGAGCCGGCGGGAGAGGATCTGCGGGCGGCGGTGCCGCCTCGCGACGTAGGATCGTGTCCGTGCGCACTATCACCCAGTCACGGAAGCTCGCGGGGGTGCGCTACGACGTGCGCGGCCCGATCCTGCAGGAGGCGGAGCGCCTCGAGCGCGAGGGGCACCGGATCCTGAAGCTCAACATCGGCAACCCGGCGCCCTTCGGCTTCGAGGCGCCGCCCGAGATCGTCGAGCGACTGCAGGAGGCGCTCGCCGAAGCGCAGGGGTACAGCGATTCGCGGGGCATCCTGCCGGCTCGCGAGGCCGTTGCCCGGTACTACTCGGAGGAGGGCGTCGCCGGCGTCACCCCCGACGACGTGTTCATCGGCAACGGGGTGAGCGAGATGATCTCGTTGGTGGTGCAGGCGCTGGTCGATGAGGGCGACGAGATCCTCGTCCCGTCCCCCGACTACCCGCTCTGGACGGCGCAGGTCACCCTGTCGGGGAGCCTCGCCGTGCACTACCCGTGCGACGAGTCGAACGGGTGGATGCCCGACCTCGACGCCATCGAGCGCCTCGTCACGCCGGCGACCAAGGGCATCGTGCTCATCAACCCGAACAATCCGACGGGCGCGGTGTACTCGGCCGAGCTCGTGCGCGGGTTCGCCGCCCTCGCCGAGCGGCACGGCATCGTGCTGATGGCCGACGAGATCTACGAGCGCATCCTCTACGACGGCGCGCGGCACGAGCACGCGGCGCTGCACGTGCGCGACACCCTCTGCCTCACGTTCAGCGGTCTGTCGAAGGCGCAGCGCGTCGCGGGGTACCGCGCGGGCTGGCTCGCCGTCTCGGGCGACCGCGCTCGCGCCCGCGACTTCCTCGAAGGTCTGCAGCTGCTCGCGAACATGCGGATGTGCGCGAACGTGCCCGCACAGCACGCGGTCCCCGTCGCCCTCTCACAGGCCTCGAACTGGTCGGGCATCGCCGAGCTCTGCGCGCCCGGCGGCCGCCTGCGCGAGCAGCGGGACGCAGCGCACCGCCTGCTGACCGGGATTCCGGGTGTCGACTGCGAGCTGCCGAGCGGGGCGATGTACCTGTTCCCGCGGCTCGACCCCGAGGTGTATCCGATCGTCGACGATCAGCGGTTCGTCATCGACGTGCTGCGGGCGACCCACGTGCTGGTGACCAACGGCCGGGGGTTCAATCTGCCCACGCCGGATCACCTGCGCTTCGTAACACTGCCCTCGGTGCCGGTGCTCACCGAGGCCATCGGGCGCATCGGCGAGTACCTCGAGACGCGGCGAGCGTGAGCGTCAGAATCCTCGCCGTCGGCAAGAAGCACGAGAGCTGGGTCGTCGACGGCATCGGACGGTACGAGAAGCGCCTGCGCAAGCCGTACGACACGGTCTGGCAACTCCTGCCGCACTCGTCACGCGAGGGCGATGCGGCGCGCGCGGAGGAGTCGGATCGGCTGCTGAGCAAGCTGGATCGCGACGCCTTCGTCGTGCTGCTCGACGAGCGCGGGCGAAACATCGACTCGCCCGCGCTCGCGCGCACGCTGCAGAGCGCGTTCGACGCGGGCAGGCCGGTGACGGCGATCATCGGCGGGGCGTACGGCGTCGACGACCGGGTGCGGGCGCGCGCCGACTTCGTGTGGAGCCTCTCCCAGCTCGTCTTCCCGCATCAGCTCGTGCGGCTGATGCTCGTCGAGCAGCTGTATCGTTCGCAGGAGATCTCGGCGAACCGCTCGTATCATCACGTGTGATCCGACTCGGATCGCCCGCAGCCCGCCCGCTTCAGGAAGGCCCGCAGTGACGCGTACTCCCCGGCTCGCCGTCGTCGGCAGCATCAACATCGACCTCATCGCGCGCACGACCACCCTGCCGAGGCCGGGGGAGACGATCGGCGGGGGATCCTTCACCCGCCTGCCGGGCGGGAAAGGCGCGAACCAGGCGGTCGCGGCGGCGGCGCTCGGCATCGCGACGCGCATGATCGGCGCGGTGGGCGACGACGCCGACGGGGCGCTCGCCCGCGAGACGCTCGTCGCCGCGGGGGTGGACGCGTCTGCCGTGCGCACCGTCGACGAGCCGACGGGGGTCGCGCTCATCTGCGTCGATGCGAACGGGGAGAATCAGATCAGCGTGTGTCCGGGGGCGAACGCGGCGGTGGCGGTGCAGGGGCCTGACTCGGCCGACGCCTTCGCGCCGGGTGAGGCCGTGCTCGTGCAGCTCGAAGTGCCGATGGCGGCCGTCGTCGACGCGGCGCGCGCGTGCACGGGATTCTTCGCCGTCAACGCGGCGCCCGCCGCCGAGCTGCCGGAGGAGGTGCTGCAGCGAGCGGATCTCGTGATCGTGAACGAGACCGAGTTCGCGGCGATGCCCGCGCTGCACGGGGACGGGGCGGGCGGCGCCCCCTCCCGCGACCGCGACCGCGACCGGACCAGCGGCGGCCCGCTCGTGGCCGTCAGCCTCGGCGCCGACGGCGCCCGGCTGCTGCGCGACGGGGTCGAGGTCGCGCGGGCCTCCGCATCCGCGGTCGACGTGGTGAGCACCGTGGGGGCGGGCGATGCGTTCTGCGCCGCACTCGTGGCGGCGCTCATCTCCGGCGTCGCCGAGGACGCGGCGCTTGCAGCCGCGTGCGCGGTCGGTGCGGCGGCGGTCGCGGACGAGCGCTCGCAGCCCGCGCTGCAGCAACTGGGTGCGTACCTGCCGTAGCGGGTGTGCCGGTCCGCGTCGCATCTCGGCCGCTATGCCTCTCGGGCCGATGCCGGCATCGCGGATCCCGATCCCATCTGCTCGTGACTGATCACGCTCAGTTTCCCGTTGGGTTCGAGCACGACCGCGCCGACCAGAGCGACGTCTCCGTATCCGCCTCCGCGCACGGCCTGCAGCACCTGCGACTCGGTGAGGCGATTCGCGGCGAGCGCATCGCGGTCGAGCTGTCCGTTCGAGACCAGCAGGACCGGTTGCGAGGTGACCAGCCTGCTGAACCAGCGGAAGCGCGTTGACAGCCAGGCGACGATGAACTGCAATCCTGCGAGCAGCAGCATCGCGGCGGCCCCTTCGGTCCAGGAGACATCGCTGGTGAGCAGGATCGTGGCGAGGATCGAGCCGAGGGCTACCGTGACGACGAAGTCGAACGCGTTCATCTGACTCAGCGTGCGCTTGCCGAGCATCAGGAGCGCGATCACGAGGAAGCCGTACGCGCCCGCTCCGACGATCACTGTGCGAATGACATCCGACCACGAATCGAACCACATACTGAATCTCCCCTCTTCGCGCGAGGCCGCACGCGGTGCAGCGGCGGCGCGGCTCCACGGTGCCACAGCAGGAGAGCGGTGTCTGGCGGCTTGCGCTCCAGCGGAGTCGATGCGACAGTGCGCGTGCGGTGTGCGTTCACTGGCAGGAGCGCGGTTGCATGAATGTCGGCGGCTGCCTCGATCATCGAGGCATGATCCCCTTCCGACTCTCAGCGCGAGTGCAGCCGCGGGCGCGCGGGTCGTCCCCGACCGCCCGCGCAGGCCCCGTCATCGCTGCCGCTCCCGCCGCTCCCGCCGCTCCCGCTGCGGTGCGCGACGATCCGTCGGCGATCGAGGCGCCCTGGCGCGTCTCGAAGCGTTCTGCGAGCGGCGTGATCGAGGTGGAGAACATGAGCGCGGCGGCGCTGCACGCCGTGTGCTTCTCGCTGGCCGGTGACGGCCTGCTCGGGCTGTCTCTGCCGCGCACGGTGCTGCCGGGCGAGCGACTGCGGGTCGCACTGCGGGGCACGCGTGCGGAGGCCGCTTCCGACGCGGCCGATTCGCTGCTCGTACTGCGCTGGTTCCAGCCGGACGGGAGGGAGCTGCTGTGGCCCGTTTCGCTGCTCTGAACCGTGCTCCGCCGACACGCCGGGCACGGTGTGGAGGAAGGAATTTTTTCGGCCCCTCGGCGTTGTGGATAAGTGGGGAAGAAGTGCGAAACCGCGCCGAAAGTTCTCCCCAGATCCGGCCCCGTCTCTCGGGAGAGATCGGTGAAAAACTACATTGGTGTAACTACTGCATGTTGTGGTTGCCCCCGGTGTGGTTCACTAGATGTAGTGCCTCGGACGAGGCAGTCGAGTTTTTATCGAAGGGCGTGAAATGGCGATCACCGTATACACCAAGCCGTCGTGCGTGCAGTGCACTGCGACCTACCGGGCGCTCGACAGCAAGGGCATCGAGTACGACGTTCTCGATCTCTCGCAGGATGAGACGGCGCTCGAAGCGGTGAAGGAGCTCGGCTACCTGCAGGCTCCCGTGGTGGTGACCGATGACGAGCACTGGTCGGGCTTCCGCCCCGACAAGATCTCGGAGCTCGCGGGTCGTCTCGCGTAAGAGCGATGTGATGGGGCGGGAGCACGTGGGGTTCCCGCCCCATACCGTATGTTCGGTGCTGCAGCGGAGAGGAAGAGGGGAGTATGGCGGATCTCGTCTACTTCTCCAGCGTCTCCGGCAACACGCACCGATTCGTCGAGAAGCTCGGCCGCCCAGCCGAGCGGATCCCGATCCGGGCCGGTGATGAGCCGCTCCGGGCCACCGAACCGTACGTGCTGCTCCTGCCCACGTACGGAGGGGGGCCGGAAACCCGGGCCGTGCCGAAGCAGGTCATCAAGTTCCTCAACGACGAGGAGAACCGCAAGTACCTGCGCGGAGTGATCGCGGCGGGCAACACCAACTTCGGTGAGGCCTACGCGATCGCTGGCGACATCGTCGCCAGGAAGTGCGACGTGCCCTTCCTCTACCGATTTGAACTCTTTGGAACACCCGACGACGTCATCGCCGTCCAAGAAGGATTGGAACAGTTTTGGTCCCGACAGCAACAGCCGCCGACACCGCGAGCGCAGTGATGGAGCCCGGACTCGAATCGTCGAAGATCAGCGAGATGGACTACCACGCGCTGAACGCGATGCTCAATCTCTACGACGCCGACGGGAACATTCAGTTCGACCGCGACCGCGAGGCGGCGCGCCAGTACTTCCTGCAGCACGTGAATCAGAACATGGTGTTCTTCCACAACTTCGAAGAGCGCATGCGGTATCTCATCGACAACGACTACTACGAGCGCGAGCTCATCGAGCAGTACGGCGTGCCCTTCATCGAGGAGCTCACGAACGAGGCGTTCGCGATGAAGTTCCGCTTCCCGACATTCCTCGGCGCCTTCAAGTTCTTCACCTCGTACGCACTCAAGACGTTCGACGGCAAGCGGTACCTCGAGCGCTTCGAGGATCGCGTCGTCATGTCGGCGCTCGGCCTGGCCGAGGGCGACCGTGAGCTCGCCCGCGGTCTCGTGCGCGAGATCGTGTCGGGCCGGTTCCAGCCGGCGACGCCCACCTTCCTGAACCTCGGCAAGGCGCAGCGCGGCGAACTCGTCTCCTGCTTCCTCCTCCGCATCGAGGACAACATGGAGTCGATCTCGCGCGGCATCAACTCGTCGCTGCAGCTCTCGAAGCGCGGCGGCGGCGTCGCGCTGCTGCTGTCGAACATCCGCGAGACCGGTGCGCCGATCAAGAAGATCGAGAACCAGTCCTCCGGCATCATCCCCGTGATGAAGCTGCTCGAAGACAGCTTCAGCTACGCGAACCAGCTCGGGGCGCGACAGGGCGCGGGCGCCGTCTACCTGTCGGCGCACCACCCCGACATCATGCGCTTCCTCGACACCAAGCGCGAGAACGCGGATGAGAAGATCCGCATCAAGACGCTGTCGCTCGGCGTCGTGATCCCCGACATCACGTTCGAACTCGCCAAGAAGGGCGAGGACATGTACCTGTTCTCGCCGTACGACGTCGAGCGCGTCTACGGCGTGCCCTTCGGTGATATCTCGATCACCGAGAAGTACGCCGAGATGGTCGATGATTCGCGCATCAAGAAGACGAAGATCAACGCGCGCCACTTCTTCCAGACGATCGCCGAGCTGCAGTTCGAGTCGGGCTACCCGTACATCGTGTTCGAGGACACGGTGAACCGGGCGAACCCGATCAAGGGCCGCATCAACATGTCGAACCTGTGCTCCGAGATCCTCCAGGTCAACACGCCGACCACGTACAACGAGGATCTGAGCTACAGCGAGATCGGCAAGGACATCTCGTGCAACCTCGGCTCCATGAACATCGCGGCGGCGATGGACGGCGGCAACCTCGGCGGCACCGTCGAACTCGCGATCCGCGCCCTCACCTCGGTCAGCGACCAGAGCCACATCTCGTCCGTTCGCTCGATCGAGGACGGCAACGATCAGTCGCACGCCATCGGCCTCGGCCAGATGAACCTGCACGGGTACCTCGCCCGCGAGCACGTGCACTACGGCTCCGAAGAGGGCATCGACTTCACGAACATCTACTTCTACACCGTGCTGTTCCACGCTCTGCAGGCCTCGAACCGCATCGCGATCGAGCGGAAGAGCGTGTTCGGCGGCTTCGAGGATTCGCAGTACGCGTCGGGCGAGTTCTTCGACAAGTACACCGAGCGGGAGTGGGCGCCCGCGACGCCGCGCGTCGCCGAACTCTTCGCGCAGGCCGGCATCGCGATCCCGAACCAGGCCGACTGGCTCGAGCTCAAGGCGAGCGTGATGGAGCACGGCATCTACAACCAGAACCTGCAGGCCGTGCCCCCGACCGGCTCGATCTCGTACATCAACAACTCGACGAGCTCGATCCACCCGATCGCGTCGAAGATCGAGATCCGCAAGGAGGGCAAGCTCGGGCGCGTGTACTACCCGGCCCCGTTCATGACGAACGAGAACCTCGAGTACTACACCGACGCCTACGAGATCGGCCCCGAGAAGATCATCGACACCTACGCTGCTGCGACGCAGCACGTCGACCAGGGCCTGTCGCTCACGCTGTTCTTCAAGGACACCGCGACGACGCGCGACATCAACAAGGCGCAGATCTACGCATGGCGCAAGGGCATCAAGACGATCTACTACATCCGCCTGCGTCAGCTCGCACTCGAGGGCACCGACATGTCGGAGTGCGTCAGCTGCATGCTGTGATCCTCGCGATCAGGGCATAACGACACAGAAACCACCGGAGTAGAGAGAACCCGATGAACTTCAAGCTGGGCCACGCCGTGCAGGCGATCAACTGGAACCGGATCCAGGACGACAAGGACCTCGAGGTCTGGAACCGACTCGTCAACAACTTCTGGCTGCCCGAGAAGGTGCCGCTGTCGAACGACGTGCAGTCGTGGGCCACGCTCACGCCGCAGGAGCAGCTGCTCACCATGCGCGTGTTCACCGGGCTCACCCTGCTCGACACGATCCAGGGCACCGTCGGCGCCGTGTCGCTGATCCCCGACGCGATCACCCCGCACGAGGAGGCCGTCTACACGAACATCGCGTTCATGGAGTCGGTGCACGCGAAGAGCTACTCGTCGATCTTCTCCACGCTCTGCTCGACGCAGGAGATCGACGACGCGTTCCGCTGGTCGATGGAGAACCCGAATCTGCAGAAGAAGGCGCAGATCATCACCGACTACTACGAGGGTGATGATCCGCTGAAGCGCAAGGTCGCCTCGACGCTGCTCGAGTCGTTCCTCTTCTACTCCGGCTTCTACCTGCCCATGTACTGGTCGAGCCACGCCAAGCTCACCAACACGGCCGACCTGATCCGCCTCATCATCCGCGACGAGGCCGTGCACGGCTACTACATCGGCTACAAGTACCAGAAGGGCCTCGAGAACGAGACCGAGGAGCGCCGCCAGGAGCTCAAGGACTACACGTTCTCGCTCATGTACGAGCTGTACGAGAACGAGGTCAAGTACACCGCCGACCTCTACGACCCGGTGGGCCTCACCGAGGACGTCAAGAAGTTCCTCCACTACAACGCCAACAAGGCGCTCATGAACCTCGGCTACGAGCCGATGTTCCCGAAGGAGATGACGGACGTCAATCCGGCGATCCTCTCGTCGCTCTCGCCCAATGCGGACGAGAACCACGACTTCTTCAGCGGGTCGGGCTCGTCGTACGTCATCGGCAAGGCCGTCGCCACCGAAGACGAGGACTGGGACTTCTAAAAGACCCGATCAAGCGAATTTTTCGAGAAATGTAAGGGAAGGTGATGGACATGAATACAACTTCGCGACATGGCTGCGATGGCGCATTTGCCCACATTTTGCTCACATTTCTTTTGGTCGTGCATCGACACTGCGTCAATTGCTACCAGATTTACGGGAAGGGTTCTCGCGTGCGCGCGGGAGCCTTTTCCCGTTGTAAAGACCCGCCATGTGAGGAGATTCCTCAGGTGGGAGAAGGGAGTGACATCATGCACACTCCGAAAGGCCCCAATGGGGAATGGAAGACGGGGCAGCGCGTCCCCGTGACTGGAATCTGGTCCGATCAGTACGGGATGACTACCATCCATACTGTCGGAGGCACGTTTCCGCCGTGCATCGACCGCAAGGGCGAGTGCGCGTCTCGCAAATTGATCCAGGAAGATGTTCGGTTGGTCGCCTAGCTCCTAGATCAGGCAGGAAGGCCTCCGTTCGAAAGGGCGGGGGCTTTCTCGTTTATCATCGCTGGGTTGATGCCGGCGGAACGTATCTCGAGTGTATGCCCACGTAACCGCAAAATCAAAAACGAGCTCGCGTCGCGCAGGGCGGTGAGTCTTGCAGCACTGAGGGAAGCGGCGACAGCGTCAAGGTCATCGTCGAACAGATCTGTATACACATCGAGAGTCATCGCGGCTGACGCGTGACCGAGCATCCGCTGGACCTTGCACGGCCGCCACACCCGCCGCTCCGAGACCTCGTAGCCGAGATCGTGAAGGTCATCGGCAAGCACCCGGTATCCGCCCTCGGGATCCTCTGCGTGCAAATCACGGAGCACACCGATCAGGTGCTGCTGCTCAGCTTCTCGAGCTCAAACGTGCTGTTTCAGCCATTGGTAGTATGTCTGCTCGCTGAAGCCGAGCACCCGGCACGCCACCGCAACCGACACCCGGATCGGGTCGTTGGCCGCGGCCATCTCCCCTCACTGTGCTTCGATGGCATAGTCATCATCCTCCCAGCAACGATCACTCGATCGAAGCAGTGTTGGACTCAACCAAACCCTCAGCAGACCCCTCGCCCTGACCGGGTGGGTGCAGCCCGTCATCATCGAGGTCGCCCCCGACCCCGAGCAGTTCGGCTGGTCTGTCCGCCGACGCAACGACGTGAGCCATTTCCTGCGTCTGATGCAAACCCTCCGCGACAGCCCGAGCGCGAAGATCCGAGCCTCCGAAGTGCTCCAACTCCCACGCTACGACGGCAACATCGTCTCCACCATCAACGTGCTCGACGCCGCCGGGCTGCTCATCGATGGCGAGCCCGCTGTGGCCTGCGGTCACTGGCAAGGTGCTCAAGTCTTCAAGCTCGTCTTTCAGAACCCCACCCGCGGCATGACGACCACCAAGGTCAACGGCAACATCCCAATGCCGCTGGACACCGCTCCCGTCCGCGAACGCCTCACGCGATGGCTCGACTACCACCAGAGCAGTTGGCCGAACTCGCAGAACCCGCACCTCATCATGCACCAGCGCTCCGCACCCAGGATGATGGCCGCGAACCGAACCCGTCCCTGGGAGCAGGGAGGCATCCGCCCGCAGGCCCTCCGCGAAGATTGCATGCTCGCCGAGGCTCACGCCACCCGCGGCGACGCACGGGCGATCAGCGACCTCTTCGGCCTCAGCATCGCAGGCACCGACCGCTACATCGAGACGATCGTACGCCCCGACCTCACCATCGGCGAAAACGCATACAACGAGAGCATCTACGCCCAGGTCGCTGTTACAGAATCCGGAGTAAAAACGCCGAGTACTCCTCTATCTCAGGAGACCGGTGTCGCGTGCGGTAGCGACGGCAGCGGTGCGGGAGGAGGCGCCGAGCTTGGTGTAGATATGCACGAGGTGCGATTTCACGGTCGCGTCGCTGATGTGCAGCTGAGCCGCGATCTCGTTGTTCGTTGCGCCGTCGGCGACGAGCCGCAACACTTCGGTCTCGCGGGCGCTAAGGCTGGGCTGCGGGGAGCGCATCCGGGCGAGCAGGCGACCCGCGATCGCAGGGGCAAGAGCAGTCTCGCCCGAGGCAGCAGCATAGATCGCGGCGATGAGCTCTTCGGGCGGGGCGTCCTTGAGGAGATAACCGCTAGCACCGGCCTCGACCGCGCCGAGGATGTCGCTGTCGGTATCGTAGTTCGTGAGCACCAGCACCGCTGGCGGGTTCGGCAGAGCGCGAATACGGCGGGTCGCATCAGCCCCTGTCTGTTCGGTGCCGAACTGCAAATCCATGAGCACCACGTCTGGTGTCAAATCGGTAGCGAGGGCAACGGCATCGTCAGGGGTCTCCGCCTCCCCGATCATGTCAAGGTCTGAATCACCTGAGAGCATGGCGCGGAGCCCGGCGCGGACGACGGGGTGGTCGTCGGCGAGCACGATCCGGATCATGAGGACGCCCCGCTCCCTGTCGGGAGCGGCAGCCGTGCGGTGATCGTGGTGCCGTCGCCGGCTGCCGAGGTGATGGCGAGGGCGCCGTCGAGCTGTTCCACACGCTCACGCATAGCGTGCAGTCCGAAGGAATCGGACTCGTGAGAGTCGGCGACGGCCGAGGACACGTCGAAGCCCTGCCCGTTGTCGCAAACGACCAATGACACAGCGTCGCCCTCACGTGCGAGCTCGACGGCGATCAGGGTGGCGTCCGCGTGGCGGATCGCGTTCGACACCGCGCCCTGGGCGATGCGCAGCAGCGCGGTCTGGGTGCCCATCGGCAGATCGAGATCCTCAGCGGCCACCTCGACGGGCAACGACGTACGGTCGGTCTGTTCCTGTCCGAGCCTGCGCAGCGCGGCGGCGAGACCGTCATCGAGTCGGGCGGGGGTGAGCTCGCGGATGATCTGTCTCGTCTCGGAGAGGCAATCTGCGGCGGTCTCGCGTGCCAGTTTCAGGTACCCGGCGCCGGGTTCGGGGGTGTCGCGTTCAGCGGCGCGCAGGAGCATCTGAACCGAGGACAGGCCCTGGGCGACGGTGTCGTGGATCTCGCGAGCCAGGCGCGCACGCTCCGCGAGAGCGCCTTGTTCACGTTCGGTCTCGGCAAGCTGCTGCCGAGTGCGGATAAGCTCGGTAAGGAGACGCTCGCGTTCCTCGGCCTCACGCCGCAGTGCGCGGTAGGCGAGCCCGATCAGGAGAGCGACGCCGGCGCCGACGAGCGGACCGATCACCCCGCCGACGCTGAACCCGAGATGCAGTCCGAGGGCGAGGACCGAGAACACGGTTGTGATCACGATCGCCGCGACCCCTCCGGAGCCAGGCAAGACATGGAGGTAGAGGAAGAACAGGGGGAAGACCAGGTACGCCCCCTCGGGGCTCACCCACGTCAGCACCGCCCACAACAGGGTCAGCGCGACGACCCAGACGACCGCGAACCTGCGACCGGACGAATCTGCTGCGCGACCGGAGCGCGCCGCCCATGCGCCGGCGACGTAGACCGCGACGAACGCGACCCCGATGACCAGCGTCCATGCTGCGACCGGGGAGAAGACGACGAATGCGCGCACGGCCGCGAAACCCGCAAGCCCGATCAGGAGAGCGTGCAGGCCGAAGCGGAGGCCGGTGAACACCGGGGCGAGGGTCGAGTGCGGCATGACAGCTTAAGCCTATGCGAACCGCGTTTCCGGGCCATCAACCGAAAGTTTGACCGCGAATCCACAGTTTAGGCGATGCCCGACCACGCCCCTTGAAAGGAGGGTGAAGAGCAGCTCGGGCAGAGTGTTCGAGCGGAAAGGCATCATCGTGTTCGTCGCGTGGAGAGAGCTGCGGTTCGCACGCGGCCGGTTCCTCCTCATCGGGGCCGTTGTCGCCCTGATCACCCTGCTCGTCGGCTTCCTCTCAGGCCTCACCGGAGGACTTGCCGCCCAGAACATCTCGTCCGTACTGCAGCTGCCCGGAGACCGTCTCGTGCTGCAGCAGCCCGACAACAGTGACCCGAGCTTCGCAACCTCCTCCCTCGACGAGGACACCGTCCAGGCGTGGGTACAGGCAGATGGCGTCGAGTCGGTGATACCGGTCGGGATCGTCCAGTCGCGGGCTTCGGCCAGAGATACCGACGACCCCACCGGGGTCGCCCTCTACGGGCTCCCTCAGGAAGCTCCGGCCATCGGACCGAACCCGCTGTGCGAGCTCACCCCAGATTCCGATACCGACGTCGGTCTCTCATCCGACGCCGCCGACGACCTCGGTGTCGAGGTCGGTGATACGATCTCGATCACCGGCCACGACTTCACCGTCGCCGCTATCGGCGGGGATCTCTGGTACAGCCACACCCCGGTCATTGTCATGACCCCGGATGCGTGGAGCGAGGCCAGCCAACGCGTCGGCGGCACGGGCGAGGCCACGGTGCTCGCCGTCACCGGCGACGCAGACTGGGAGGCCGTAGGTGCCGACACGGACACGGTCGCGGAAACGCCGTTGACGAGTCTGACCGCATTGGAGGCATTCCAGTCTGAGATCGGGTCGCTCGGGCTCATGATCGTGATGCTCTTCGGGATCTCCGCGCTCGTTGTCGGTGCGTTCTTCACCGTCTGGACGATGCAACGCGCAGGCGACATCGCCGTGCTCAAAGCATTAGGGGCCACGACCGGGTCGCTCGTGCGAGATTCCCTTGGGCAAGCCTTCATCGTGCTCGCCGCCGGGATCGGGGTCGGCCTTGCGGCCGTGGTCGGGCTTGGGACGCTCGCGGGACAGGCACTGCCGTTCGTCGTGAGCCCGCTGACAACTTTTGTCCCGGCCGTCGTGATGGCGGTGCTGGGCCTTGCAGGAGCCGCGTTCGCGCTGCGCTCCGTCACCAAAGCCGACCCCCTCACCGCCCTTGGGAGCAACCGATGATCGAACTGCAGAACGTCACCCTCACCTTCCCCGACGGGGACAACCACATCACCGCTGTCGATGACGTCACCCTCCGTGGAGACAACGGCACCGTCACCGGCATTACCGGCCCCTCCGGATCCGGCAAATCCAGCATCCTCGCCGTCGCAGCGACCCTGATCCGCCCCGACTCCGGCGGCGTCCTCATCGGGAATGAGTCGGACTTGATCGACGCCGCCCAGCTCTCAAAGACCGACGCCACCGAACTCCGCCGTGAGCGCATCGGCATCGTCTTCCAGCAGTCGAACCTGCTTCCGGCGCTCACAGCTCGCGAGCAACTCCAGCTCATGGCACGCCTCGGCGGTGGCAGCAGCCGGCATAGGCGCGGGAGGATCGACACCCGTGTCGAGGAGCTGCTCGACGCAGTCGGACTCACCGAGCACGCCGACAAGCGCCCCCATCAGCTCTCCGGCGGGCAACGGCAACGGGTGGCCATCGCCCGCGGCATCGTCCACGAACCCGAGGTGCTGCTCGTCGACGAGCCGACCAGCGCCTTGGATCAAGAACGCGGTGCGGAGATCATGCAGCTCCTCGCCCGCCTCACCCACGAACGCGACACCGCCACCTTGCTCGTTACCCACGACCTCGTGCACCGCGACGCCCTGGACGACCTCGTCACAGTCATCGACGGCCGCATCACCACCCCTGCCGCAGGGCACGCGCTCACACGCTGAGCTGGACGGCGGAACGATGAGAGAATAGGAGCACGGGGAAGTTGCGGGAACTTTAAGTGTCGAGCACCCCGCATGGTCCTCGTACCTTGATGTTCCCGCCAAACCGTCAGTATTCACGCGAACTTCTAAGTTTTGGTTACCGTGCGACCCGTGGTGTCAAAGAGTTCCAACTCCTCGGGGTGTAATTGGTGCTGGCAGACGAACGAGTGATCCTTGATGCGCCAGAGCCCCTTCCCACGCCGAGCCCGGAAGCAGCTTCTGTTCTATGCCAGTGAGTCCGGGCGCTCGAGCGGTGACGCCGAGCTGGTCGAATTCCTGTCGGTAGATGATCCTCGTCTCGGCGTTGGCCAGCAGGCTGTTGGCAAACGAGCGCATTGCGGATACTTGGTTGAATTGGCTGGTTTGTGTTCCGACCGGTTTTCTTGTCAGCCAGTCGGTGACAGAAGCATCTCGGCCTATACCTTCCGGGCATGCGCTCGACCATTCGAGGTTGAGCGCCCGCCACAATAGAGGGATGACGATCCCTCTGATCCCCGAGATGCCCGAGCCTGTGTACGTGATGTCTCAGGAGGGCTTCCGACTGGCCACGTACACCTGGGGCGACGAGGACGCGCCCGTGGTGCTGGCCGTGCACGGCTTCGCATCGAGCTGCCGCGACAACTGGGTGAGCACGGGCTGGGTCGGCGGCCTCCTGCGCGCGGGCTTCCGCGTGCTCGGCATCGACCAGCGCGGTCACGGCATGAGCGAGAAGCCCGTTGAACCGCGCAATTACCAGATGCCGCTGCTGGTGTCGGATGTCGAGGTGATCCTCGACACGTACATGATCGACCCAGTGCTCTACCTCGGCTACTCGCTCGGCGCGCGCGTGGGGTGGCACGTGGCGGTCGACCTCGCGGACCGCATCGAGCGGGCCGTGCTCGGCGGCATCCCGGACGGGCGACCGCTCGGCCGTCTCGACCTCGCGCAGGCGCGGGCCTACCTCGAGCAGGGCACGCCCGTCACCGACCAGGCCACGCAGAACTACGTGAAGCTCGCCGAGCGCGTGCCCGAGAACGATCTCGCCGCCCTCATCGCGCTCGCCGGCGGCATGCGGTTCGGCGACGAGAACCCCGACATGGGCCGCCCGCCGCAGCAGCCCGTGCTCGTCGCGACCGGCACCGAGGATCGCATCTTCGACGACTCGAAGCAGCTCGCCGCGCAGCTGCCGAACGGCACGTTCGTGGAGATCGAGGGGCGGCACCACTTCAACGCGCCGGGCGCGCGCGATTTCAAGCGGATCGGCATCGACTTCCTGCGCGGCGAGGTGTAGCGCGCATCTACGCCGCCTGCTGCCAGAGCGGCTCGGGGCGGGAGCGGATGAGGCGCTGCGTGTAGTCCTGCTGGGGGTCGGTGAGGATCCGAGCCGTGCTGCCGTACTCGACGACCTCGCCGCGCTGCATCACCAGCGTCTCCGAGCAGATGCGCGAGACGACGGCGAGGTCGTGCGTCACGAAGACGATGGAGAGCCCGAACTGGTCGCGCACCTCCTCGATGAGCTCGAGTACCTGCGCCTGCACCGATACGTCGAGCGCGCTGGTCGCCTCGTCGAGCACGAGCAGTTTCGGCCGCGCGGCGAGCGCCTTCGCGAGTGCGACGCGCTGGCGCTGCCCTCCCGAGAGCGCCTTCGGCCGAGCCGCGAGCTGATCGGGGCGGATGCCCACGCGTTCGAGCAGCGAGGCCGCGTCCGACTCGGCATCGCGCCGCGAGCCCCCGCGATGCAGGCGGACGACGTCGGCGACGGCGCGCCCGATCGCGATGCGCGGGTCGAGGGAGAGGTACGGATCCTGGAACACCATCTGGGTCGTCGCGGCGAGCTCCCGGCGCTCGGCCCCCGACATCGCCCGGTCGGGGCGCCGGGCGCCGTCGAATGCGAGCTCGCCGTCGTCGGCCTGCTCGAGCCCCACGAGGATCCGGGCGAGCGTCGATTTGCCCGACCCGGATTCACCGACGATGCCGAGCGACCCGCCGCGCGCGAGGGAGAAGTCGACGCCGGAGAGCGCGGTCACATCGTCGCGCCCCGGAACCCGGTAGCGCTTCGTGAGCCCGGACGCCGCGATGAGCGGGGTTTCCGCGGGAGTCGCGGCGGGATCCGACGCAGATTCCCCGGCTGCCGCGCGCACCTCGATGCGCGGCGTCGCCGCCAGCAGCTCCTGCGTGTACGTCTCCTGCGGGGCGCGGAACACGGTCTCGGTCGGCCCCTCCTCCACCACGAGCCCGCCGCGCAGCACGACGACGCGCTCGCACAGTGAGGCCGCCAGCCCCAGATCGTGGGTGATGAACAGCATGCCCATGCCGCGCGCCGCCTGCTGCTCGCGCAACAGGTCGACGATGCCCGCCTGCGTGGTGACGTCGAGCGCGGTGGTCGGCTCGTCGCAGAGCAGCAGATCGGGCGAATCGAGCAGTGCTGCGGCGATCATCACGCGCTGCAGCATGCCGCCCGAGAGCTGGTGCGGGTACTGGTCGAGCAACGAGGCGGCACGCGGCAACCCGACCTGTTCGAGCTGCGCCACAGCGCGTGCGGCGGCGTCGGATCGGCTGAGCTCGTGCCAGCGCACGAGGGTCTCAGTGAGGAAGTCGCCGAGTGTGCGCACGGGATTGATGCCGGCGCGCGGATCCTGGAAGATCATCGACGCACGCGTGCGGCGGATCGTGCGCAGCTGCGCCTCGCTCGCGGTGACGGTGTCGATGTCGCCGACGCGCACCGACCCCTCGAGGGACGCGCGCTCGGGGAAGAGGCCGAGAGCGGCGCGGGTGGTGAGCGATTTGCCCGATCCGGATTCGCCCACGAGCGCGACCGATTCGCCGGCCGCGACCGACAGGGATACCCCGTTCAGCAGCGGTCCGCGGCCCGGAACGCGCAGCGACAGGTCTGCGATATCGAGGAGCTGGGTCATGAGAAGTTGCCTCCGATGCGGTCGGACAGTTCTTCGCCGATGATGTTGATGGCGACCACCACGAGCACGACGACCGCGGCGGGCACGAACGTGGGCAGGAGCGCCCCGCTCATGAGCGCGCCGCGGCTCTCGTTGATCATGGAGCCCCAGTCGGCGGTGGGGGCCTGCACGCCGAGGCCGATGAACGACAGCGCGGCGAGATCGGCGAGCACGTAACCGAAGTTCAGCGTCGACTGAGCGCCCACGGTCGGCACGACGTTCGGGAGCACGCGGCGCAGCGCGATCCAGGACCCGCGGAATCCGAGCACCCGGTAGGCCTGGACGTACGGGCGGGTGCGCTCGGCCACGATGAGCCCGCGCGTGAGCCGCGCGACGTAGGGGATGTACGCGATGGTCATCGCGAGCACGGGGGCGAAGAGCCCCTTGCCGAAGAGGGCGACCGCGAGGATCGCGAGCAGCATCGCCGGGAACGAGAACAGGAAGTCGAAGACGCGCGAGAGCACGGCGTCGATCCAGCCGCCGCGCCAGGCTGCGACGAGGCCGAGCAGGAGGCCCAGCACGGTCGAGCCGATCACGACGATGAGCGGCCCGATGAGTGAGGTGCGCGCCCCGTACATGAGCCGGGTGAGCAGGTCGCGGCCGAGTGCGTCGGTGCCGAGCCAGTGCGCCCAGCTCGGGCCCGAGAGCACGTTCTGCAGGTCGACGTGGTCGGGGTTGTACGGCGCGATCAGGGTCGCGAGCGCTGCGGCCAGTACGACCACCGCGACGAAGACGAGCGACACCGTGGCCTGGACGGAGAAGCGCCGGCGCCGCAGCGCCTTCGGCACGGCGAGGGCGCGGGTCGCGTTGGGAGGAGCATCCGGCGATGAACCGGACGAGGATGGCCGCGGCGCGGCCTGCGAGGCTGAAGTGCTCATCGGGTCTCCGATCCTGCGGCGATGCGGGGGTCGATCAGGGGCTGGATGAGATCGACGATGGTGTTGATGGTGACGAAGGCGACGACCACGACGAGCACGATCGCCTGCACCACCGGGAAGTCGAGGCGGTCGACCGACTGCACGAGCAGCGAGCCCATGCCGGCGAGGCCGAACGTCTGCTCGACGATCGCGCTCGAGACGAGCAGACCCGCGACGAGCACCCCGCTGACGAGCAGGATCGGCCCGATCGCGTTGCGCAGCACGTGCCGCAGCACGACGGAGGAGCGGGTCAGGCCGCGACTCGTCGCCACCTCGACGTGCTCGCGCACGAACTGCTCGTTCATGGACGAGCGGGTCACGCGGGCGATCAGCGCGACGAAGGCGAGACCGAGCGCGAACGCGGGCAGGATGAGGTGCACGAAGCGATCCCACCCCGCGTCGCCGCTGCCGAACGAGGGGAACCATCCGAGCTGCACGGCGAACACCGCGATGAGCAGGATCGCGATGACGAATGCGGGCACCGCGCCGAGGGCCGTGGACGTCATCAGGATCACGCGATCCGTCAGCTTGCCGCGCCGCAGACTGGCGAAGACGCCGGCCGCGAGCCCGAAGAGCACGATGATCACCGCGGCGAGGGCGACGAGCTCCAGGGTGACCGGAAGCCGGGCGAGCAGCACGCTGGACACGTCGTCGCGGTACTGCAGCGAGCGGCCGAAGTCTCCGCGCACGACCCCGCCGATCCAGGAGAGGTACTGCTCGATCGGCGACTTGTCGAGCCCGTACTGCCTCGTGACCTCGGCGATCGCCTCGGGGCTCGGGCTGCGGCCGCGGAGCAGGAAGCGGGCGGGGTCGCCGGGTACGACGAACCGGGAGAAGAACACGACGAGGGAGGCGGCGAACAGCGTCGCCACGAGTCCGATCACGCGCCCCAGCACGAAGCGCGCCGTCACACCGCCGCGCGCGCCTCCGCCTCGGCTCCCTCGGGTGCGGCGCGAATCGGCGCCGTCCTCCCGCAGGCGCACGGCCCGTGTCTCATTCGCAGCAGCGTCGGCTGTTCGCATCACTCCGCCTTCCCGATCGTCGCGGCCCAGGGGTAGTACATGTAGTAGATCGACGGATCGACGCCCGTGATCCGCTCTCCGAGCCACAGGGTCGTCGGCACGTCGAAGAGCGGGATCCAGGGGAGCTCCTCGCTCGTGAGCCGCTGCGCCTCGGCCGCGAGATGCGACCGCGCGAACGGGTCGTCGGTCTGCAGGGCCTCGTTCACGATCGTGTCGAACTCCTCGTTCGACCACTGGCCGTAGTTCGAGAACTCTCCCGTGCGCAGCACCGCGTACATCTCGAGCGGGTCGGTGCTCGAGAGGTACCAGCGCGTCGTCATCAGGTCGACGCCTTCGAGGGCCGTCGGGTCGGAGAAGAGCAGCGTGTAGGCGTTCGGCGTGCGCGTGTCGATCTCGATGTCGAGGCCGATCTCCGCGCCGGCCGACGCGACCGCCTGCGAGATCACGTCGAACGAGGCGTCGAGCGATGCGGTCGCGTACGTGATCTTCGCGCCCTCCGCACCGGCCTCCTTCACGAGCCGTCGCGCTTCTTCGAGGTCGTAGTCGTGGTTCGGCAGATCATCGAAGGCGGCTTCAGTCGCCTCGGGATCGCCGTTGATCCACACCGACTCGGGTGTGAGGGCGTCGGTCGGGGTCGCGTACCCCTGCACCGCGGCGCGCACGAGCGCCTCCCGATCGAGCGCCATGGTCAGCGCCTGTCGTACGCGCACGTCGCCGAGCGGTCCGTCCATGTCGGAGACGATGAGGCTCTGCACGGTCGCGTTCAGGCCGAAGTGCACGCTGCCCGTGTCGCTGGCGCGCAGCACGTCGATGGCGTTGCTCGGAATCGTCCAGGCTCCGTCGATCTCGCCGGTCTGCAGCGCGTTCACGCGAGCGTTGGCGTCGGTGAGGATCACGAAGGTCAGCTGCTCGGCCTTCGCGCGCAGCTCGGGATCCCAGTAGTCGTCGAAGCGGTTCAGGGTGATCGACTCGCCCGAGCGCCACTCGCCGAACGAGAACGGCCCGGTGCAGTTCACGCCCGTCGACTGGTTGCCGTAGTCGGCTCCGGCGGCCTCGGTGGTGGCAGCCGACTGGATCACGCCCGGGGCGGCCGACATCAGCTGGTTGAACTGCGAATCGGGCACGACGGTGCGCACGGTGACCTCGTGCTCGCCCGTCTGCTCGATGGTGTCGACGTTCTTGAAGGTGTCGTACCAGAACGAGGCGACCTCGGGGTCGAGGTGCCGCTTCAGGGAGACGACGACGTCGTTCGGCGTCATCTCGGTGCCGTCGTGGAATTTCACGCCCTCGCGAATCGTGTACACCCAGGTGAGCGGGTCGGGGTGGTCGAACGCGGTCGCGAGCCCCGGCGAGACCGACAGGTCGGAGTTCCAGCGCAGCAGGGAATCGCACACGTTCGAGAGGACCGTGTTGTCGTTGTAGTCGAACGCGTAGGCCGGGTCGAGGGAGTACGGCTCGGTGCCGAGCGCCCACGTGAACGAATCGATCTCGCCGACCGGGGCGGGTGTGGTCGCCTCGAGCTCGAATGTGCCCGCGTCCTTCCCGATCGCGCTCTGCCCGCACCCGACGAGACCTGCGGCGAGCAGGATCGCCGTTCCCGCCGTGGCGGCCCGGCGCATGCGGCGGCGGGTCACGCTGCGTCCTCCGCCCGAACGTAGACGCGCTCGCCGCCGATCCACGTCTCATCGACCCGCGCCGTGTGCAGATCCTCGGGAGCGAGATCGAAGAGATTGCGGTCGAGGATCGCGAGGTCGGCGTAGTACCCGGGCTCGAGGCGCCCGGTGACGTGATCGAGGTGGTTCACCCGGGCCGTGCCCTGGGTGTACGCGTCGAGCGCCTGCGCGAGGGTGAGCTTCTGCGACTCGGGGCCGAGCGGCGGCAGCCCGCTCTGCGGCGAGCGCCGGTTCACGGCGACATGGATCGCCTGGATCGGGTCGGGGCTCGACACCGACCAGTCACTGCCGGCCGCGAGGCGCGCGCCCGACGAGAGGAGCTCGCCGAAGGGGTAGTGGTGGTCTTCGGCGTCGTCTGCGAGGAAGGGGAGGGTGAGGGTGTCGAGCTGATCCTCATGGCACGCCCACAGCGCCTGAATGTTCGCGGTCGCCTCGAGCGGGGCGAAGCGCGCCACGTCCTCCGAGCGCACGACCTGCAGGTGGGCGAGGTGATGGCGATTGCCGCTCGCGCCGTTCTGCTCCCGCGCGAACTCGACGGCGTCGAGCGCGTCGGTCACCGCGCGGTCGCCGAGCGCGTGGAAGTGCACCTGCATGCCCGCGGCGTCGAGCGCGGCGACGAAGCGGGCCATGTCGCTGGGGTCGAAGAACGAGATGCCGCGGTTCTCGGTCGCATTGCCGTGGTGATCGCGGTAGCACTCGTGCATGGCCGCCGTGAAGTTCTCCGCTACCCCGTCGACCATGACCTTCACCGATGCGAGCGAGAGGCGATCGGGGTGGCACTCGCTCGCCACCTCGTCGCGGCGGGCGAGGATCGGGCCGAGCTGCGCGTCGCCGTCCTCCCGGTTCCACCACTGCGCACCGCGCACCCGCACCTTGAGCGCGCCGTCCCGCGCTGCGCGCAGGTACACGGGCACGGTGTCCGGGCTGCCCATGAACTCGCCGACGGCGGCATCCTGCCATGCCGTGATTCCGAACGACACGAGATGCTGCTGCGCTGCGAGCAGGCCGTCGTACGCCTGGTCGAGCGTGGGTCGCGGGCGCACCGAGCCGAAGAGGCTCATCGCGCCCTCGTGCGCGGTACCCGCGGGCGCGCCGTCGGCTTCGCGCTCGAAGCGTCCGTCCGCGGGATCCGGGGTCTCCGCCGTGATCCCGGCGAGCTCGAACGCCCGCGTATTGGCCCATGCGCCGTGGTGGTCGCGGTTCTCGAGCAGTACCGGGCGGTCGGGCACGATCTCGTCGAGCATTTGGCGGGTGGGGGTGCCTCCGGTGAAGGAGTCCATCGACCAGCCCGCACCCTGGATCCACTCGAGCTCGGGGTGCTCCGCGGCGTACGCTGCGATCGTGGCGAGCGTCTCCTCCGCGGTCTCGCAGCCGGAGAGATCGCAGCTCAGGAGCTCGATGCCAGCCATCACCGGGTGCACGTGCGCGTCCTGGAACCCCGCGATCAGCAGGCGGCCGGCGAGGTCGACGCGGGTGGTCGCCGTTTCTGCGAGGCGCGCCACCTCGTCGGCGTCGGTCGTGAGGATGCGGCCGTCGGCGACGGCGACTCCTCCGGAGACGGGTGAGCTCTCGGTTCCGGTGTAGATCCATCCGTGCTCGAACACGGTGTCAGCGGTCGGGGTGTGCGCCACCGCAGCCTCCTTCGGCGTATCTTCTTCGATGCGTAGGTGATCAACGTAGGGGAGATCTGGCGCCGCGTCAACGCCGATGACATGAACGTTGACTCTTCGTGACCGCTGCTGGCTACACTGAGTGCACGGCGAAATGGAACCGAAACACAGCTGACGATGGAGGCCGATGGTGGCGAGCAGTGCCGGTGCGAAGCGGGTGCGACTCGACCAGCGCACGATCGTCGACGGTGTGCTCGAACTCGCACGCACCGAACCGACCTCCCGGGTCACGTTCAAGCGGCTCGGCGAGCACCTCGGCGTCGACGCGTCGGCGATGTACCGCCACTTCCGCAACAAGGACGAGCTGGTGCGCGCCTCGCTCGACCGCATGAGCGGGTGGGCGGCGGAGGCGGGGCGCGCGTCGACGGGCACCTGGCGCGAGCGCCTGGAGATCGTCGTGACGCGCACCGCCGAACTGAGCCTCGAGTACCCCGCCATCGGCAAGGAGGGCGCCGTCACCGACCCGGCCGGCCCGGGCGACGCGTCCGCCGTCGAGTTCATCCTCGAGATGCTCGTGGAAGCGGGGCTCTCGGGCGACGATCTCATCCGGTTCTACGCCGCGATCTCCGGCTTCATGCTGGCGCACGCATCCGCCATGGCCAACGAGACCTTTCAGCGCGGCCCGCTCGCTCGAGACGGTTCGATCCCCTGGATCAGCACGTTCGGGCCGATCTCGCTGAGCGACTACCCGCTCGTCGACGCGCACCGGGACGCCCTGCTCGCGGTCGACGGGATGACGGTGTTTCGCGCGGGCGTCTCCGCGATCCTCGATTCCGTCGAACGCGCCGTCGCGGTGTGAACCACCCGCCCTTCCCGACCCGGCTCGCCCGAGTAGGGTGGAGGAGTGGAGCGGGCGCGGCCCGGGAACAGGAGGGGACGACCGGTGTCTGAACGCGGCGAGGAATCGACGGCACCGACATCAGCGGCCCCTGCGAGCAGTTCTGCGAGCGGCTCTGCGAAAGACTCCGCCACCGGCTCCGCGGCGGACACGATCGCGCTCCTGCGCGCTCTGATCCGCGAGGCGTGCGTCAACGACGGCAGCGTCGGGTCGGGGCAGGAGATCCGCAGCGTGCGCGTGCTGCAGCGCTTCCTCGCCGACGCCGTCGCGACGGGGCGCGTCGAGACGCACGTGCTCGAGTCGGCGCCCGGTCGCGCCTCGCTCGTGGCCCGGCTGCGCGGTACCGACCCGACGGCGCCGGCGCTCGGGCTGCTCGGGCACCTGGACGTCGTGCCGGTCGACCCCGACGGCTGGACCCGCAACCCCTTCGGCGGAGACCTCATCAACGGCGAGATCTGGGGCCGAGGCGCGGTCGACATGCTCTACCTCACGGCTGCATTCGCCTGCGTGCTGCGCGACGCGGCGCTCGCGCCGGAGCGGCCCCGCGGCGATGTCGTGCTGATCGCGGTCGCCGACGAGGAGGGCGGCGGCGAGTACGGCATCCACTGGCTCGTGCGGCAGCACCCCGAGGTCGTGCGGGTCACCGAGGCGCTCTCGGAGTCCGGCGGCATGCGCATGGGCCGGCACGTGGCGATCGAGGTGGCCGAGAAGGGATCCGCCGGGCGGCGTCTGGTGATCCACGGCAAGCCGGGTCACGCTTCGATTCCGTACGGGGCGAAGAGCGCCTCGTACCGTGTGGGCGAGGTGCTGCAGCGGCTGGGCGAGGTGATGCCCGCTGCGCAGCTCGGTCCGCTCTGGAACGCGTTCGTCAGCGCCCGGATTCAGGATCCGGCACTCGCCGAGCGGCTGCGCGACCCGGTGCGACTCGACGCCGCGCTGCCGCACCTCGGCGGCATCGCCGGGTACGCGCACGCGGTGTCGCGGATCACGATGTCGCCGACCGTGCTGCGCGCGGGAATGACGCACAACGTGATTCCGGCGGTGGGCACCATCGATCTCGATATCCGCACCCTCCCCGGTACGACGGACGAGGAGGTGGATCACCTGCTCCGCGCCGTGCTCGGCCCGCTGGCGAACGACATCGAGATCGAGCATCTGCGCGGGTGGGCGGCCACCACATCGCCGTCGGATACCCCGCTCTTCGCCGCGATCGAGCGCGCCGTCGAAACAGTCGCCGATGCTCCCGTCGTGCCGATCATGGCGGCGGGCGGCTCGGATGCCCGCGTGCTGCGCGAACTCGGGATCCCCGCGTACGGCTTCGGGCTGCTCGGCCCGGACTGGAGCTACGAGCGGTACCGCGAGGGCGTGCACGGCAACGACGAGCGCATCGACGTCGAATCGGTGACGCTCTCGCTCGAGGCGCTGCAGCGCATCGTGGCGGATCGCATCGCCTGAGTTCGCATCGCCCCGGCCGGCGGCGATCACGCCCAGCCGACGACGAGCCGCGCGGCCTCCGCGGGCACGAGCGGGTCGACGCCGGTGAGGTCGGCGAAGCGGCGCAGCCGGTTGGCGAGCGTGTTGCGGTGGCAGTACAGCGCTTCGGCGGCGGCTCCGATGCTGCCGGTGTCGAGGTAGCCGCGCACGGCCTCTTCGAGCCGCACCCGTTCCGCCGGAGTGCAGCGGGCGAGCGCGTCGTGCACATCGGCGAGGATCGGGTTGCCCGCATCGAGCAGGCTGCGCGCCGCCAGCCGCGCCCAACCGCGGCTCCACGTCATCGCACCGGACTCCTCGGGAGTGAACGCTCGCGCCAGTGCGCGCGCGGTGGTGGCGGACTGCCTGAGGTCGGCGACGCCGCCGAGCGCCAGGGCGACGCCCACGCGCAGATCGAGCACGCGCGCCGCGACCTCCGAGAGCCGCGACCCCGGCAGCGATGCCTGGCGCATGAAGGCCACGAGCGTCTCTCCGAGGTGGTGCGTGTAGACCCTGCCGCCGGCGCGCTCGAGCTCGGAGATGTGCACCCTGAGCGCCGTGATGTCGTCGCCGACCGCGGCGACCACGTGCAGCGGGGCGTCGTCGCCGAGCCCCAGATCCGAGGCGATCGTCTGCAGGCGCTCGGGGCCCGGTTGCGCATCCTGGAAGAGTGAGGCGATGAGCCCCTGCCTCACCGACGCCTGCTCCTCGTTCATGCGCTGCAGCTCGTCGAGGTACGCGGCCTCCGTCTGATGCACGTAGTCGTCGACGGTGCGCAGCACGATGTTCGTGTGCCGCACGATGAGCTCGGCGTCCTCCGCCGTCGCAGCCCGGGTGAGCGCCTCCCACAGCACGGTGAAATCATGACGGATGGCGGTCATGAGCGACGTGAGCGGGATGCCGGCGCGCGCCCGCGAGACGCCGACGTCGGTGGCGACGGCGACGGGCTCCGCGAATCCGCCCGCACGCAGCCCCTCGATCAGCGAGACGAACGAGAGCGTGCCCGTCCGTCTCAGCTCCGACACGGGGATCGGGGCCGGGTCGTACCCGGGTACCGTGCCGACGCGCGACAGGAACCGGTCGGTGAGCGACTCCGGGTCGAGCTCGGCGAGGAGCTCGAGCCATCGGTCGCGGTCGCTCGGGGTGGGGGTGTCGCTGAGTGCGTCGGCCGAACGGACGTCCATGCGCCCAGTGTATGTGCATATGCACTGGAATCTCCGAGCGTTCGGGGGCGATATAGCACTCCCGGTGTGCGGATTCCCTGCGAAGATCGAGTACCGACGCCCGCGCAACCGCGCGAGAGCTGCACCTCACGGATCCCGCATCCTCGACGGAGAGAACGCATGAGCGAGACAACCAACACGGCATCGATCGAATACGGCGCCACGCAAGAACTGAGCGTCAAAGACGCGAACAAGGTCGCAATCGGAGCCCTGATCGGCACCGCTCTCGAATGGTACGACTTCTTCCTGTTCAGCGCAGCGGCCGCGCTGGTCTTCAACGTCCAGTACTTCACGAGCGAGAACGCCACCGCGGCGGCCCTCGCGTCGTTCGCCACCTTCGGCGTCGGCCTGGCGGCGCGCCCGATCGGCGGCATCATCTTCGGGCGCATGGGCGACAGCATCGGGCGCCGCAAGGTGCTCATGATCACCATCGTCGGCATCGGCGTCGTGACCGGCCTCATCGGCCTGCTCCCCACCTACGCGGCCATCGGCATCGCGGCCCCGATCCTGCTCGTGCTGCTGCGCGTGCTGCAGGGGCTCTTCGTCGGCGGCGAGTGGTCGGGCGCCATGACCATCGTGGTCGAGAACGCGCCGCTGCACCTCCGCGCCCGGTACGCGGCGATTCCGCAGATCGGTTCGCCCATCGGCACGATCTTCTCCTCCGGCGGCTTCTTCGTGATGACGCTCCTCCTGTCGCAGCAGAGCTTCGACTCCTGGGGCTGGCGCATCCCGTTCCTCATCGCGTTCCCGCTGCTGCTCGTCGCCGTCTACATCCGCTCGAAGCTCGAGGAGTCGCCGGTCTTCCGCCAGCTGGAGGAGTCGGGCGAGGTCGACAAGACCCCCGTCGCCAGCACCTTCAAGCGCAGCTGGAAGCAGATCATCGTCGGTATGGCCGCAGCGCTGCTCGGCGTCGGCGGGTTCTACCTCGTCACCGCGTTCTGCGTGTACTACGGCGTGAACGTGCTCGGGTACGACTCGTCGCTGATGCTCCTCGGCAGCATGGTCGCCGCCTTCGTCGAGATCTTCGTGCTGCTCTGGGGCGGAGTGCTCGGTTCGAAGTACGGTGCGAGCAAGGTGATCCTGTGGGGCGGTGTGACCTCCGCGGTTGTGGCGATCCCCGCATTCCTGATGCTCTCCTCCGGCAACCCCGTGCTGGTCGTGCTCTCGATGACGCTCGCCGTCGCGGCCCTCTCGCTGCCGTACGCCGCCTCCGGCACCGTGCTCACCGGCCTCTTCCCGGCGAAGACGCGCTACACGGGCGTGGGCCTCGCGCAGAACACCGCGGGCATGCTCTCGGGCTTCATCCCCCTGCTCGCCACCGGGTTCGTCGCCGCTGCCGCTGACCACTGGTGGCCCGCCGCTGCGATGCTCATCTTCCTGAGCCTCTTCTCCGCTTTCGCCGGTGCCGTCGCGCCCCGCCTGAGCGTGAACCTGCCCGGCTTCAAGCACTGACCGATCGGGCCGGTGCGGATCCTCTCGCCGGGGGTTCGCACCGGCCCCTCTCATTCTGGGCCCTCGTCACCACGGCTTCTCGTCACCTCGGAAGGATCGCATCACATGTCACAGTCGGCCGGTCACCTCATCGTCCGCACCCTCGAGGCGCACGGCGTGCAGCGCGTCTACGCCGTTCCCGGCGAGAGCTACCTCGACGTGCTCGACGGGCTGCACGATTCGACGATCGAGACGGTCGTCTGCCGTCAGGAGGGCGGAGCGGGCTTCATGGCGCTCGCCGAAGGGCGGCTCACGGGCCTCCCGGGTGTCGCGATGGTGACGCGCGGCCCCGGGGCGGCGAACGCTATGATCGCGATCCACACGGCCTGGCAGGATGCGACGCCGCTGGTGCTCTTCGTGGGCCTCATCCCGGTCGCCGACCGCGAGCGCGACTCCTTCCAGGAGTTCAGTCTGACCGGGTGGTTCGGCTCGACGGCGAAGCGCGTCATGACGATCGACGATGCGGATCGCTCGGGCGAAATCGTGGCCGAGGCCATGCGCGTCGCAGCGGCCGGCCGCCCCGGCCCCGTGGTCGTCGGCCTGCCCGAGGACGTGCTCGTCGAGCTGACGGGCGCGGCGCGGAGCGAGCCCATCGCGGTGCCGGATCCGCAGCCATCGACCGGCGAGATCACCGCACTCGCGGAGCGCCTGGCCCGTGCCGAACGACCCGCGATCATCGCGGGCGGCGACGGCTGGCACTCGGGAGCGGGCCGAGCACTGCTCGACTTCGCGGCCGACGCCGGCATCCCGGTGTTCGCCGACTGGCGCGCCTACGACGCCGTTCCCCATGAGGGCCCGGCGTGGGCGGGGTGGCTCGGCTACGGCCGCGCGGATGCGGTGGCCGATGGGTACGCGGCGGCCGACCTGCTCGTGTTCGTCGGGTGCGGCCGATCCGACGTCATGAGCGACGGGTACCGCCTCGGCTTCGAGGCGGAGACCGTGCTCGTGTCGATGGACCCGGAGGCCACCATGCACGCCGGGCGCATCGATCAGCAGATTCTCGCGACGCCCGCGGCATTCGTCGCCGCGCTCGAGACGACCGAGGGTGAGCAGGCCCGCGGCGCGCGCGACACGGCGTGGATGGACGCCCGCGCGGAGGTGCAGCAGCGGTTCGCCGCGCACCGCCCCGATGCGTCGGTGCCCGGAGTCGCCGGTGCTTCGGGCATCCCCGCCGGTACCGAGCACCCCGGCGTCGACCTCGGCGTCGCCTTCGGCGAGCTCGACGACCGCCTGGAGGGACGGGCGGTGCTGACGTTCGGAGCGGGCAACGCGACGATCTGGGCGCATCGCTTCGTGAAGCACCTCGAGCCCGCGAGCCTGGTCGGTGCGCGCAACGGCGCCATGGGCCTCGCGGTGCCCGCTGCAGTCGCGGCGTCGCTCGCCTTCCCCGACCGTCGCGTGGTCGCCGTGTGCGGCGACGGCGATTTCATGATGAACGGGCAGGAGCTCGCGACCGCCTTCGCCCACGGGGGTGCGCCGCTGGTGATCGTGGTCGACAACGGCATCTACGGCACGATCGTGCAGCATCAGGAGAAGCACTACCCCGGTCGCCCATCGGGCACCCGAATGGCGAACCCCGACTTCGCCGAGTGGATGCGCGCGTTCGGCGGGCACGGCGAGCGGGTGGAGCGCACGGAGGACTTCGCTCCGGCTCTCGATCGTGCGCTCGCCGCAGAGAGCCCGGCGCTCATCCACGTGCTCATCGACGAGAGCGTCATGCCGCCCGCAGCCACCGAGATCGCAGCCTGAGGAGAACCGCCATGCACCTCGATATGATCCTCACCGCCCGTGAGATCCTCACCATGCACCCCGAACGACCGTCGGCGACCTCGGTGGGCGTCATCAACGGCCGCATCGTCGGTTTCGACGAGGAGATCGCCGGGTTGAGCGCCGCCGAGACGCACGATTTCGGAGACGCCTGCATCACCCCCGGGCTCATCGACGCGCACTGCCACACCGCGTGGTGGGGCCTCGGGCTGACCTCCATCGATCTCAGCGTGACGCGCGGACTCGATGCGCTGTACGCGCAGATCTCGGAAGAGGTCGATCGCCTCGATGCGCTCGGGGACTCCGACGCCTGGGTGCACGGCACGGGCTTCAACCAGGCGCATCACGGCGGAGCCTTCCCCGATATCGATCGCCTCGACGAGATCACGGGCGGCCGTCCGCTGTACCTGCGCCACACCTCGGGGCACGCCTCGATCACGAACACCGCGACGCTCCGGCTCGTCGGGGCGCTCGATGCCGATTTCGAGAACCCGACCGGGGGAGTCGTGGTGCGCGATGCGCAGGGCGCTCCGACCGGACTGCTCGAAGAAGCGGCACAGGGCCTCGTGCAGGCGCTGCTGCTGCCGTACTCGACCGAGCGTCTCGTCGAAGCACTCGAAGCGGCGACGAGTCGGTATGCCGCGCAGGGCATCACGAGCTTCACGGAGGCCGGGGTCGGCGGCGGGTGGATCGGCCACAGCCCCATCGAGGTCGCCGCGTACCAGGCGGCGTCCGAGCGCGGTCGGCTGCACGCTCGGGCCCAGCTGATGCCGGCGATCGACGCCCTCCGCCCGCTCAGCGGCCACGCCTCCGACTTCGCGCGCGAGGGCGAGGGCGCCGGCCTCGACCTCGGCATCCGCGCCGGGTTCGGCGATGACGCCGTGCGCTTCGGGCACGTGAAGGTCTTCCTCGACGGGTCGCTGCTCGGCGCGACGGCTGCGGTCACCGAGGATTACTGCGGCCACGAGCACAACACCGGGTATCTCCTCGACGAGCCCGAGGTGTACCGCGAGCGCGCCCTCGGCGCGTACCGTGCGGGCTGGCCGCTCGCGCTGCACGCCATCGGCGATGCCGCGATCGACCTCGCACTCGACCTCATCGAGGAGGCGCAGGATCGCTACGGGCGTCGCGACGTTCCGTGCCGCATCGAGCACTTCGGCATCGCGCGACCCGACCAGGTGGAGCGCGCCGGGCGCTTGCGGGTCGCGGTCACGCCGCAGGCGGGCTTCATCAGCGCCTTCGGCGATCAGATGGCGGATCGGGTGGGTCGCGATCGCGAGGACTGGCTGTACCGCGGGCGGTCGGTGATCGACGCCGGAATCGTGCTCGCCGGATCCTCCGACCTGCCGGTCGCCGACAACAACCTGCGGCGCGGCATGCAGGCCGCCATCGACCGCCGCACGGAGAAGGACACCGTGCTGGGCGCGGCGGAGGCGATCACGCCGGAGGAGGCGCTCCGCACGCACACCGAGTGGGCGGCGCGCGCGACCGGGCAGCTCGCCGATAAGGGCACGCTCGAGCGCGGCAAGCTCGCCGACTTCACCGTGTTCTCCGCCTCGCCGCTGACCGCCCCGCGCGTCGCCGACCTCGACATCGTCGCCACGGTGCTCGGCGGTGCGCTGAGCTACGACTCACGATCCTGACCGGACTCTCTTCCCGCCCCGGGCGCGCACGCTCGCGCTCGGAGGATCCCCGCTTCTCTCGCACGTAAGGATGACCATGACGCAGCAGCACGACGACGCATTCCTCGCAGACTGGGCCGTGCATTCCCGCTTCGGCGCGGTACCCGGAACGAACGGCGTCGACCGGCAGGCCGCGACGGCGGCCGACGGCGAGCAGCGCGCCTGGTTCGCGCAGCTGCTCGAGCAGCACGGGTTCACCGTCGAGCGCGACGCCGCCGGCAACCAGTTCGGTCTGCTCGAGCTCGTGCCCGGTGCGCCGTACGTGCTCACCGGGTCGCATCTCGACTCGCAGCCGACGGCTGGTCGCTTCGACGGCGCGTTCGGCGTGATGGCGTCGGCGCACGCGTGCTTCCGCGTCGCCGATGAGCTGCGCACGGACCCGTCTGCGGCGCGGTGCAATCTCGCGGTCGTCAACTGGTTCAACGAGGAGGGCTCGCGCTTCAAGCCCTCGATGATGGGGAGCTCGGTCTTCACGGGCAAGATGCCGCTCGAGACGGCGCTCGCGACGACCGACCCGAACGGTGTGACCGTGGCCGCGGCGCTCGATGCGCTCGGTGAACGCGGCGACGGCGGTGTCTTCGGCGGCGACACGGGCCGCGAGGTCGCCTCGTACGCCGAGATCCATGTGCAGCAGGGGCGCAGCATGGAGGAGGACGGGGTCACGATCGGCCTCGTGAATGCGACCTGGGCGGCGCACAAGTTCGAGTTCACCGTGACCGGGGCCCAGGCGCACAGCGGATCGACCCTCATGTCCGACCGCCGCGATGCGCTGCTCGGAGCCGCCAGGCTCGTGGTGGCCGCGCGCGAGCTCGTGGACGAGTTCGCGCCCGGCGCACTGCACACCGCGTGCGGCGAGCTCAACGTGTACCCGAACTCTCCCGTCGTCGTCGCGAGTCAGGTGCAGCTGCTGCTCGACCTGCGCTCGCCGAGCGCGGACGTGATCCGCGCGGCGCACGCGTCGCTGCAGCGCACGATCGAGCGGGTGCAGCGCGAGGATCGCGTGGAGATCACCGTCACCGCGGAGCACAGCTGGGATCAGAATCCCTACCCGGAGTCCGGCGTGGAACTGGCCCGCGAAGTCGCCGACGAGCTCGGGCTCGCGCACGACCGGGTGATGACCGTCGCCGGTCACGATTCGACGAACATGAAGGACTCCGTGCCCACGGTGATGCTCTTCGTGCCGAGCGTCGCGGGCATTTCGCACAGCCTGGACGAGTTCACCGAGGAGGCCGACCTCGTCGCGGGCGTGAACCATCTCACGGGCGTCGTGCGTCGACTCGCCGCGGGTGCGCTTCTCGATTGAGGGTGACGCGAGGAGCCGCGTCAGTGCACCGACGCATCAGCTCCAGGTGAAGAGCTCGCGCGGGTGGGTGAGGCGCCACCCGTAGCTCGGAGCGACGATGTCGGATCCGGTGACGAGGTCCACCGCGGCATCGTTCCGGTTGTTCGAGTTGTCCGAGTGGTTCGGATCGTTCGGGACGGAGATGCGCAGTTCGCCGATGATCCGACCGGCTTCGGCGTCCGCCCCCGTGAGCCCGGCGTCGGGTTCTCCCGCCGCCGAGAACCCGCCCCGTTCGAGTACCGCGGTACGGGTCGCCGCTTCGCCCGGCAGCAGTACGGCTTCCGCATCGTCGTCCGACAGGATCGGGATCTCGACGCCGTCGACCGTCGTCGCCGTGCCGAGTCGTTCGCCTCGGGCGGTGATGGTGAGTCGCTGGGGTGCAGCATCCAGTGCGGAGAGCATTGTGAGGCTCGACCGAAGGCGATCCTCGGCGGACTCACGCCCCAGCACGACCGAGATCTGTACGACGTCGCGCCCCAGCGCATCGCTCGTGCGCGCTGCGGCGAGGTTATACCCCGCGGTGCTCGTGCGCCCGGTCTTCACGCCGACGACGCCGTCGAGCGCGCCGTACAGGGGGTTCGTGCTCTCCAGGGTGCCGACGCCCCACGGAAGCGAGACCTGGGGCATCGCCACGATCTCCGCGATCGTCTCGTTCTCGAGCGCCAGGCGGGCGATCCGCAGCACATCCGAAGCGGATGCCGCGTTGCGCTCGTCCATGCCGGTGGGCTCGAACAGCGTCAGCGACGTCAGGCTCTCGCGTTCCTGCCACGCACGCACGGCTGCGAGGAACGCCTCGTTGTCGCCGAACACCGAGTAGGCGTAGGCCGTGGCGAAGTCGTTCGCCGATGGAACCAGCGCGAGCTGCAGCATCTGGCGCGCCGTCACCTCCGTGCCGATCGGAATGGGAAACGCGACGCCGTTGTCGGCGAGGTATTCCGCCTGTCGCGCCGCGTCTTCGGCGGTCCACACGTGCACCGGCCCGTCGGCTCCCGCAGCCACTGGTTGCGCGTCGAGCACGACGAGCACGGTGACGAGCTTCGAGATGCTTGCGATCGGAGCGGGTGACCGCGAGTTCGTCCAGACCTCGTCTTCGTGGAGCCAGCCCACCGCCGTCGGCTCGGTCTCGGCGTCGACCGCCTGCTGCACCTGGGTGTCGGCGGCGGCGAATCGCGCGCTCGTCGGCTCGTCGAGCGTCACGACCGGCTCGGGCAACGGAGCGATGGCGCAGATGATCGCGTACGCCATCGCGAGCAGGAGCACGATGCTCGCAGCCACGACGCCGAGGAGACGACGCGTCCTCCGGCGCTTCGGAGATGCCGGGGGAGCGTCATCTGGTGCTGCGTTCGGGCTCACTCGATCCACCCTAGGTGGACTTCGGATTGCGCGGTGGTCAGAAGGGGTGCCGTGCGTCGTCAGGGCTGCTCCGCGCGGCCGCCGGGCTCGGGCCGGGAGCCGCAGCGGGTGACGGGTCGGGAGGCGGGTCGGGGTCGGGAGGCGGGTTCGCGTCTGGCGGTCTGATCTGCGTGAACCTCACTCGGCTCGGTGGTCGGTCGATGCGGGTGCGCCCGGTCGGGCTCG